>CAZQEN010000357.1:0-7728 GCA_964591605.1 uncultured Planctomycetales bacterium
ATTTCTGCCCTGGGCTTCAGTCCCGACGGTAGGCGGCTCTGCGTGGCCACCTCCGAGGGCCTGGTGAACCTGTGGGATGTCGACCTGGGCGTCGAACTGCTCAACTTCCGAGAACAGTACGGGCAGCCGGTCCGATGCGCCGTGTTCAGCCCCGACGGATCTCTGCTGGTGTCGGGTGGAGACGACAGCCAGCTTTTCGTCCGCGACCGCCTCACCGCCGCCCAGGCCGATGCCGCCAGCCGCGAATTGCTCGAGCGCATCCCCCGTGCCGCCACGCTGGTCGAATCGCTGTTCGTCCATCTGGGAGACTGGCACGAGGTGGCCCGGGCGGTGCGCGCCGATACAGCCCTGCCCGAGGCCGTCGGTCAACGGGCGCTCCACGACCTGCTCGCCCGTGCCCTCAAGTACAGCATGTCCACGACCGACTGGGAGATCACCTTTTTCACCTGGGAGCCAACCCTCGACCTGGGCGAGATGGATCGTCGCTGGCGGGCAGCCAGTCAGGGTCCGCCGCTGGCCCGCATCCATCACCGCCTGATCGATTTCAACTGGCAGTCTCCGTTGATGCCTGAGAAGGTTCCCCGCCGCTCGCCCATCGGGATGATCGCGACCGGATCCCTGACCACCGGGGCGGGGCGGTTTCGCGTCTCCACGTTCGCCGACGACGGCGTGCGGCTCTGGCTCGACGGCCGCCTGGTGATCGATGACTGGAAAGAGCACGCCGCCATGCGAAAAGAGGCCGAAATCGACCTGGGCGCGAGTCCCCACACCGCCCGGCTCGAATACTTCGACATCGGCGGTGTGGCTGAGGTTCACCTCTTCCTCCAACCCGCCCGCACCGCCTCCGCCCCTGCTCCTTGACCGTCGCCCCGCAAAGTAACGTGCTCTGCCGCCGATTCCGGGTCTGATTCTGCGCATCCATGAGGGGTTCGGCGCACGTTTTTCGATTTGATCAATAGAGAGCGATCGGCCGGGCACACGGGGTGCGCCCGCGGCCGTTCTCCGAAGGGCCGATGACGCTCATAGACAGGCACGGCTTGATCGTGCGGACCCTCTGACCTCACAGCCTCGGGACCCAGCGCCAACCGCGTTTCCCTCGGTTGCTTGACCCGGGCGAGTGGGGCGGGGGGCCGTGCGCCTGCGGCGATCCCCTGCACGAAGCCCGATCCCCACCCTTGCGGCCCCCATCTGGCAGGTCCGGCCGGCCGGCTTGCACCTGTGACGGGTGCCCGCCTGCCCATGGGCCTGGAAATCTGCCTCGAACCCTGCAACAATCACTCCTCTCTCGGGCGTTCCGGTTGGGGGATTCAGCCAATCCCGGTATTTCAGGCAGAAGGGAGTTCACAACCATGGCCAGCGCGTTGGAAGTCGGCAGGAAACTTGTCGCATTGTGCAATCAGGGCAGAGGCCTCGAGGCGATCGACACCCTCTACAGCCCGGGCATTGTGAGCATCGAGGCCCAGGAGCACCCTCCTTTTCCCGCCCGCCTTGAGGGCATCCAGGCCGTCCGCGGCAAGAGCGAGTGGTGGTATGGCAACCATGAGGTCCACAAGGGCGAGGCCCGCGGCCCCTGGCCCAATGGTGATCGCTTCGTCGTCATGTTCAACTACGAGGTGACGCCCAAGGCCGGGCCCATGGCCGGGAAACGCATGGCCATGGAGGAGGCCGCCCTCTACACGGTCAAGGACGGCAAGGTTGTTCAGGAGGAGTTCTTCTACCACATGGGCGGTTGAGCGCCCGTGTGGATACACCGATGGCCGGCCGCCCGGACTGAAGTTCCCTCCGCCCGGGCGGCACGGCCACCCGGGGTCAGCCCGATCCGCTCAACTTGACGCAGATCCCCGCATCGGGCGCCGTCCCGCCTTCTCCAGCGCGCCCAGTTTCTCTTCTTTTCCCCTTTCGTGAGCTCGCAGGCACTGCGGCGCGACCCGCGCCGGACCTGTCGCTTGGTCCAGGGTTCCCAACGGAACCAGCCCTGCTCGTTTCCGGCGGGCCCGCTCGCCTGCCCCATGAACTGCCTCCATCCTGATGCTGAGCTTGAATGGGTGGGCATCGCTGGTACAATCACCGCGGTCGATCCCTCACATCTCTGGCTCTGGAGCCTGCCATGCGATCCTCTCGTACCCGCCAAATCGTTCCTTTTCACGTCATCCTGGTTTTCTGTGCCGCCGCCGCGACGTTGCCGGCCGGGTGCAGCCTGATCGAGTCCGATGGTCAGCCCGGTTCAGGTCAGAACGCCGGCGATGACCCCCCCGATCCGGTGCGCGAGTTCCGTGGCGTGTTCGTGACCACGGCGTTCAACCTCGACTGGCCGTCCCGTCCCGGTCTCCATCCGAACCAGCTGGACGCCGAAATCCACGAGGTCGTCAGCCGCGTCAAGGAGTTGAACTGCAACGTCGTCATCCTCCAGGTCCGGGCGCTCGGTGACCGGATCCACAGAAAAGCCGGGACTCCACCCCCATCCCCGAATCCGCCTCCCTGGGCGGCCTCGCTGAATCACGGTGACGACAGGGATCCCGACAAGCAGAACAGGGTTTACGACCCGCTGGCCCGGTGGATTGCCGCCTGCCATGAAGAGGGCCTCGAACTGCATGCCTGGGTCAACCCCTTCCGCCTGGACGGCCTCGTCGAAGACGGCTCAAACAAGATGGCCGATGACGATAACAAGAAGTATCTCCCTGTGATCATTTCCCCTGATGAGAATACGTTGTTCCTCGATGCCAGCTACCAGAACGTCCAGACGTATGCTCTCGGTATCATCAAGGAGTTGCTTTACTACCCTGATCCTGTTCCGCCAGACACGATGGCCGGCAGTCCCACGAGCGTGACCGCCGCGAGCCCCGGCGAGAAGATCGACGGTCTCCTGTACGATCACGTGATGCCGCCGCCGCCCCCGGGAAGCACGCAGCCTGTCCTCTATTCCACCGCCGTAAAAAAGCCCAATCCGCATCAGAAGCGACTCGGTTGGCTCAAGAAGAAATCCAAGTCTCCAGCCAACAATCCCAACCCCAAGCCCATGGGCGATTTCATAGAGGCTACATTTCATCAAGTGTATGAAGTGCACGGCCTCAAGTTCGGGCTCAGCCCGTGCAGGAAGGATCAGCAGGCTGATAAGTGGCTTGCCCAGGGGAAGGTCAACTACATGGTGCCGGAACTCTACTTTCAGAAGAGCACGCCGGACGAGTTCAAGAACGAGCTTGCGAAGTGGCTCATTAACCTGCCGTTGAAGGCTGATTTCAAGCCGATTGTCGTCTCGGGGCTGGCCGCCTGCTACGTCGTCGTGCCCCACGAGAAGACCGGCCAGCTTTGGCCACCCGAGGTGATCATCGATCAGATCTCCGATACGGCTCTGGCTCAGGGCAACAACCCGCAGGCCGTGGCATCAGGTCACGCCTTCTATTCCTGGAGCGCCCTGAGGTCGGCGCGGCACGGCGGGCCCCCCGGCCCTGCATCCAACCCGGATGAGAATCTCGGAGAACTGCTCCAAAAGGGTCCGTATCATGAAGCAGCGCTGGTCCCCATCTGCCGGAAGGACCCCGGCACGCCCCAAACCACACTACAAACCCCCGACGTTTGGCTGACGAAGACCAGCGATGGCAAGAAGGCCACTTGGGAACCGAACCCCGATACGGCCGATGTGTTTTTGTGGGCCGTTCGCTTCCACGATACGAATCCTGCTTCGCTTGGTTGGGGGCCATTGCGGGTGTTCGGAGGATCCACCCGATCCTGCGATGTGCCCTCGACGATCGATGAGGTGGCGGTGAAAGCAGTGGATCGCTACAACCGCGAAAGCCCGGCCTTCGGTCGTCCTAAGCCCTGAGGTTGCGAGATCATCGCCCGCCAGGCCCTGTTAACGCCGTGCATGGTCACCTGACGCGTGCGTGGCCGGTATGGTGGTCGGTCGCGGCGCCGGCGCGCTCTCCACGGCCGTCAGACACAGACGCAGGTAGCTCTCGGGCGCTTCATGAGCTGCCAGCGCCCGCCGGAACTCGCGCGCTGCCTGCGTCATCTGATCGAGCTGCCAGTAGCATCGGGCCAGCGTCAGTGACGACACCGGCACGCCCGTCTCGCGGGCCCGCACCAGCAGATCCACTGCCCAGTCATCGACGCCCCGAAACGCATACCACTCGCCCAGCGTCGCCAGCGCCGGCCCGTCGTCTGCATGGGATCGCAGGGCCGTCCGCGCCGTCTCGAGCCGGGGCTCGAATTCCAGGTGCCGCAGTGACCGCGACGTATCCCACAGGCTCACGAACGGCCCGCTCCCGGTCAACACCGCGTCCCCCGGCGGAACCACCGCCAGCGCGTAGCAGTCCATCGGCAACTGGGCCGGCAGGCTCAGTTCACGCGCCGTCGGCACGTCCCACATCCGGAAGGTCTGGTCGCGGCCCACCGAAAACAGGGTGCGATCTCCGCGCCCCAGGCCGATGCTTTCCACCACCAGCGTCGGTCCGAGGAAGTCGTTGACCTTTCGCAGCGGGAACGACGTCAGGTCCCACTGGCGAAGCAGCAACTCGTGTCCGCCCGTGATCGCACTCCTGCCGTCCGCCGTGAACACGATGCAGTCCACGCTGGCCGTTTTGGCCACCGCCGGATGCGTCAGCAGACACTGACCCGTTTCCAGATCCCAGTAATGGATCTCGCCGCCCTCGTCTCCGCACAGGGCGTGCTTCGAGTCGGGAGCAATGACCACGCACATGATGTGGCGGCTCCGTGCGGGAAGCAGCGGGCGGACGATCTCGCCCGAATCGAGACTTCGCAGGTCCATGGTGTGATCCGGCCGCGAACGCAGGGCGTAACGCCCGTCCGGAGAGACGCTCGTGAAACACCAGGTCCCCCCGCGCAGATTCCGCCGCTCGCCCGGCCCTTCCTCCGGAAAAGTGCGAAGTTCGCGCCCGCTGAGCACGTCCCACAGCCGGCACTCGCCGAGGTTATCCGCGGTCAGCAGCCGTTGTCCGTCGGGCAACACCGTCGCCGTATCGATCGGCCGGGGGTGGCCGGAGAACGTCTGCAGCACCCGGAACGTCGCCAGGTCGTACAGCCTGACCGTTCCATCCGCGTCTCCCGACACGAAGGTGGTGCCGTCCGGCGAGCCGTGGAGGCTCGTGACGGTATCGGCTTCCATCGTCAGCGGGGCTTCCGCGTTTCGCTCCAGGCTCCACACCCGCAGCGTGCCGTCCATGCCCGCCGAGAGGGCGCGGAGCCCGTCCGGGGACACGGCGACGCCGCGGACCCCCTCGCGGTGCCCCACGAACGTGCGCAGCATGTCGCCGGTCTGCACCTGCCACAGCCTCAGGCTCCCGTCCATCGAGCAGGAAAAGGCGGTCTCGCCCCGGCCGACGAACTCGACGCCGCGCACCCCCGCCGTGTGACCCTTGAAGCTGCGGATCGGCGCGCCGCTGCGGGCGTCCCACAGAATCAGCGTCTGATCGAAGCTGCCCGACAGAACGCGGCGCCCGTCCGGAGAAAACACCGCACTGATGACGTATCCCAGGTGTCCGCTCAGCTTGCGCGGCGCCTCCGGGCTGGCCAGATCCCAGATCCAGATCTCCTTCTGGTAGGTGGTCGCCAGAGCACTCTGCCCATCCGGCGAAAAGGCGACGCCGTAGTAGGTGTACTCGTCTGCGTCCCCCGGGAGCAGCGACCTGAGCTCCCGGCTCTGCAGATCCCAGAGGCGGACCGCCCCCCCCTCGTCGGCCGGGGCCGACAACGCCCATCGGCCGTCGGATGACAACGCCACCCCTCGCACCTGCCCCATGGGCTCGCGCAGCGGCTCCATGACCTCTTGGCGGGTCTCGATGTCCCACAGCCGCACCGTCCTGTCCTCGCCTCCCGAGAGCAGGTGCCGGCCATCGCGGGAAACCGCCAGACAGTGGACGGCGCCGGCGTGGCCGCGGAAGGGCGGTTCCAACTCCCGCCCACCGCGCACATCCCAGAGCCTGATCGTTCCGTCCTCCGACGCCGAGCAGGCCCGCCGACCGTCCGGAAGCCACGCCACCGCCATCAGGCCCTGCGAATGGCCGGTCAGCGTATTGATCGGGGCCTCGAACGCCCGAAATGAGCGGTAGAGACCCACCTCGGCCGGCAGGGGAGACCGGCCCACGGCGAGCAGGGCCTCTCGCGCCCGCTTGAAAGCCCCGCGCGCATCCTGACCGCGCCCGGCCAGATGCAGCGCCGTTCCCTGATCGAGCGCTCCCTCCGCGTACGCCGCCTGGGCGATCCGCTCGCGGCTCCGGGCGAGCGAACCCTGCTCTTCGGCGATCTCACGCTGCTTCCGCTCGCCGTCCCGGGCCGCCGCGGCCAACGCCTCGGCCACCCGGGCCTGACGCAGGAGAGCCAGCGACAACAGCAGGCCCACGGCCAGCATCGCCACAAACCCCGCCCCGACCGCCAGCGGCAGCCGGTATTGTCGAAGGTGTTTGCGCAGGATGTACCACGTGCTGTCGCGCTTGGCCTCGATGGGCTCGCCTGCCAGGTAGTGCCCGATGTCCCGCGCCAGCTCGCCGGCCGACTGGTACCGCCGATCCCGTTCCTTGGCCAGGCTTTTGAGCACGATCGTCTCGACTTCGTCGTCGATTTCCCGGCGCAGGGCCCGCGGCGGCACCGGCGGCGCGTTCATGATCCGGTCCGCCACCTCCCGGAAACCCCCCATGGTGACGTATGGGAAATCGCCGGTGAGCATGTGGTACAGAATCACGCCCAGCGAATACACATCCGTCCGAACATCGATCTTGCCCGGAACGCCTTCAGCCTGCTCCGGCGAAGCCCACGCCGGCGTGCCCAGGAACTGCCCCGTCTCGGTCTGGGCCATGCTGTCGTCGTCGAGCACGCCGGGTGCCACCTTCGCCAGACCAAAATCGAGGATCTTCGGCTCCCCGTCCGTGTCCATCCGGATGTTGCCCGGCTTGAGATCACGGTGGATCACGCCGCGAAGGTGGGCGGCGTTCACCGCCTCGCAGATCTTTTTGAACAGCGACAACGTTTCCCGGATTCGCACACGTCCGGTTTTCGCCGGCTTGACCCGGCCTTCGCTCATGTACGCGTCGAGGGCGTTTCCCGAAATGTAGTCCATGACGAAGTAGAAACTGCCGCCCGCGGTCCCGCTCTCGTGAATCGTTACGATGTTGGGGTGCTTCAGGGCCGCCAGCACGTGAATCTCGCGCTCGAACCTATCCCTCTCATGCCTGCTCGCGAACGGGCCCTCCCGCATCACCTTGATGGCCACCTTACGCCGAGTCGTTTTCTGGATGGCCTGGTAGACCACCCCCTGCCCGCCCCGGTGGATCTCGTGCACGATGGAGTATCCGGGGATGGAATCCGCCGCAGGCTCGGGAGTCTCCCGATCAGGCAGGTAGCTCGAAAGATGGGGGTCCAGCGGCCAGCTGCTGCTCGATGCGCTCGGCTCGCCAAACGGTTCGATCTGCGGGCCGGCGCTGTCGGTCAAAGGTTCTTCCGGCTCGCCAGGGCTTGGGGGAGTGTTATCCATGGCCGATTCCTCACAACGGCCGAGAGCTGCTCGCGGGGGACGCCGGGTTCGCAGACTCGGCCCCGTCAGAACGAACTGTGACTTTTCCCGAAACGACGGCCGGATGCACGGCTGCCCGAAGAGATGCTCATTCTCATCTTATGCCCGCCGACCGGCCCTCACAAGCAGGCGAAAGGTGTTCTGCTTTGTCGGGTGTGCCCATTTTTCCGGGAGATAGGTGTCCCGGCGCGCCGGGAGACTCAAAT
>CAZQEN010000358.1:0-7681 GCA_964591605.1 uncultured Planctomycetales bacterium
GACTTTCGTGTTCACTGAAGTGAGCGTTCCCGCGATGTGCCGGAGCTGCCCTGTGCTCCGTACCGCCAGAGAGGGCGGACTCGATTGTGTCGAAAACAGTTGGGCGTTTCCGCTGGTCTCGAAATTGCCCGTCACGATCCAGTTGCCCGCCGTCGCGCCCGAGACATCGACCAGGATCACGTTCGGATCGACCGGTGGAAAAATCGCAGTGTCGCTCCGCCCGCCGCTGTGTTGCGGAAAGTCGCAGTCAGGAAGCCAGTTCGCAACGTCGTTATACGGACCCCCGAAAGGAAACGCCCAGGCGTAGCTGGTCACCGGATCTGGCGTGGCGGGCTGCACCCGGATGGTGGCGGTGCCTGTGCACGTCGAACTCGCTCCGACGCCGACCGCCTCCGCTGAACAACCACCGCCCATAATGATGGGCCCATTCGCCTCAGTGAGAATGAACGTGTCGTTCGAGGTATTGGGCGTCACAACTCCGTCACGCACGGCGGGAGAATCGTTCGTCACGGTCACCTGCACCGGCCCGTTCACAGCCCGCACGGTCACGGCTCCGCTCGCCCTGGCATGGAAGTTCTTCGCAGTAGGCTCACTAACTTTTTGAGCGGTCGCTGTTCCTGTGATGACAAAGTTGAAGCCCGATTGCGAGATGGTGATCGACGAATGAGCGAAACCTTCACCTTCAGATACACAGCTCACCGGTCCGACCGTTCCCGGCCCGCCCAGCTCTTGCGTGTTGTTACAGTGGTGAATGGCGCCGGTGAAACTCAGTGCCTGCGCACCTCCCGTGATCGTGAATTGTGGCTGGCCGGGAGTATTGCAGGCGCCCCGAGCGACTCCGGCGGAACCGGCAACAGTGATGAGCCCCCAAACCACCGATAGCGTCATTCCTGCAGGGCCGGGCATTCCGGGCCGGATTGTCGACGTGAGCAGCGACTGCTTGCGAGAGGAGAGCATTTGCGGTCTCCTGGATTATCACAGCTTCCTGCATGGCTCGACGGACGACAGCGAGACATGCCGACGGCCGGCATGAGGGGAGGACTCGCGTCACCCGCGATGGATCCGGGCTCACGTCGCCTTTCGGGCAGTGAGCACCGGATCCGTACCGGAATTGGCGTGCAACCGTCAGGACCTTTCAATCACACTCCATTTTTTCAGTGGTGGTGCCGGTACAGGTGTTAGGGCGTAAAACCTGCCCTGTGCGAGTGGATGAGGCGTCGGTGAGGACCTGAATGGTTCGCCACGAAGGAGCCCCGAGTCGGGGATGCGGAAAACCAGATAGCGATCCGGCTCGGCAGGGTGATATCGGGACCGACTCCCACTGCGATCGGGGCAGCGATCGCGGCGAGAGCCCCGTCCTCCACGAACAAGCCGGCTCCCAGAATACTCGGTTCGGCGCGAGGCATGACGGTTCGAGCATGTCCTCGCCACGCGCCGACCCCGGGTGTTCAAAGCCGTACCAGACTCAGCTCCGGCCACGGAACCTCGTCCAGAGAGGAGTTGGCGGAGACTGCCGCCGACCTTTCTCCGCCGTCGGCCGATTTCCACCCTCCGCAGCGGGGGCGTGGGGGGACGTGGCAGTTTTTCCGGGCAGAGGCCGCCGGTTGTGGTGCAGGCGTCCCGCCTGCACCTGCAGCCGAGATCCGCCGCAGGCAGACACCACAAGGTTGGCCGTGTTTCCCGACAGAACGGCCAGACCCGCCGTTGCCGACAGCCACGCGATTTGCCAGATCACACCCGCTCCGCGATTATGCTGGCTCGTTCATCCTCGAGAGGTGTGCTCGTGACCCATTTCCTGACGATCCTTCTCTTCGCCCTGTCCCAGACGCCCGGTTCCCCGCCCGCCTCGCTCCCGGAGGAGGAGGAATCCGGCGGTACGGGCAACCGCCTCCGGGCCACGCCCAATGATGTGCACGGCCTGATCCGGGACGAGTTTCTCCCCGGCCAACTCTTCCTCGTCGGCCGCCATCCTCTGGGACACGGCGTCATGAGCGATGGACCCGAGCCGGCCAAAACCGGCTACATCTTCACCTCGCGCGAGATCGAGACGCCGTTCCCGTTCAATGACCTCGTCCCGTCATGGAATGTGGATACCGATGGGGGTGGGTTCTATGTCCTCTTGCGAGTGGGCCGTACGAGCGACGATTTCTGGTCCCCGTGGTACTACCTGGGCTCCTGGGGCGATGCCCCCCAGCCCGCGGCGAAAGTCATGGAGGATGCCAGCGGTTTCATCAACATCGATTACTTCCAGTCAAAGGGGCGCTTTAATCGGGTCCAGTATGCGTTTCATCTCCGCTTGAACGACGGCCGCACCGGTCCCATGATCCGCCGCGTCTGCCTGGCCTGCAGCAACACCCTCGATGACGCCGAACTGGCCAGGAAGTTCCGCAGGCGGATCGACCCCGGCCCGAAGGAGAAGTGGGCCCGCCGGCTCCCCGTCCCGTTCCGCAGTCAGAAATGGGAGGACGAGAAGATCCGCGGAAGCATCTGCAGCCCAACCTCGACTTCAATGGTACTTGAATACCGGGGCGTCAAGCATCCCACCCTCGACGTCTGTCGGCGGATCTGGGATCCCGAATACAAGCTGTACGGCAACTGGTGGCGGGCCGTGCAGGGGGCATACAGCTTCGGCGTGCCGGGCTATCTGCGGCGTTTCGGTGACTGGGACGCCGTCAAATGCCTCATCAGCCACGATCAGCCGATCATCGCCAGCATCAAGGTGAAGCGGGGCCAGCTCCGCAGCGCCCCGTATCGCCAGTCCGACGGCCACCTGCTCGTGATCACAGGCTTCACCGAGGACGGCGATGTCTGCGTCAACGATCCGGCCGCGGAGACCGCCGAGAAGGGCCGGGCCGTCTACGCCCGCCAGGACATGGAAAACATCTGGCTCGCCAACGGCGGCGTCGGCTACATTCTCGAGCCGCGCGAACCGGCCGCGGATGCACACCCCTGTGAACCCTGACCCGCCCGGTAAAAAAGGCGAGGGCTCCGGAAGCTGTAACGTCAACAGCCCCACGAGAGCCCTAGCTGGGGGAAAGAAACAGTGTCATCTGCCCCGGGCAGAAGAGTACCGCAAGATCTGCTATTCCAGCTTCTAACCCCGGTCGCCGCTGGGCTCGCCAGCCAGCGGCTTCTCAATAGTACCCATCAGCATGTTAGCAGATTCTTCAAAGTTTGCCATAGTACTTTTGAATAGGTTTCCGCAGATTTTTTGCAGAGGGAGTCGCCCGGCCCCGCGATTCAGGATCGCCCCCGTTTTACTGAAACGTCGCAGATGGCCACAAATCTCTCTTCTGGCGGAATCTCGTCGGCCCCTCAAATAAAGACACGCTTGTTGTAGATGAACCACTCGATCAGCAGAATAACTCCCAATCCGGCCAGCAGCCACGGCCACAGCGGGCGGTTGACCTTGTCCACGCCCGTGGTCGTCGTCAGATCGCCGGCCGCCACGTGGAAATCCTCCATCGGGGCGATAAAGCTCTCATTTTCGTCCAGCAGGTTCACCGCCCGCGCCTCCTCGTTGGGCAGCGCATCCGCCACGGTATAGATGCCCACGCGGTCCGTCTGGCCGTAAGTCGCCAGCCCGCCGCGGACAAACGCGCTGTCCGTCGTTCCGTCGGGCCGCCGGATGGTCGTGCTCGAGAGACCCGCTTTGACCGCCGCACTGAACGCCTCGCCGGGCCTGACCGGCGGAATCTGGCCGACCGTCGTTGCTCCGGTCAGATATCGGACGGCGTTGTAGCCGAACACCACGAACCCCTCCTGCAGAAACCAGTCGGTGTTCGCATAGGTCCGCGTTTCGTCAAAGAGGCCGAACGCGCAGATCAGGTACGTATTGCGCTCCCGCCGCAGGAGGGCCATTACCGGCCCCTGTGGCCCCTCGATCAGCGGCACTGCTTCGCGCGGCAGCGTCAGGTTCAGCCAGGAGAACACGCGGATGGGCTGCACCGCCACATGCCGCAGAACCGGATGCGATTCGTCCCAGTCCAGGAACGGCAGCCCGGAGACGCGCTCCCCCGCCTCAACCTCGCGGATGAGGGGGACGGCCGCAAAGAAGATGTAGTTGCCCGCCGGCAGACGCGAAGTCGAGTGCCCGTCCAGAATGACCACGTCGTATTTGCATCGCCCGTCCAGGATCAGCTTTTCGTCCTCGCCTTTCTCGTATTCGTCCGGCGACCATACGTCGTAATGCTCCAGGGGCAAGGCCCCCAGCAGTTGGCGCAGAAAGCGATTGCCCGGCGTGACCAGCAGGGCGGTGATCGGCCTGGGCGGTGCGACCAGCGCGTAGACGCGGTCGTCCACCGGCAGAGCGTCTTCGCCCGAGAGCCGCAGCTCGACCCGGCCGGCGGTCGGCAGCGTGAACTCGAAGGGCACCGTGGCTTCGCTTTCGTCCGGGTGGGGATCCCCGGGCTCGTTGCGGCCGAGCTTGTCCGGGCCGGCGAGCGGAGCCAGCTCCACCGAGCGGACGCTCTTGAGATCGCCATCGATGAACAGTGAGACATCGCGGGTGACCTTCTGCGCGCCGAAATGGCGCACCCGGGCGAGCACGCTCACGTTCTCGGGTTGCTCGTAGCCGCGGCGCACGTCCATGGTGACGAAGCCGGAGTTCTCAGGCGTCTCGCCGATGCGTACGAACTCCATCCGGCCGCGCTGCACCTTCACCTCGCCCGCGTCGGCCAGCCGCCCGTCGCTGAACACAACGTAATCGGGGTTCTTGAACGGGTTGTCGCCTTCGAGCCCGCTTCGCTCGCCCACTTCGGAGGAGGGCGCCTCGGCGAGCTGCATCGCTTCGGTCAGCCGTCCGGAAGCGTCGGATTGGGCAACGCTCCTGACCGCCTCGCGCAGCTTGCGCTTGTCATCCGTGATCGCGCAGAGCACGCGGGCCCGGTCCGCGAAGGAGATCACCATGCCGCGGTCCGAAGGGCCCAGGTTGTCGATCTGCCTGGCCGCTTCCTCCCTGGCGATCTCCAGGCGCGTCCGGCCGCCGGCCTCCTTCGTGGCCATCGAGCCCGATGCGTCGATGATCAGGATCGAGAGCTTGCCCTCTCCGCGCTTGCCCGCCATCATCGGCTCGGCGATGGCCAGAATCGCGCACAGCAGCACCAGCAACTGCAGGAGCAGCAGCAGGTTCCGCCGCAGCTTCTGGAACGGCGAATTCACCTGCAGGTCCTGCACCGCCTTGCGCCACAGGAGCGTCGACGCCACCGCCTTCTGCTCGCGCCGCAGTTTGAGAAAATACAGCAGCACCAGCGGCGGAATCGCCGCCAGCCCCGCAATCGCCGGTACCCACCACGGCGCAAGGAACGTCGGAAATGCAGCGAGCGCGTTCATCGCAGCGCCCTCCCGGCTCCGACCCTCATCGCGCACGGCAGATCGAGGTGAGATCGGGATAACCACGAAGACACGAAGGCACGAAGAGAATGAAGAGTGACTGTCTTGCGCGGGCAGAGCCTCTCTGCATTTCTTCGTGTCTTCGTGCCTTCGTGGTAAGAAGCCTTTCGCGTTTTCGCACCTTCGCGATTTCGCGATTCACGAGGCTGAATGCTGAGTGCTGAACGCGAAATGCTTCCGCTCATCGCAGCAGCCCCCGTTTCCGCAGATACGACAAAACGAGCTGATCGAACGGCACCTGCGTGCTCGTGAACATGTACGAGACGCCCCGCCGCGTGCAGAAGTCGCGGAGCTGCTGGCAATAGGCGGTCAGGTTCTGCTTATACCGGTTGATCAGCGCCCGTGAGATCGTTACCTCGGCAATGTCCTCATCCTCCACGTCAACCAGCCGCAGGTCGCCCGTCAGCGTCGGCTCGATCTCCTCGGGGCTGAGCATCTGGATGCAGTACAGGTCGTAATGCCGCCCGATCAGGTAGCGCAGACCCGTCTCGTAACCGCCCTTGTCCATGAAGTCGCTCAGGACGAGCACCACCCCGCGCTGGGGGTGCCGGATGGCGAAGTGCCGGCACGCCCCGCTCATGTTGCCCGCACCCTCGGCCTCGACATCGCCGAGAAACTCGAGCACCTGGTGAATCAGCCGCCGCCCGCGCACGCCCGCCATCTCCGGCCCGTAGCGGTCCGAAAACGCGCACACCGTGACGCGGTTGTAGTTGACCAGGCCGATGTACGCGATCGCCGCCGCCACGCGCTTGGCATACAGCGCCTTGGCCGGGCTGCCGTACTCCATCGACCGGCTCATGTCGATGAGCACGTTGACGTGCAGGTCTTCTTCCTCGAAGAACAGCTTCAGGAAGAGGCGCTCGAGCCGCCCGTAGACGTTCCAGTCGAGAAACCGCAGGTCATCGCCCACGACATAGTTGCGGTAGTCCGCGAACTCGACCGACTGTCCCTTGCGCTTCGAGCGCCGCTCCCCCTTCATCCGCCCGGCAAAGATCCGCCGCGAGACGATGTCGAGCTGTTCGAGCTTCGACATGAAGTCGGGGTCGAGTAACTGCGTTGATTTCGTTGCAGTTGCCATGATTCTGTAGCGCCGGGCCTCTGTGCCCGGCGAAGTAGCGCCGGGCCTCTGTGCCCGGCGAAGTTGAGCCCCTGTGACCCGGCGATAGAGCGCCAACCGTCACTGGACGCCCCTGTTCATTCCTGCGACGCCGCGGCCCTAAATCTCAACCAACAACTTTGTCCACTGCCAATCGTCCCACCTCTCCACCAGCCCGGCACGAACCGGATTGTTGACGATATACAGCGCCACGTTTTGAACCGTCTCCGTCGCGCGACAAATATGATCGTTCGCGGATAATTGCCACAAAGGCGGCTTTCCACAATGTCTCATGAACCAGTTGGTGGTGAAACTCTTGAATCGCTGCAACCAATCGCCGACGTTCACACTGGATTCGGAGGGAGACAACAACACGTGCAGATGGTCAGGCATCAGACAGTAGCAGAAGAGTTCGTAGCGCAGTTTCTGTGAGCAGAATTCGACGCTGTCGCAGATCGTCTGAGGCAATTCGTCAAATGAAAGGACCTGAACTTCTGCGCAGATCGTCAGATGAATCGGCACATCCTCCGCGTAGTTAAACCCCTCCAGGCGTACGGCGCGGCCTTTCCCCCAGGTGCGGTAGAGATGTTGTGGATCGGGTCGGTAGTGTTTCATGATCGAGCCTTGTTCCACCTTCGGTGGAACTTCGCCGGGCACAGAGGCCCGGCGCTACAGGTCACGCTGCTTTTTCAGTCACCGTCGGCGTCGCCTTCAGCATATCCTCGATCACCGCGTCGGTGCTCAGGTTCTCGGCCTCGCCCTCGAAATTGAGGAGCAGCCGATGCCGCAGGCAGGGGACGGCGATCTTCTGCACGTCGGCGAAGCTGACGTTGAAGCGGCCGTCGAGCAGGGCTTGCACCTTGGCGGCGAGCGTCAGCGCCTGCGCCCCGCGCGGGCTCGAGCCCCAGCGGACGTAGCGGTTGGTCATGTCGGTCGAGAACTCGCTACCCGGGTGGGTGGCCATCGCGATCCGCACGATGTAATCCTGCACGTGCGGGGCGACGATCACGCGCTGCACGAGGCGCTGAGCGCCGATGATCTCGTCGCGCGTCAGCACGGGCTCGATCTGGGGCTTGTGCCCGGTCGTCGTGCGGTCGAGAATCGTCTTGAGCTCCTCGCGGCTGGAATAGCTCACAATCAGCTTGAAGAAGAACCGGTCGAGCTGGGCCTCGGGCAGCGGATAGGTGCCCTCCT
>CAZQEN010000359.1:0-1298 GCA_964591605.1 uncultured Planctomycetales bacterium
GAGCGATCGATGCGTCGAACGTGCTCAAGCCCGCCCTCTCGCGCGGCGAGATCCAGTGCATCGGCGCGACCACGCTCGACGAGTACCGCAAGTACATCGAGAAAGACGGCGCCCTCGAGCGCCGCTTCCAGCAGATCATCGTCGAACCCCCGGGCCGCGACGAGACCATCAAGATTCTGCAGGGTTTGCGCGATCGATACGAGGCGCACCACCGCGTCCAGATCACCGACGGCGCGCTGAACCAGGCCGTCGAACTGTCCAACCGCTATATCACCGGCCGCGTGCAGCCGGATAAGGCCATCGACGTGATTGACGAGGCGGGCGCTGCCGTTCGCCTCAAGACGATGACCAAGCCGCCTGCCCTCGCGGAGATCGACCGCGAAATCGACAAACTGCTGATGGAGAAGGACGAGGCCGTTAAGAACGCTGATTACGAGCGGGCCGCCGAGCTGCGCGACCAGGCCGAGGCCACCCGCGCCCGCAAGGAAGAGATGCAGCGGGAGTGGCGCGACCGGGCGAAGGAAGTCGACGGCATCGTCGATGACGAGATCATCGCTGAGGTCGTCTCCGGCATCACCGGCGTTCCGCTGACCAAGCTCGGCTCCGACGAGCGCGAACGGCTGCTCAAGCTCGAGGAAGTACTGCACAAGCGCGTCATCAGCCAGGATGAGGCCATCCGCGCCGTCGCCCGTGCGGTGCGCCGCTCGCGCAGCGGCCTCAAAGACCCCAACCGTCCGATGGGCAGCTTCATCTTCATCGGGCCCTCCGGCGTCGGGAAAACGTATCTGGCCAAGTGCCTGGCCGAGTTCATGTTCGGCAGCGAGGATGCGCTGGTGATCCTCGACATGTCCGAGTTCATGGAGAAACACAACGTCAGCCGGCTCATCGGCGCGCCTCCGGGCTACGTGGGCTACGAGGAAGGCGGCCAGCTTACCGAGCGCATCCGCCGGCGGCCCTACAGCGTCGTGCTGCTCGATGAGATCGAGAAGGCCCATCCCGACGTGTTCAACATGCTGCTCCAGATCATGGAGGAAGGCCGCCTGACCGACTCCTTCGGGAGGCACGTGGACTTCAAGAACACCATCCTGATCATGACGAGCAACATCGGCGCTGACCGCATCACCAACCAGGCCGAGTTCGGCTTCGGCAAGCGCGACGAGTCGGTCAGCTATGAGAAGATGAAGACCGTGCTGCAGGGCGAAGTGGAGCGCTACTTCCGTCCCGAGTTCATCAACCGCGTGGACGAGCTGGTGGTCTTCCACAAGCTGACTCACGACGACATGAACCACATCGTCGAG
>CAZQEN010000359.1:1308-7681 GCA_964591605.1 uncultured Planctomycetales bacterium
CGAGTCAAAGAGCAGGGTCTGGCTCTCGAACTCGACCAGGCGGCGAAGGATTACCTGATCGAGCAGGGTACGGACGAGAAGTTCGGCGCCCGGCCGCTGCGCCGCGCGATCGAGAACAAGCTCGAAGACCCGCTCAGCGAGGCCATCCTCCGCGGCGAGTACAAGGGCCGCAGCAAGATCATCGTCACCGCCAGGGCCGGCGACGACGGCGAGCAGCGCCTCGTATTTGAGCCAGCCGGCGAAGAGGCCCCCGCCGCGGCGGCCGCCGTGGCGGAAGGCACCTGATCTGCATGGAGATCGGCTCTCACTGCGGGTGATGATCGACCGTCAGGAAGAATCGACCCCGGCCGGCTCCGGGGTCTTTTTCTGCGCGCAGGACTCCACGTCCCCGCGCTCCTGCCCTGCGGAGGACACGCGATGAATCTACCGTGATTGCGATCTCTGTTGTCGAAATGCCCTACATGGGAGGCTGGGCGTCGGGATCCTCAGCCGATTCGGAGGGGGTCGGCTCGGATTCCGTCGGCAGATCCGGCTCAACCGGCAGCTCGACGACATCCTCCGCGACGCTCACGACCGGCTCGGCCGGGGGAGGTGGAGGCGGAGCCTCCGGCACGGGTGCCGGCGCCTGCTGGACCGGCTTCGCCGACTTGGCGGCTTTAGCGGCCCTGGTGGCCTTCCGCTTCACCACCTTCTTGACCGGTTTCCTGACGGCCGCTTTCTTCTTGGGACGGGGCCGGACGCGCGCGGTCTTCTTACCGGCCTTGGTCTTCTTGACCGCTTTTGTGACAATGCGCTTCCTGGATTTGGCCCGCTTCTTGGCCTTGGCCATGATGGGTTCCTCATGACGGAAGAGAGTCGGACCGGAGGCGTACGGTCCTGCTTTAAGTGATATCGGCAAAGCGAGACGGAGAGTTGAATCGCCTCGGCCTCGATGCCCGCTCAGCCGGACGCGCCAAACGACGTGGATCATACCCGCACTGGCCCCTCATCGCCTACTACGAATGAGTCGGATCTGCAGGGCCAGCGCCCCGTCAGCGGGGGGCGTCTCGACCGGCAGATAGCCCGGCAATGGGCCCTGCAATGCCCGCTTCATGGATGCCTGGATCAAGCCCTCCCAGCCGACCCCGGTGGGAGACTCGAGCGTCACCGTCCCGCGCATGAGGTCGCGCACCGCCTGGGCGCTGACCGCCGAGCCGGTGGCTGCGCAGTAGTGCTCGACGGGGATCACGAACCGGCGCGGTTCCTGCACGACCGACGCGAACTCGCCCGAGCCCAGCCGCAGGTAGAACATCCGCCCCACCTGCTCCACCGATGTCTCGAACGACCCGGGCGTCCCGGAAACCTCTAATTGAAACCCACCCACCGCTTCGGGCCACTGCCGGCACAACTCGTTGTATGCCTGCGTCTTCTCGGCAGTGGTGGCCACGACGGACAGTTTCTCGAGGCTCTCCTTCGACGCGGGAAGGCTGGCCAGCAGGCACATCGCCTCGGCCGCGGACCGGCGAACTGCATCGTCCGACGTGTTGCTCATCTCGACCAGCCTGCGGGCGCCGATGGCCCCGAGGACGTTCAGGACAGTCTGCGTGTCGTTCGCCTGCCGCGCCCAGTCCACGATGGGCGTCACCGAGCGGATCGTGCCGCAGCCGATCAGCAGGGCCGTCGCCCGCCGGACGGCCACATCTCCCGCCGAGAGCCGGCGCACAAACCGGGGCAGATTCTTGTCGTTGACGCGCCCGCCGAACGTCGAGGCAAACGTGAATTCGTCGCGACCCTCGCGCAGATACCTGGCCGCGTCGCGCAGGATCGACTCATCCGCGAGCTGCTCGGCCGTCTGCGTCGCCGATCGGGCGATCATCAGAATCGCCAGATACGCCCCGGCAGCGATGCCCCCGATGATCGCAAAGACCAGGATGGCTCGCAGCGGCAGATAGTTGCCCAGGCTCCGCTCGCGTACCGGAGCCACCGGGGCCCGCTTGTGAACCACACCCGTAATCTGATTGGCGCCGCACTCGGGGCATCGCACCTCCCCCGACCGCAGCGGCGCATCGCAGATAATGCAGTGCTTGCGCTCCGGCTGCTCTTCGGGGACTTCGACGCCGATCCAGGAGTCCTCGCCCAGGTCGATCGACTTCCACTCGAACGGGGGCCGCGATTCGCCGATTTTGAACGTGCGGTGACACTTGGTGCAAACAGCCGTCCGGCCGATGGCCTCCGTGATGGTGCGATACCGCCGCTTGCAGGCTGGACATTGGACGCGAATCACGGGGGTAGTTTCGAGTGTCAAGTTTCGAGTTTCAAGTTTCGAGTGACAACCCGGCACCGCCGCACCTGTTGACACTGACGTCGTTTGGTCGGTCTCTGGGGCGAGGACGCGTCGGTCCCGCCTGTTTGCCGCGGCGACTCTCGCCTTCGGCGGACCGGACGGTACCTCGGCTGGGTGAGGCCCTGTCCTCTCAGGGGTCCGGCGCGGCCAGTCGGATCTGCAGGACGGCGGCCCCAGTCAGGGTCACACCCCACGGGCAAAGCCGGAAACCGGGAGCCGTCTGAAGACCGGCGGGGCAAATGTCCGATAATGGCGCAGGCTCTCTGTGCGCACACAGGAGGAGGCGCGTTCGGGATGGCAGAGGTTCTGGATCAGTCCGAGGTCGATGCCCTGCTGGCGGCGGTGGACGTGCCCGCCGGACCGGCAGTCGAGGCCACGCCCGACGCAGCGCCGGCCAGACACCCGGAGGTCCGCCCCTATGACTTCAAACGCCCGGAGCGCGTCAGCAAGGACCAGATCCGCGCCCTGGAGGCCATCCACGAGGGCTTCGCCCGGAACTTTGGCGCCGCGCTGTCGGGCTTTCTGCGCACGATCATCGAGGTGCGTGTCGCCACCATCGAGCAACTGACCTACAGCGAGTTCATTCACTCCCTTCCCAACCCGACGTGCTTCAATCTGGTCACCGCTTCGCCGCTCGAGGGTCAACTGTGCCTCGAGGTCAGCCCGCTCATCGTGTATCCCATCATTGACCGCCTGCTGGGCGGCTCGAACGCCGAGCTGTTCATCCCGCAGCGGCCGCTGACCACCATCGAATGGCGACTGGTCAAGCGGATCACCGACCGGGCGCTGGCCAACCTGACCGAGGTGTGGGCCAACCTCGTCCAGGTGCGATTCGAGCTGGCCGAGACCGAGTCGAACCCTCATCTGGTCCAGATCGTTGCCCCCAACGAGGTCGTCGTGGTCATCGGGCTCGAGCTCAAGATGGGCTCGCGCGCCGGGACGATGACCCTCTGCTTTCCGTTCAACCTGATCGAGCCGGTGATGGGCAAGCTGGCCACGCAGAGCTGGCTCGCCTATCAGCGCAAGGCGAGCTCTCAGCAGCAGCGCGACCGCATCACCACGCATCTGCGCACCGCCGAGGTGAACCTGCGGGCGTTCCTCGCCGAAACGACCATCACCGTCAATGATCTGCTGAACCTCCAGCCCGGCGACATCATTCCCACCGCCAAACCGGCCTCGGCGGAGCTGATCGTCCAGGTCGAGGATCGCAGCAAGTTCGCCGGACGGCTGTACCGGTATAAAGGCATCCGGGCCATCCGGATCACCCGCCACGTGGGTCCGGATGAACCGCTGTAGAAAGCCCGAACCAGAGTCGAGAGCTGAAACAGAATCGGCGCAAGGCCACCCGCCGCGAGGGTGTGCTCTTTCTGAAGTTCACCGCAACATGTCAATACTTGAAGCGGACGGTAATCTCGCCTGATTTGACCGGCAGCGTGAGTACACCCTTTTCGGCGTCGTAGCCCGCCGCGGGCGCGTCGTTGATCGTTACAGATGCGACCTTTCCCGCGCGGCGGTTGTGCAGGCGAAGTTGCGCCGGCGGGTTTCGCGTCGGCGGCGAGATCTTCACGGCCAGTTCACCGTCTGCGGACTCCAGGTCCAAACTGAGCGGACCGAACCAGGTCGCGGCGTTCTTCACGCGGATGTTCCTGCCCGGTTCGAGCCATGCGGCCGGCACACCCGCCAGCAGATCGAGGTCCGCGCCGCTCTCCATGATCAGGAGGTGGCGAAACCAGACGATGAAGGCGGATTCGTCGGGCGTCTTGAAGAACGGCCCGCGTCCCAGGCCGTAGGCCTCAATGGGGTGCTCGGTGAACGTCCGCACGTCCTCATACACGTTCGCGGCCAGGCTGTTCCAGAACGCGCGGACGGCGTACCTGCCCTGACCGCGGTGCAGATACACGAGCGGATTGGGCAGCAGATTCGATTGAAGCGTGATACCGCCCCAACTGAACCACAGACTCGGGTCGTTCAGCTCCCGGCCCCACTCGGGACTCAGAAAGACGTTGTTCTCCGCATCGCGCAAGATCCACTCGGCC
Source organism: uncultured Planctomycetales bacterium (assembly GCA_964591605.1). Classification (GTDB taxonomy): domain Bacteria; phylum Planctomycetota; class Phycisphaerae; order UBA1845; family PWPN01; genus CAYLLT01. The sequence goes on from CAZQEN010000359.1 coordinate 5,668, forward strand.
TGCGGCGAATCGTACGCGTACACACCGCAGTCGATCAGGTGGACCGGCCCGTAGAGCACATCGCGAATCCAGCCCAGGTCGCGTCCGCGCAGGCGGCTGCGCGTCGGCTGGAACGGCCAGTACGTCCCGTCCGAGTGCCGCATGACTGGCGCCCGCACCATCGCTTCCGTGCACGATCGCCGCAGCCGAATCCCGAATTCCTCGGCATCCCTGAGAATCCGCCGCGCTTCGGGGTGGTTGATCTCGCCCAGCACCTCCGCCGTCACCTGCATCCCGCGATATGCGTACGCATTCACCGCAAACCACCACAACCACTCGGGCGGATCCTCCAGGTGCCCCGGCGGGAGCAGGCCCTGGCCCCAGTAGGTGTCCTCGATACCCAGCGTGTTGCCCTCCGGCTCGGGTTTCGTGCGCTGCCGCGTCACGAAGTCGCACGCCCGGACCATGGCGGCGGACACCCCGGACAGCCAGTCGCGGTCGCGCGTGAGTTTGTAGTGCTCGCCGAGCATCCAGAGGGCAAAACCGTGGTCCAGGTTGTAGCGGAAACTCTGATAGTTGCCGTTTTTGCTCGGGAGGCCGTGCAGCACGCCGTCCTTGTCGGTGAATCGCCCGTGCATCCCCTGGCTCGACTGGCCGGCAACAATAGCATCCAGATACTTCTGAGCTTCCGCGTGAAGACCCCGGATCTCCAGTGCCCGGATCTGATGGCACGACTCGTTGAGGCAGACGTTGTAGCCGTACGTGGCCGCGGGGAGGACCAGCGTGCCGTTGTAGGGATCGCGATCCGAGGTGATCAGGATGTGCGTGAGATTCGCCCGGTAGAAATCGTTGAGCAGCGGCTCAGGCACCTCAATCTGTGCCTGCGAGGCGATGATCTTGCGCCAGCGATCCGCTTCCGCATCGCGGACCGCCTCAAACCGTGACGCCAGCTCGATCAGTCGGTTCCGCTCCGCCTGTGTTTCCAGAGGAACGAACGGGACGAGCAGATCGAGCACGCTGCCCGCCCCCGGATCGAGCCGCACGTCGCAGGCCACGGCATTCTCATTCTCGATCGAGGGCTGCACGGCGGGCCCGGCTCCGGCACCGGCAAGAATCGAGAAGCGATACCGACGCGCCTCGTACTTCGTCAACTGGTCGTCTTTCCGGACCCCGAGTGCGAAAACCCCGTTGCCGTCGAGCTCGAGGCGTTCGCTGGTCTCCACGTGGAACCGCAGGCGGGCCTCGGCGGGCTGCTGACCCGCATTCTGTGCGACGATTCGCGACAGCAGCACGACGGTTTCGTCGCCCCGCGGCTCCTGCGGTTCGCCGTCGAGATATGTGGCCACGCAGGTCTGCTCATACCGGACGCCGCCGGTTTTCCAGGTGTTGATGACGATGGGCAGGTAGCCGTCGAGCAGCCGCTGCTTCACCGCGCCCTCGGCCGCCTGATCGAAGTCCCGGCCGGTGCGCAGCTTGATGTACCACTTGCGGCCGGGCCACTGCAGCCGTTCGCTGTCGGCCGCAGGGACCTTGAGTGCACTGCGATCCAGGAGAATGCTGCCGTCATAACTGACGCCGATCTCCTGGCGGCTGTGCGGCGGACCCAGCGGCAGATACAACGGCTCACCGGTCTGCCGGGTCTTCTGCAGGACCGGGATCTCGCGCCGGGCCCGCTCCCAGGTCTGCTCGGGCTCCGTCTGGATGCGGTCATAATAGGTGGGCTGGGTCGCCGGAGGTGGCGCAGGCGCTGACTCGTGGCGACGGATCGTCATCCCCAGCGGGGCGATCCGGATCTGGCCCTGCTCGACGACTTCGGCCGGTACAAACGACACGCCCTGCTCCACCCGAATCGGATCCCGGAGCGTGACGATGGTCCGCGTCGACGTTTGTGTGTCACCGCCCGCAAAGAGCACCCGCAGCGACGTGCTGGCTGCATCAAGCTGCGTCGTCTGCGTGGTCGTGGTCTTGCCGTCCTCTTCCTCTTCGACGACCCGGCCGTTGAGCACCGTCACGTCCAGCGGCGGACGCAGCGGCG
>CAZQEN010000360.1:0-7677 GCA_964591605.1 uncultured Planctomycetales bacterium
GCACCGGCGCCGTGAAGGTCACATTGTACCTGAACGTGGTGGGCGTGCAGTGGGGCAGCGCGAGCGGCATGTTGAGGACGCCGTCGTCTGCGCCGTCGAGGTCGGGTTTATCGCTGGGGGGAATGAGGTTGTTGGTTGGATCCTGGTCGGGACCTGTATCGGCCTCGTTCTCGAGCGTCACCGCGTTACCGAGGAAAGCCACGGCCAGAGGCTGGCGATGCAGAGGCCCATATGGAGGTGAACCGACCTGATAGACGGTCGGGAAGTTGGCGATCACGCCCGGCGGGCCGCCGGGCGGGTAGGCGGTCATGGGCGTCAGCGGGAAGCTGTTGCTGCTGTCCGGGGCATCGCCAAGATCGTGCATCGGCGGTTCCTCGCCGATCTCCACGCGATAGTCCTCGACCTCGCCGTACGGGATGTATCCTGTGAACGGCACGCCGCCGGGGTTCGTGTGCAACCGGATACGGGCGAACGTCGAGATGCTCGGCGTGGCCGTGTTGGGCACGACGAACGTCAGCACGTTGATGCCGGGATTGACTGGTGCGGTCGGCCCACCCGGAGCAGGCGGCGGAGTGAATACCACCTGATCGGTGAGCTGCGCCCAGCTCCCATCGCCGTTGAAGTCGATCCACATATTGACGTACATTCCCACGATCGGCGGCGACGTGACCTGGACGGTGATCGTGGCCGGCTGGCCCGGAGTGAGCGGCCAGGTGTTGAACACCACGCCGTCTTCGTCGTCCGGTCCGGCCGGGGGATTGTTGTCATCGCCCAGCGCACCCGGATCCGGCTGTCCATCGACTTCGAAGTCGATTGCCGGCCCCATCCAGAACGACGATTTCCCATGGCTGGCCCCGTTGCTGGCCTGCAGCGTCGGGTAGGTCGGGTCGGGGGCATCGCCGTAGTCGGCATCCACCCTCAGGAGGTAATCCTCGGTTTCTCCGTCCTCGAAGTTTCCGGAGCCATCCCACTGCTGGGCCATGCCGACCGGCCGTTCGGTGATGGTGATACGCGTCCAGCAGTAGCCGCGGTTCGGCCCGATGGTGAAGCCCGTGTTCACCGCCATCAGCGCCGAGACCGGGCCGTCATACGGATTGGGGATCGGGAAGTCGACCAACACATGCTCAGGCACCGGCTGCGGACCCGGACACTGCGAGACACCGCCCCAAGTGCCACTCTGATCCCAGTCGATGAGCACGTTCAGGTAGCCGGTGGTCCCGCTGGGCATGTGGTTGTGAACGTCGACGTCGATGTCCCGGCCCCAGATGGCACTCAGGCAGGGGCTGCCCAGTGAACCGCCGATGGCGGCGGCCGGACAGGGCGTCTCTACACCACCCAGGATGGTGTACGGAGGCGGGAACAGCAACCCGGCGTCGCCGTCGGCAAAGCATTCGTCGGCGTCATACGGCGCGAAGACCGGGCAGAGCCCGGCATTCCCGTCGGTTTCGAAATCGAACGCCGGACCGAGCCAGGCGCCGAAGTTGTTGTGCTGGATCCACGAGGCCGGTCCCACGGTGATGCAGGTTGGGAACGCGCCCGGGGTGCCGGTGGCCGGATAGGCGAGCACGCCCTCGGGAGCATCGCCGAACTCGAAATCGACCGGCTGCTCGTAGGTGCCCGTGATGGCGAAGGCCAGGTCCATCGACTGACCTTCCATCGGATGCGGAGCGGCATAGCGCAGCTCCTTCCACATCGGCACAGGCATGCTGGTATCCAGCCAGCACGCGTCATCGTTCCAGTGCTCGGGGGAGGTCTTCCAGCCGAAGTTCCAGCCCTCCGGCGGGTCGGGCACGCGGAACTTCATTCCCAGCCAGTAGATCTGGCCTTCCCGCTGCCGATAGGCTTCGGTCGGGGGGATCGTGAAGTCGAGCTGATACACGGTCTTGTCGCCCGGGAACTGCCAGAGCATGGTGGCCGGATCATGCCACCACTCACCGGGTTCAACGGACGCCACCGGCCCGGCGGCATAGCTACCGGGCTGGAAGTCCCTGCTCCACACCCGCTCACCCGGATGGCTCCAGTTAGAGGGATCGGCAGGATCCGGATCCGGGACGTCCTTATAGAGGAACAGCGCGATGGCCATGCCGTTCGGCCCGTCCGGCGGCAGCAGGTCCTGCCAGAAGGAGGCCCAGATGTGGATGTCGGTGATCGGTCCGCTCTGCGTGCAGCGGAAATCATCCGCCAGTTGCACCCAGAAGTTGTCCACATCCACACCCTCGGGCGTCAGATCCGGCCGCTGCAGCCACTTGACCGGGACTATCTGAACCTCGTAGTCCTCGACCTCGCCGTCGGGAGCCGGTCCGCCGGGAGGCAGGTTGCCCTGCGTGCTCAGGCGGAACCGGGCAAAGGTCCTGCCGACCGCAGTGATGGGGCCCGGCGTGAAGCTCAGGCTGTTCGGACCGTTGACGAGGGGCTGATTCATGAAGATCTGCTCGCCGCCGTCGAGCCAGTCGCCGTCGCCGTTGAGATCGAGCCATGCGTTCAATATGGCCGGCATGCCCGCCGGAACCGTCGCGGTGACGGTGACGATGTTCGGCACGCCGCCAAAGAGAGCGGTGTTGAACGTGACGCCGTCTTCGTCGTCGATGTTGGCCAGGTCATCACCCGTCGCCGTTGCGTCCGGCTGACCGTTGCCCTCGCTGTCGATCGCATTGCCCAGCATGAAACCGGGCAGGATCCGGTGGTGGGCCCCACCATTGATCGAGAGGGTGGGGTATCTGGGCACAGCCGCGCCGTCCGGGGCATCGCCCCAGTCCAGTTCCTGAGCCGGCGCGTCGATCTGGAGCAGGTAATCCTCGGTCTCGCCGTCCTCAAAGGCGCCGGAACCGTCCCAGTCAGGTACCTGGATGGGCTGTTCGGTCAGCGAGAAGCGGACCCAGACGTGTCCTGCGTTCGGGCCGATCAGGAAGTTCGGCGGTACCAGCGCCGAGAGCGGCCCGTCATACTGCGGCGGGATCACGAAGTTCTGCAGCACCCACTCCGGCGCAGCGCCGATCGGGCACGGGCTGGCCCCGCTCCAGTTCCCGCTCTGGTCCCAGTCGATCAGGACGTTCACGTAAGCCGGGACATAGGGGGAATGATTCGGCATCCAGTTGTGGATCTGGATGTCGATGTTGGCGCCCCAGAGGGCGGTGGTGCAGACGGGCCCCAGGGCACTATTCGGCGCCGTGCCGGTCGGGCACGCGATCACATTGCCGACGGAGTCGATGGTGTAGGCCTGCGGCATGAGCAGGCCCGCATCGCCGTCATTGATGCATTCATCGTTGTCATAGGGTGCGAAGACCGGGCAGAGTCCGCCGTTGCCGTCCGCCTCGAAGTCCACCAGCGGGCCGAACCAGCCGCCGAAGTTGGTATGCTGGATCCACGGCACCGGCAGGACGTTCATGCACGTCGGGAAGTTGCCCATCATGCCGGAGGCCGGATAGGCGAGCGATCCTTCGGGGGCGTCGCCGAAATCCAGCTTCGCTGGCTCGCAGATCTGGTCTCCGCTCAGGCTGAACGCCAGGCCGATCGGCTGATTCTCCCAGACGCCGGTCGGGTAGTACAACGAGGACCACGGGCCGGGGTATGGCTCACTGCCCATGCCCCAGACGGCTGCACTGCCGAAATTGCTGTCCGGGGACTTCACGGTTTTCCAGCCGAACTCAGCCGGCGGGTCCGATTGTTGGGTCGGCTGGGCCTGCACGTCGAGCCAGTAACTCTTGGGGTTGGTCTCACTGCCGGTCTGGCAGTAGGCCTCCGCAGCCGGAATCGTGAAGTCGTAGCGCCAGATGTTCTGGTCACCGGGATCCAGATACAACCCGGTGGCGGGATCCCACCATGCCTCAGAGAACAATCCGGCCGGTGTTGCGTTGGTCACGGTGAACGAGCCCGGCGGGAAACTCTTGAACCACCTCACGGGGCCGGGCATTCCTCCGCTCATCGAACCATCGTGGATGCTCAGCGTAAAGACGACGTTGCCCGCGTTGCCGCCGGGCAGGACATCGTTCTTCCATGATCCCCAGATCGTGATGTTGGTGACCAGCGCCTGCCGGGTGCACAGGAAATCGTCCGCCAGGATGTTGGGGAACGTCGCCTTGATGTCGATCCCCGTGCGGTTGGTGTCCGGCGGCTGGATGAACTTGAGCGGGCCACCCTCGCAGAGGTCGTCCAGGCCGTCTCCGTCATTGTCCCCGAGACACACGGATCCCGGTCCCATCGGGACGTGGCCGTAGGCCGCGCACTGTTGGGCGACCTCCATGTAGCAGCGGCCATCCGGCGGGCAACAGGCCTCCCGCTCCCCCTCGGCATCCACGCGTATGAGATAGTCCTCGGTCTCACCGTAGGTGAAGCTGCCCTCGCCGGTCCATCCAGTCGCGGGGACTGCGGTGTTCGAGAGCGTCACCCGCATCCAGACATACCCGGCTTTCGGGCCGATCAGGAAGCCGGGAGGGCCGAGTGCCGCGACCGGCCCGTGAAATCCAGGGGGAATGACAAAGTTCACCAGCACGTGTTCCGGCGCTGCTGCAAGCGGGCACTGTGAGGCGCCAGCCCAGGCGCCGCTCTGGTCCCAGTCAATGAGCACGTTGAGGTGCGCCAACGACCCCAGTGCGTTGTGTACCTCAATATCGATGTTCGGCCCCCACATCGCGGTGGAGCACGTCATCCCGAGCGAGGGTGGGCCGGCGCCCTGCGGGCAAGGCACTTCAACTCCGCCCTGAATGGTGTAGGCGGCGGGAATGATCAGCCCGGCATCGCCATCGAAGTAGCACTCATCCGCATCATACGGGGCGAAGTTCGGGCACAGGCCCGCATTCCCGTTCGGCTCCGGGTCGGCCATCGGCCCCAGCCACAGCAGGATGCTGTTGGAATGCCGGATCTGGCCGGGCGGGCCGATCCCGGCGCAGGTAGGAAACATACCCGTCACGCCCAGCGATGTATACGCCAAGGCACCTTCAGGGGCATCGCCATACTCTCCCGTCTGAGCCCTCGCCCCTGCAGCGCCGGCCCACAGGACCAGACTCGCCGACAGAATCAACCCGCTGAAACTCTTGAGCAGTGACATCGGTGTACCTCCCACGCTGGTGACGAATCACAGGTTGTGCTGGTACATTCCTCGCCGCGGAGGGCAGAGGGATGAAGTGGTGCTTCTAAAAGCCGCCATTCTGCTTGACTGGCACACACCGGGCGTGCCTCGCTCAGCGGAGGACTGCGCGGACTGCAGATTGAGGGGTCGGTCACAGAGGCCCCGCGGCCCCCACATGGCCGAGCGAGACCAGCGCCAGAAAAGAAATGCACCCGACCGGGACATGCGCCGGTACTGGAGTTTAGTCTATCCCTGGAAACCCGAATTGCAAGAAGAATCCTGCGTGTGAGACGCTGGATCGGCAAAGAATCGATTCAGGGCGCGAATGCAGATTTCAGTGCTCCGACGGGCGAAGCGGAGTGCCTCTGCGGATATGCCGGAGAAGTGTGCTGCTCCGTCGGGCAGCCGGGCCGCGCTGCGCTGCGACTCCCTTCTGCCGCGAAACGTACTCCGTCGCACGGCCGATGGCGACGGATGAATGGCTGACGACGCCTGCGACACCGAACATGGATCAGTGCGCGCACTCCGGTTTCACGGGATTGCCCGGACCGAAGAGACAGCGCTGCAACGTTGCGAAGTCCTGAAGATCGGCGTCGCCGTCACCATCGAGGTCTTTATCGGTGCATGCCGGAGCCACCTCGACATTCGCTCGAGACGCACACGCCGCGAAGGCGGTCACATCGTCCCGATCGACCCCGCAATCGTCATCGAAATCGCCCACGAGCGGGGATCCGCCCCCCCCGCCGGCGGACCTGTAGATGACGTCCTCGGCGGTCAGCCCGTACAGGATGCCACTACCGAGCGCCTGGCCGGCGGGTGGGCTGGTGCGATAGATCCCGCGCAGGAACGGGTCCTGAGCGGAGCCGATCAGGACATCGCACGCACTGCGGACGGCGGCGGCTCGGGCGGAGAACAGATCGGTGTAGCCGAACAATGCTTCGCTGAAATCAGCAGGAGCGCCGGGGCAGTTGCCAGAGCACGATACGGTGCCAGCAAGCCGCTCGATGAGGATCGTGGGCTGGGCCGCCGGATTGTCCCGATCCAGCTTCAGCAGGCTGTAGATACTCGTATAGCGAACCGGCGGGGTCAGCGGGTCGCCGAAATTCTCGGTGAACCTCGTCAGCACGGTGATCAGGTAATCCCCATCGGTATCCAGCTCGAGATTCATCGTATAGGCGGGTGCACGATTGCCGGGGAGGCCTCCGAAATCCGAGGGTACCTCGATGCTGAACGCAGTGTGTGTGCCCGGCGTGATGGGGGCGGGCTGGGCCAGATCGAGCCGGACCACCGCCCCGCCGGCGATCATGACGAGCCGGCGGTCCGCATCCACGATCGCGCGATTGGCGCTGACCAGAGCGGGATCATCCAGGATGAAGGTAACCTGGCCGGTTGCGGGATCATACCGACGCACCGCCGCCGCGCCCGGAGGACTTCCCAGCCGACCGACCACAATGGCCGTGTTGTTGGCCGGGTCCACCACGACATCGTACAGGTTGGTCAGGCCGAGTAGATCGATCACCGCCTGGTTGGAGAGCATCTCGAAGACAGGCGGATCGCTCGTCGGATTGAACCGGGCGAGAGACACCACGTCGGTGATCCAGATATCCCCGCCGGGTCCGCGTCCCAGCCCGGTGAGCAATTCCGCCCGGTTGCACAGGAGCGGAACGAATTCTCCGCCCGCGGCCGGGTCGAATGTCCAGAGGGTGCCCAGGTGATCGCCGCCAACGATGTGTGGTCCGGCCGGCAAGGAAGAGGGTACGACCAGAATCCGATGCGTTCTCGAGAGGCTGTTGCAGCCGTCGACCGATCCGGTGAGGCCCAAGGTGTGGGTCAGGTCGTTGCAGGTGACGCCTCCGGCCACCACGCCGTTCCACCGGATCGACAGCGTCTGACCGGCGGCCAGCGGTCCGGCGTAGTCGATGGTACGCGTGGCGGGATTGTACGTGGCGCCCGGCGGCGGCGCGACGAGTGGATTGCCCGGCGGATCGGGCGAAATGCCCGGCGGGATCGTCAGGGTGGCCGCGACGGCTGGATGATCGATGCCCGTCTCCTGAATCAGGCGGATCTCGAACTGCAGTGTGGTCCCCGCCCGCGCGACCTGTGTCGTGCCGATGCCCGGCGGCTGGGGCTGGTTCAGATTGAGCGCCTCCATTTCGACGCGGACGTCCCTGAGCAGCGTGAATCGATCCGTCGGCGTTGCCTGCCCGAGCGCCCCTCCGCACGAGGTTCGAGCCACGAGGGTCCCGCCCTGGTTCAGGGCTTCCTCCACGAGGCCGACGGCGGGGCAGGCCACGACACGGGCGGTAAACACGAGGGTAAGCACGCTGGCGGCCGGTACGTCTCCCCGCCATTGGAACCGCGCGGCGTCGGGGGACACGACGAACTGACCACCCGCGGCACTGATGACCGCCTCGAACACCGATGCGGCGCCGACCGTGACATCATTCCCGACGACGTCCGTGACCCGGACGTCGTTCACGCCGGTGGCTCCGCCGTTCGTCAGCGTGATCGTGTGTTCGAGGAGATCGCCGGCCTGGAGACTGCCGCCATTGAGATCGATCGACGATACGGCGATGTCGACGGGAGCACCCGTGGAAGGTGGGGTCACGGCG
>CAZQEN010000361.1:0-7673 GCA_964591605.1 uncultured Planctomycetales bacterium
ATTCGGATTCATGGAGAAGAAGGACTACGACGCCTGGCGACCAGGCATGCCCAGCGGCTCGGGCTGGCGGTCCGCGGTCACCGCCACGCTATACGGGATAACCCGCGCCCGGGCCCTCGCCAACCAAAAATCAAACGGAAAACAAACGCACAGAATTGCGCAGACGCCCGCTGCGGCATGCGTGCAGGAAGCTGCGTCGGACGGGACTATGATGGTGTTCGCGCCGCCAATCGACGTTTGGCGTCCCAAGATTCAAAAAACCGTCACCGCGCAGACTGACAATGAAGAGCAGCCCGTCACACCAGTGGGCGCCGGGGTGCAGCTCGGGCGGCGTGGAGAGCCGTGTCAGGTCTGCGGAAAAAACAAGCGTGCCCTCACCGACGCTCAGTATTCGGTCGTCCAGGCGCTTCATGAGGCCGGCGAAGAGGGGATGACCAAGGACGCCCTGGAAGCCGTCCGCCCCAGCGCGCGAAGGATCCTGAAGAATCTCCGCCGCGACCCTGACTGGGCGAACGTCATCCTCATGCCTGGGCAGACGAATGGCCGGTACCGGATCAGGGTATAGGTCCACCTGCGCTCACCTTTGACCACCCACCTTTGCTCACCTCTGAGCACGACTGTCCACCCCATCATGGTTCAGAATTCCGTGCGGCATCACGATTGGGGTGATGCCCAAAGATGGGGGTCCGCAGGATGGTGCTCTCGACGTCGTCAGAAGACAGTCTTCGAACGTGTTCCGACTCACGTCAGCTGCTGATTCGTCTGATGCAGCAACTCAACTTCGGCCGGATCGAAGGCCTGGCCGTGCGTGGCGGGCGGCCGGTGTTCGACCCGCCGCCCCGCATCATCCGCGAGGTCAAATTCGGCGCTGAGAACGGACCGCGCCCAGAAGCGGGCCGCGCAGATTTCGCGCTGAAGGCCCAGGTGCGCGAGCTGTTTGCCCAGTTGGAGGAGCTGGGCGACGGCGTCGTCCGCTGCATCGAGATTCAGCGCGGGCTGCCGTTCCGCATGATCGTCGAGGAGGTGCCCGCCTGAAAACCCGGGGGCCGGCTCCCCACGTGTGATTGAGATATTCGAGTACCTGACAACTAACCGGCCACGAAGTGGAGGCGTTGTGGGTGCCGCTGATGCGGTGAACCTACAACGCCTCCTCTTTGTCGGTCGCAGCTTCTGTCGGTGCCCACGCGGCGCCTCCCGGCCCACGGGAGGTCCAAATGGACACCAATGCGAAGCGCATTGAGCTGACAAAGTACGCGATCGAGCTCGTCCAGCACAAAGCCCGACAACTCGTCGGCAAGGCGGGCTACACGCAGAGTGACATCGCGGACATCGAGCAGGATCTGATCGTCGATCTTCTGGAGCGGCTTCCGAGATTCGATCCTGCCAAGGCGACGTACAACACATTCGTCGGGCGCGTGGTCGAGCGGAAGATCAGCAATCTCCTGCGTCACCGCCGAATGGAAATACGCGATCATCGACGCGAGGCATTCTCCTTAAACGATGTCAACGACGGGGAGGAAGAGGCACCTCCGCGCAACGCAGCGATCAGCCAGGATGATCACCGTCGACGCACGGGCAATCACACCCGCCCCGAAACCGAGCGCATCGACATGGAGCTGGATCTGGCTCAGGTGCTGGCCGACCTGCCCGACGACCTGCGAAAGACGGCCGAGATGCTCATGACTATGCCCGCTTCGCAGGTTGCTCGCGCACTCGGCATCTCGCGCAGCACGTTTTACGAGAACCATCTCCCCCGGCTCCGCGCCGCTTTCGAGGCCAAAGGGCTCCGCGATTACCTGCCGTGAGGTCATTTCCCGACAGCCTGCCCCTGCGCCGGGTATGTAACCAGTGGCGGCCAGGGGCAGGCTCTTTCGGACAGGGCGCAAAAGTGACGGACCAGTCAATCGACCTGAATGTGCTGATCGCCGAGCCGGCCGAGGTGTACCACGCCTGGCGGGATCGCTTTCTGACGAGCCATCAGTTGCTGGATTTCATGAGATGTCCCTGGCTGCACCACAAGAAAACCCTCGGCCTGGTGGAGGACGGCGAATCGCCAGCGTACCTGGTCGGTCGGGCCGCTCATGTTCGCATTCTCGAGGGAAGCGAGGCCTACGAAGCGGCCTTTGCGCTCGGCGGTCCGGTCAACCCAAAGACCAACAAGCCCTTCGGCGCGAACACGAAAGCATTCACCGACTGGGCGGAGGCGCAGGGCAAACCAGTCCTATCGCATCAACAGGTCCAACTCGTCGAGCAGATGGCTGCCGGCGTGAACATGAATCAGGCGGCGTGCGAGCTGCTCTCTTGCGGCCGGGCCGAGGGCGTGGTCCGCGTGGAGTATGGCGGTGTACCGTGCCAGATTCGCATCGACTGGCTTCATCCAAACCGTGGCATCGTGGATCTCAAGACGTGCGATGATCTGACCTGGTTCACGTCGGATGCCAAGCGCTATGGCTATCAGCACCAGATGGCGTTCTACAGCTCGGTACTCGCGCAGGCGCTCCAAGGCTCACTTGCGCCCGTGCACATCATCGCCATCGAGAAGAAAGAACCGTTCCGCTGCGGCGTCTGGAGGGTCAGCGACGACACACTCGCGATCGCGCAGCGCGAGAACGAAGCAGCCATTCGAAGACTGATGTCGTGCCGAGAGCGCGACAAGTGGCCTACGGGCTACGAGGAAATCCGAGTGCTCGATGTGGCATGAGCAAGTTGCGCCCGGGCGGCTTGCGGCGAGCCCAGCGATTGCGGCAGCCGCCCGCCCGGGGCGTTGCTCAAACTGTGTGGTGATCAAATGGCTTGAACTCAGGCCTGCTCATCACTGAACCAGGTGAAGGAACTATGAGGAAACGACAATGTCATTATTGAACCAGATTCGCAGCGGCCGACGCCATTCACCGCCGAGACTGTTGATCTATGGAACCGAAGGCATCGGCAAATCCACCACGGCGGCGCAAGCACCAAAGCCGATCTTCGTGCCGACGGAGGATGGCCTCGATCAGATCGACTGCAACTCGTTTCCGCTGGCGGGCAAGCTCGCGGACGTTGAGGCCTCGCTTCAGACGCTCGCTCTCGAGCAGCACGAGTTCGAGACGGTGGTGATCGATTCGCTGGACTGGCTCGAACGGCTGATCTGGGACGCGCTCTGCGAGCAATACGGTGTTAACAGCATCGAGAAAGTCGATGGCGGTTACGCCCGCGGCTACACGCACGCCCTGACGCACTGGCGCCGGGTGATCAACAGCCTCGACGTGCTGCGCAACCAGCGTGGCATGTGCGTGATCCTCCTGGCCCACGCGAAGGTCGAGAAGTTCGAAGATCCCGAGCATCCCAGCTACGACCGCTACTCGCCCCGCCTCCACAAGCATGCGACGGCTCTCATCACCGAGTGGGCGGATGCGGTCCTCTTCGCGACCCGCAAGCTCATCACCAAGACCGAGGAGGCCGGCTTTGGCCGCGACCGAACCATCGCCGCCGGCCTGGGCAAAGACGGGGGTGAACGCATCCTGCGATGCACCGGCAATCCGGCTTGTGTGGCCAAGAACCGCTATGGCCTCCCGGCGGAACTGCCCCTGGCATGGCCGTCGTTGATGCAGGCCCTGATCGGCAACGGAAACACGGACGCCAACTGAAAGGAGAAATCGACCCATGGCAAACCTGAACGGATTCGATGCGCGCACGGTTGATCCCAGCGCCGATTTCGAGCCCATCCCGGCGGGCAAATACCTCGCTGCGATCGTCGATTCGGAATCGAAGGAGACCAAGACCGGCAGCGGACAGTATCTGCAGCTGGCGTTCCAGATTCTGGAGGGCGAATACAAGGGCCGCTTCGTGTGGGCCCGCCTGAACCTGGACAACCCCAATAAGACAGCCGTCAAGATCGCCCGCGCCGAGTTGTCCGCCGTCTGTCACGCGGTGGGCGTGATGGCCCCGAAGGACTCGATCGAGCTGCACAACATCCCGCTGGTGATCACGGTCAAGCTCAAGAAACGCCAGGACACGGGTGAGCTGACCAATGAGATCAAAGGCTACGCGAAGAGGGAAGTCGCTGCGGGCATCCCACAGCAGGCGACCGACAACACGCCCCCCTGGAAGCGTAACTGATGCTCACGTTGCCTTTTCCGCCGAGCGTGAATCACTACTGGCGTCACTACCGAGGGCGGACCGTGATCAGCCAGGAGGGCCAGGCGTACCGCACGGCCGTCTGCGCCCTTCTGGCCGGGGGTGGGCCTCGCAAGCCACCCTCGGGCGGTCGAATCGCGCTGTGCATGGATGCTTTTCCGCCTGATCGGCGCCGTCGCGATCTCGACAATCTTCAAAAGGCCGTGCTTGATGCGCTCGAGCACGCAGGCTTGTACGAGGACGACAGTCAGATCGACCTGCTGGTGACGCGGCGAGGCGATCGTGTGAGCGGTGGAAAACTCCACGTGAGCATCGATTTGTTTCCACTCACTTTCTGCCCTTTGTGTCGGGCGCCTTTCAACCCGGAAAACAACTGACCTATGGGCAAACGCATCTACATCTCCGGCCCCATGACTGGCTATGAGAATCACAATTTCCCGGCGTTTCATGCGGCCGCCCAGCGGTTTCGTCAGGCCGGATGGGAGGTGGCTAACCCGGCTGAGAACTTCGGCGGCCGGACAGATCTGCCGCGCGAGACCTATCTCCGGGCAGACATGGCCATGCTGGCGCGCTGTGATGCGATCGCGCTGCTGCCGGGGTGGGAGCGATCGGCCGGCGCAGCACTGGAGGCCGTGGTCGCCAAGGAACTGGGCCTGCGATTCTTCGATGGCTGGTCTGGCGCTTCGTTTGCGCAGCCGCTCAGAACCATCCATTATGCGGAACACCCGACGGTTTCGATCCTCGAGACCGCCCGGAAGGTCACCGACGGCGAGCGCCGCAGTGATTACGGCCATCCGAGCGATGATTTCGAGCGAGCCGCGCTCATATGGACGGGAATCCTTCGCCCGAAGCTGATGTCGGATCAGCGGGTCACGGCGTCGGACGTCCCGTTGTGCATGATCGGTGTCAAGCTCGCTCGCGAGGTCCACAGCCACAAGCGCGACAACCTGGTGGATATCGCCGGATATGCCCGCACAGCGGCAATGGTCGCGGGGGAGGAATGATGGCCAAGGGCGCCAGAACCAGCGGCAAGGTGCGGAATCTCGTCGTGGTCAGCGACCTGCACTGCGGATGTCGACTGGGGCTGCATCCGGACGCCCCGACCCCGCTGGATGACGGCGGAGAATACGTCCCGTCCCGCCTGCAGCGCGTGGTGTACGCCTGGTGGAGGGAGTTCTGGACAAAGTGGGTCCCGGAAGCCTGCCATCGTGAGCCGTATGCCGTGCTGGTGATGGGGGACACGCTGGATGGTGTGCATCATCGCGCCACGACGCAGATCTCGCAGAATCTCGAGGATCAGGCTGAAGTGGCATACCGCCTGCTGGCGCCGATTGCCGAGCGCTGCACCGGTCGTTTCTACATGATCCGCGGCACCGAGGCACACGTGGGGCCTTCGGCGGTCGAGGAGGAGCGCCTCGCGAAGCGGCTGGGCGCTGTGCCTGACCAGGATGGCCGCCACGCGCGCTGGGAGGCATGGATTCGGCTCGGGCAGGGCCTTATTCACGCAACGCACCACATCGGCACCACCGGCTCCCAGGCCTACGAGAGCACGGCGGTCATGAGGGAGCTGGCCGAGGCCTACACGGAGGCCGGCCGATGGCGGCAGGCCCCGCCCGACGTGCTCATCCGCGGGCACCGTCACCGACACATCGAGATCCGCGTGCCCACGGCACTGGGTTATGGGATCGCGTTTACCTGTCCCGCCTGGCAGCTCAAGACGCCGTTCACCTTTCGCGTTCCCGGCGCGCGGCAGTCAATGCCACAGATCGGGGGCAGCGTGGTACGTCAGGGCGACCAGGACCTGTACACGCGTCATTGGGTTCGTTCGCCCGATCGAACTCCAGCCATCCAGCTCTGACTCGACGCGACACCGAGGGCCTGCGGCGAGCTGCGCAGAGAGGAGGATGAATGAGCCGGAAACGACCGCGGTTGACAGAAGAGCAGGTACGACGCGAGTGGGAAGCGATCATCACCCGCGCCTCGATCCCGATCGGCACCGGACACACCGTGCTAGATCTCGTCCAGAAGTATCAGATCAGTGAGACGACGGCGAGGCGGCGAATTCGCAAGGCGATGGCGGACGGGAAAGTCCGCCGCATCGGCATACGAAACGGCGCGGTCGTGTACGACCTCCTGCGCAACGACAAGGGCTGATATGGAGTTGCGGCCATATCAACGCGAGGCCGTCGAGGCCGTGTACCAGCATCTGCGCACGCGCGACGACAACCCCTGCGTCGTGATCCCCACGGCCGGCGGCAAAACCCCCGTCATGGCCACGATTTGCCGAGATGTGGTGAAGCAGTGGGACGGCCGCGTGCTCATCCTCGCGCACGTCAAGGAACTGCTGGAGCAAGCCGTCGACAAGCTCCACGCGATGGCGCCCGACCTGTGGAACCGGATCGGCGTGTATTCAGCGGGCCTCAGGAGTCGGGACACCGATCATTCCATCATCGTGGCGGGCATTCAAAGCGTCTATCGCCGCGCCGCCGAGTTGGACCGGTTCGACCTCATTCTGATCGACGAAGCCCACATGATCCCGCCCGACGGCGAGGGCATGTACCGCACGTTCATAACCGACGCGAAGGTGGTTAACCCGAACGCGCGGCTCATTGGGCTGACGGCCACGCCGTACCGCATGACCACCGGCACGATCTGCGGGCCGGACAACCTACTCAATCACGTCTGTTACGAGGCGGGCGTTCGTGAGTTGATCGTGCAGGGCTACCTGTGTCCGCTCAAGAGCAAGGCCGGCAAGCGCAAGGTGGACACCTCGGGGCTTCACGTTCGCGGCGGCGAGTTCATCGCCAGTGAGGTCGAGAGGCTTATGGACGATGAGGCGCTGGTGCGCTCGGCCTGTCGCGAGATCCTCGAGCACACGCAGGACCGACGATCGGTCTTGATCTTCGCGGCCGGCGTACAACATGCCCTGCACGTGCAGCGCGTCCTGGGCGAACTGGGTCAGAGCTGCGGTTTCGTCTGCGGCGACACGCTGCCGTTCGAGCGGGCCGCGACGCTCAGGCGATTTCGGGACGGTGATCTTAAGTACCTGGTCAACGTCAACGTGCTCACGACCGGGTTCGATGCGCCAAACATCGACTGTGTCGTCTTGCTCCGCCCGACGAACTCACCTGGCCTCTACTACCAGATGGTTGGCCGCGGGTTTCGGCTGTATCCAGACAAGGTGGACTGCCTCGTTCTCGATTTCGGCGGCAACATCCTGCGTCATGGCCCGGTCGACGCCCTGCGCATCAAGGATCGCGACGCCGGCTCCGGTGAAGCGCCGGCCAAAGAATGCCCACAGTGCCAGGCGGTGGTTCACGCCGCCTATTCGCTGTGTCCCGAGTGTGGATTTCAGTTTCCGCCGCCGCAGCGCCAGCGCCACGACCGCGAGGCCTCGACCGAGGGCGTGCTCTCCGGCACACCGACCGAGATCGAATACGACGTCACCGACACCTTCTACAGCGTGCACACCAAGCGCAACGCGGCCGAGGATCACCCGCGGTCCATGCGCGTCGAGTACCGCACCGGCTTCAATCAGTACGTTTCCGAGTGGGTAT
>CAZQEN010000362.1:0-7671 GCA_964591605.1 uncultured Planctomycetales bacterium
CGCCCAATCTGTCACGGACCCTGGATCTGCGCCGGAGCTCGATGTGTCGGCTGGCGGTCCAGCCGGGCTGCCCGACCGGGCCTCCTACGCGGGGAGTTCTGTGAGGATCTTGACGCTTGCCGAGCAGCCGAGGCGGTCGGCGCCGGCTTCGAGCATGGCCAGGGCGGTGGCCAGGTCGCGGATGCCGCCGGCGGCCTTCACCTGGAGGCCGGGCGAATGCTGCCGGAGCAGGCGGACTGATTCGACGGTGGCCCCGCCCGCGGGGTGAAAGCCGGTCGAGGTTTTGACGAAATCGGCGCCGGCCTCCACGCAGCAGCGGCAGCCGGCGATGATCTGCTCGGGGGTCAGCGCGGCGGTCTCGAGAATGACCTTCAACTGGCAGGGGGGCCAGGCGGTCTTCACTTCCTCAGCAATGGCCGCGATGTCATCTCGGACACAGGGCGTGTTTCCGGCGATCAGCTCGCCGACGGGGATGACCATATCGATCTCGACCGCGCCGTCTTCGATGGCCCGCCGCGTCTCATCCGCCTTGATGTCGGAGAGGCTCGCCCCCAGCGGGAAGCCGACGACGCTGGCCACATGCACATCGGAGCCCTCCAGGCGCCGGACGCACCGTGAGACATGGATCGGATTCACGCAGACCGCGATGAATCCATGCTCGCGGGCCTCGTCGCAGAGCTGGTCGATGGCCGCGGGCGTGGCCTCGGGTTTGAGGACGGTGTGATCGATCTTCGATGCCAGTTCACGTCGTGTCA
This sequence comes from uncultured Planctomycetales bacterium, assembly GCA_964591605.1. Classification (GTDB taxonomy): domain Bacteria; phylum Planctomycetota; class Phycisphaerae; order UBA1845; family PWPN01; genus CAYLLT01. The sequence continues at coordinate 756 of CAZQEN010000362.1, forward strand.
TGGTAAATGGAGGAAGTCCTTTGTATGGTCGCGGAAGGGACGTTGGCTCTTAGCTTTTAGCCTTTAGCATTGGCTCTCAAGACGAAAGACGAACAATCAGCTGATTGCCAATCGCTAACGGCTAATCGCCGCTCAGCCGAAGCGTCCGCGTTCGCGCGGGGTGCCCTGCACGCCGGTGTTGAGCCGGAGCTGGTACTCGCGCAGGTACCCGCGCTTCTGGAAGTGCTGCAGGGCGTCATCCACCGAGCTGAAGACCTCGTTGGCGGTCTTGGTCACAAACGGCGAAGGCTCGGCTTTCGGCTTCCAGACGACGTACACCTCCTTCGTCGTTTCGTACGCGTGCTGGAGCTCGCGCTCGACGCCGCTCGAAAGCCCCGGCTTGCCGCCCGGCATCTCCGGCACATAGCTGACGATCATGTCCGACTGGTCGATGAGCTTGAAATCGCGGGCGTAGATCTGCCCGTCGATGTCGTCGGCGACGGAGGTGATCTGATCCACCGGGAAGCTGACCTTCCGGCCGTGGATGGTCAGCGTGAACGATTTCTCCCCGCGCTGGGTGGCGGAGCCGGCCTCGAACAGGAGCCGCTTCTCGTCCAGGTCGCCCGGGTCGAACGTGATGAAATGTTCGCTGAGGGTATCCCGGAACGCGTCAATCTCGGCCAGCACGTCGGGCATGTCCATGACGTGCGTCATCGGGAACGACGGGTACACCTTCCGCCGGTGCGGCTCGAACATGAGCCGATAGACCGATTCGGCGGTGTCGCGCTCAATGCCGCGGGCGATCAGGTAGAAGTGTCCATGGCCGCGGAGGATCTGCGCGATGACCTCGGTGGCCAGAACCTCCTCCTCGCGCCAGACCATGATGTCCTTGAGGGTGTGCGGCACGTCGTGCTCGCGGGTGAGCCGCTCGTGCACCGCATCGACGTTGTCGACCAGCGTGAAGTAGAGATCCGAGTCGAGCTGCAGGAGCTGGTCGTGGTCGAAGGCCGGGAACAGGCCGTGCTTCCAGCGGAACGTCGCGTGGGTGTTGACCAGGACGTGCTCGGCCTTCTCGGCGATCCTGAGGATGTCCTTGAAAACGCTGCGCCGCAGAGCGTCGAGCCGCGGGCGGGGCAGGTCGAGGATCCGGCCCGGCACCACGTCGGGGGCCTCTTTGTACATCATGTCGCCCACGTGACAGACGGCCACCTCCTTGCCGTTGTTACGGGCGATCTGGGCGACGCGCTCGATGAACGGCTTTTTGTCGACACCGACCTGCCCGCTCATGACCGCCCGCACGCCTTTGTGCGAACGCACCGGTGGGGAGGAATTGAACAAGGATGGACCCGAATCCGGCGGCATTCACAGACACTCCCGAAGCGCAAAGTTTTATCGTATCTGAGGCTGAGGAGAGGGTCAAACCATTGCCGATTGTCGATTGCCAATCTCGGGAATTCAATCGGAAATCGGCAATGGGCAATTGGCAATGGCGTTGATGGGCGGCATGATGCGCCTTCGCGCTCGTGCGGGTTAGAATGCACCCATGCCTGAGCCGACGGCCAGCGACCATGCAGCCGAGTTCCCATGCCCGCATTGCCAGGGTCTGGTGTCAGCCCGCTGGGAGGACTTGGGCGAGACGCTGGAGTGCCCGCACTGCAAGCAGCCGTTCGATCCGCCGGCGCCCAGGGCCGTGTCGTCGTACGACAAACCGGGACGGCGTTTCCAGTTCCAGTGCCTCCGCTGCGGCTCGGTGCTCGAGGCCCGCTCGACGCAGGCGGGCCGCAAGGGCAAGTGCCCCACCTGTGCGGCCCTATTCATCGTGCCCGAGCTCGATCCGCGGACGGGACTGGCCCGCACGAATGCGGATCCGGGTGAGGACGGCGAGAACCCGACGCCGGTGCATGCCTATGCGGCGGCCGGCGACATGGCCCCGCGCATTCACCGCAAGGCGGACGATCAGCTCACGATCGAGTGCCCGCGCTGCCACACCGAATCGCCGGTGTCGGCGGACAACTGCTCCCGATGCGGGCTGCCGTTCACGCTGGAGGGTATGACAGCCCAACCGGTGACCAGTGCCTCGGCCTACGCGTCGGCCGCTCTGCCCCTCGCGATCCTTGCGCTGCCCTTGAGTTTGTGCGGCGGAATCGGGATCATTCCCGCGGCGGTGGCGATCGGTCTGGGACTCTACCACCTGGCGACCCAGCGGCGCAGAGGTTTCTCGATGGCCCACGCCGCCGTGATCATTGGCCTGGCCGCGATAGGTTTGGGCGTGTTGGTGTTCGCGCACATGCGCCTCTGAGCCCCGACCGTGCGGGAGGGGGTTTTTCAGCATGATCGCAGACCGCTTCCTGACGGGCGCGGCTCTGATCGAGCTGTTCAGACGCGCGCTGAGGGACGATGCCGGCCGTCAAAGGATGACTGCGTGGCTTTTCTCAATACGCTGATCGAGTTCGAAGGCGCCGTGGTGGATGTGCGGCCGCGGTACTGGGCGGCCCATCGGGAGGCCATCTCGGCCCTGAACTTCACCGGGCCGACGGAGTCGGAGTGGTGGCGCCTCACCCGTCTCAATTCACCGGACGGAGCGCTGGCCCCGCATGCCCGCGGGGAGAAGCTGGCCGAGTACACGCGGATCATCAGGCAGCGCCGCGCCGCGAGCGACCTCATGCAGCTTGACGAGGCGCCGCCGGGGGCCGCGGAAAACCTGCGCGTCCTCAAGCAGCTCGGCGCGTGCCACCTGGTGACGCTCTGCGACAATCGCGAGGGCATCAACGCCACGCTCGACCGTCTGCAACTCTGGATGTACTTCGAACACAAACGCGTGCTGCCCGAGCACCGGGAACGGCGGGTGGAGGCCCTCCGCGAGCTGAAAGGCTCGCAGCGCACGCTGGCCATCGTCGGCACCGTCCCCATGGCCTACGCCGCGGGCGAGGCCGGCTGCCTGACGGTCGGGCTCCGCAACGGGCCGACGTTCCCGAAGCTGCTCCAGCAGGTGGGCGTGGACGTGTTCTACGACGATCTGAACGCGCTCACCGACGCGATCACGAGCCGCGACGAGGCGCTGCAGCGGATCGGACTGTTCTGATGGCGGATTGCGGATTGAATGGAGCCCGAAGCGCCAGCGAGGGGTTCAGCGGGAAGGCGTGCGTACGGTTGAGAGGTCCCGACGCGCGGGCGGCGGCGGCGAGGGCGCGGAGGAGCCTGAAAACGTTCGCGCGTTCCCACGCCCACCCCTCGCTTGCGCTTCGGGCTCCATTCAATCCGCATTCCGCAATTCGCAATGCTGCTATTCCGCCCCGACCCTCTGCGTCACCGGCTCAGTCAGTGCTGCCCGAAGGCGGTCCTGGCGCGTCCGCACAAACACGCCGACGCCCTCGATCACCATCCACGCCGACATGATGGCCAGAGCGCCCCCGACGATCAGCAGCGCGAGATTGGTGGTGTCGCCGCTCTGTTGCCAGCCCCGGTAGAAGTCGCCGAGCTTGATGCTCATGGCCCAGCAGACGCTCACCACCATGACGAGCATCGGCACCACGGTATAGATGATCGGCCGGCGGAGCTGGTAGAGGTAAATGCTCGCCACGAGCAGCCCCAGGGCCGCCAGCAATTGATTGGTCGTGCCGAAGAGCTGCCAGAGGGTCAGGCCGGCCGGCTTGCCGTCGATGGTCATGAGGGCAAAGTACCCGATGGCCAGCACCGCGATCAGGCTGCTGGCGTAGCGGTTCGTCAGCGGTTTGAGCCGGGCGAGCCGGGCGATCTCCTCGACGTTGTAACGGAGCAGTCGTGTGGCCGAATCGAGCGTGGTCATGGCGAAGCTCACCACGACAACGGCAATGAAGTTCCTGCAGAACGTGACGATGCCCGGCCCGCTTTCAGGTGAAGCGAGCCGCAGGAACGGCTGGGCGATGACCTGGGCGGCGCCGGCGAGGAAAGCTCCCAGCGCCCGGGCATCGAGACCCGACCAGTGGCCGTACTGCTGCTGATATTCCGCTTGCGAGAGCCCTGCCACGCAGGCCAGAATCACGAGCACGGCCAGAAAGCCCTCCGTGAGCATGGCGCCGTAGCCGATGGGGTGGGCGTCGGTCTCTCGTGCGATCTGCCTGGCGGTGGTCCCGCTGGATACCAGGTTGTGGAAACCGCTCACCGCCCCGCAGGCGATCGTGATGAAGATGAAGGGCAGGACGCCGGGTGCGTTGTCACCGGCTGCAGAAGCGAGGCCTCCGAAGGCAGGGGCATTGATCGTGGGATGCCAGACGACAAAGCCGAGCATCAGCAACCCGAGCCCGATATAGAGCTGGAAACAGTTGATGTAGTCCCGCGGCTGCAGCAGGAACCAGACCGGCAGAACCGAGGCGAAGAACGCGTACGCCAGCAGGATGTAGACCCACGTCGAGCGGGCCTGGTCGCGGGCCTGCGCGACGTTCTCGGCCAGTGGTACGTAGGCCGGATCGCTCTGGGCCCGCGATTCGAAGAAGTGCTGGGCCATTCCGGCTCGCGTCGCGCGGATCCCATGCACCTGCGGCAGCTCCGGGTCATCCGTCGTCTGGATGACCTGCTCGACCTGGGCGTTCGAGAAGGCGCGGTAGAGCGGGACCGGGAATTCAAGGCCCAGGTACGTGGTGAGCACCATGAGCGTGACGCCCAGAAGGGTGACCCTCCCGAGCCGCCAATGGCGCCTGTAAACCAGGATGCCGATGATCATCGCAATGACGATGAGCGAGAACGTCGGCATCACTGCCTGTGGTGAGAGGTCGTTGAACAGGATCGCCATCTGGATGGCGAACACGCCCATGGCCAGCGCGAGCAGGAAAAAGATGATGAGCAGAAAGAGCAGCCGGGCACGGGGTCCGACGATCTCGTTCGTGAGATCGCCGATACTGCGGGCCTTGTGGCGGATGGAAGCGAACAACGCCGCCAGATCATGTACGCCGCCGATGAGCACGCAGCCGGCCAACACCCAGACCATCGCCGGGAGCCAGCCCCAGTACACGGCGATGGCCGGCCCGATGATCGGTCCGAGCCCGGCGATCGAAGCAAAGTGATGGCCGAACAAGACCGCCCGGTGCGTGGGGACGTAGTCGATGTTGTCGCGCAGCTCGACCGAGGGCGGTGTACGTGCCGCATCAAAGCCGAATACATACCGCGCCAGGTAACGACCATAGACCTTGTAGGAGATGTAGAGGAAACCTGCCGAGAATACCGCGATCGCGAGTGAGTTGTTGAGCCATCCCGTCATGGTGTCGAGCGACTCCTGGTCAACGGCCGGCCGATCCGTCAGGCTGCTATTCTACTCAGTTTCCGGCTTGGCTGTGAATGGGACCCGGCAACCTGACGACTTCAGGCTTTCGCCAGAACGCGGCCAGCAGGATCAGGCCGTACAGGCCCTGCACGGCGCCGACGAGAGTATACGACAGAATCGAGAGCGGCGGCATTCCTCCATAGTCGGGATGCATGAGCAGCCGCATGGCCACCAGCGTCGCCCCGGTTGCCAGGAGGATGATCACCGCGGCCGTCAGATGGAATCCCCGGACGCGCCGGGTGAGCACGGCAAGCAGGGCCAGCAGGTCGAGCAGCCCGGCGATCACCCAGACGCCGCGCTCCCAGATGAGGACGATGACTTCCACCGCGGCGGTCTGCCGGGCGACCTGCTGCTGGGCCTCGCGCTGCTCGGGCGTGAGGGGCTGGGTCCCCATGATCGCGCTGAACAGGCTGGGTCGGCCGCCCGCTCCGACCGGCGGCGCCGAGCCCATGTGCGCCGTCATGAGCGCCCCGACCGCCCGGGCCGCATTCATCGTCCCCACGTGCCGCGCCGCGAACCACGCGCAGATGACCCAGAGAACGGCCACGTTCACGGTCACAATCGGGAATAACCGATCGCGAAGACGCGGAGAGGATTTGAGATTTGAGATTTGAGATTCCAAGTCTTAGACTTTGGGGCCTCGAATGCAGGCCTCCCGAAAGGGTGCTCTGTTCTCGTTTCGTCCCGCCGGACCGTTGCCTCCCGGCCTTCGAGTCTCGATTTCGACTTTCGACTTTTGACTTTCGACTTTCGTGGCTTTCTATCCCCCTTCGCTCCGTCCCGGCTTGGTCGACGGCGCCGTCATCGCGACGGGATCGAGAAGTTTCGCCAGCTCCCCGGCCGGCACGAGCTTCTTGTCCAGCGCCACCTGTCGGACGGTCTTGCCGCTCGCGTAGGCCTCTTTGGCCACGGCCGCCGCCTGATCGTAGCCGATCACCGGGGCCAGGCTGGTGCACATGGCCAGGGAACCTTCGATGAGCTGCTCGCAACGCTCGGTATTCGGTTCCAGGCCGGCGATGCAACGGTCGGTGAAGACCCGCACGCCGTTGGCCAGCAGTCGAATCGACTCCAGCAGCCGGCACGCCATGATCGGCATCATCACGTTGAGCTCGAACACGCTGTCGCGGCAGGCGATGTTGATCGTCGCGTCGTTGCCGATCACCTGCGTGGACACCTGGATGAGCATTTCGCTCATGACCGGGTTGACCTTGCCGGGCATGATGCTTGAGCCCGGCTGCGTCGCGGGGATCTTGAGCTCGCCGATGCCGCAGCGCGGGCCGCTGGCGAGCCAGCGGATGTCGTTGGCGATCTTGGTCATCGAGATGGCGATCGTCTTCAGGAAGCCGCTCACCTCGGCGACGGCGTCCTTGGCGGCCTGGGCCTCGAAGTGGTTCTCGGCCTCGACGAACTCGATCCCGGTGCGCTGTGTGAGCTTTTCGGCCACCCGTTTGCCGAACTCGGGGTGCGAATTGATGCCCGTCCCGACGGCCGTCCCGCCGATCGGCAGCTCGCGCAGGGCTTTGATCGCCTTGTGGACGCGCAGAGCGCTGAGTTTCGCCTGGGCCGCCCAGCCGCTGATCTCCTGGCCCAGCCGGATCGGCGTTGCGTCCATGAGGTGCGTGCGGCCGATCTTCATCACAT
>CAZQEN010000363.1:0-7644 GCA_964591605.1 uncultured Planctomycetales bacterium
ATCCGCGGCACGAGCAGTTCGGCCAGGATGCGGAGAACTGGCGGGAGGAGGCGACCGCTGCGCCGGTCCCGCTCAACGGCCAGGCCCGGCCGCCGGGATTCGAGCAGTGGTACGCCACCAACGTCTATCTCCAACGTCAGAAGGGCTACGCGGTCGCCACGGTCACGCTGCCGCTGGGGGATCTCACCAGCGATCAGGCGCGGAGCCTGGCGGCGATCTCACGCCGTTTCAGCGGCGGGAACGTCCGGACCACCATCGAGCAGAACATCATTCTGCGCTGGGTGAGCGAGGCGGACCTTCCGGCGCTCTACAGCGAACTCAAGGCCATCGGCTTGGCCCAGGCGGGCGCGGGCACGATCGTCGACGTGACCGCGTGCCCCGGTACCGACACCTGCAAGCTGGGCATCGCCTCCAGCCGCGGCCTGGCCGGCGAGCTGCGCGACCGTCTCGCCCTGCAGGCGGCCACGATGGACGAAGCGGTGAAGGGCCTGCGGATCAAGGTGAGCGGCTGCTTCAACTCATGCGGCCAGCACCACGTGGCGGACATCGGCTTCTTCGGGAGCAGCCGCAACATGAACGGCTACGCCGTGCCGCATTTCCAGGTGATGCTCGGCGGGCGGTTCACGGAAAACTGTGCGAGCTACGGGCAGGCGATCGGCGCGGTGCCCAGCAAGGCGATTCCGGCCGTCGTCGAGAGGCTCACCAGCCGCTACGTCCGCGAACGGTCGAGCCGCAGCGAGACGTTCCACGAATTCTGCAACCGGCTGGGCAAGAAGGAGCTGCGGGCCATGCTCGAGGATCTCACCAGCGTGCCCCCGCACGCCCTCGACCCGAGCTACTACACCGACTGGGGCGACCCGCGCGAGTTCACGATCGGAGACATGGGCGTGGGCGAGTGCGCCGGCGAGGTGGTGAGCCTCGCTCAGTTCGGCTTCACCGCCGCGGAGAGCATGGCCTTCGAGGCGCAGCTCAAGCTCGAGGCCGGCGAGTTCGCCGAGGCCGACCGGCTCGCGTACCAGGCGATGATTGAGGCGGCCAGAACGCTCGTCAAGATGCAGTACCGCGACGTGGAGGACCGTCCGGAGGTGATCATCAGCGAGTTTCGCACCCGGTTTGTCGAACCGAAGCTCTTCTGGGATAAATACCACGCCGGACAGTTCGCCAACTACCTGCTGGCCCGCTTCGAGCAGCCTCCGGCGGGCGAGGTGAACCGCGACTGGGCGCACCGGCTGGTCGATGAGGCGACGCTGTTCATCGACGCGGCGCACGCCTGCCACGCCAGGGTGCAGCAGGCCCGGGCCCTGCCTCTGGGAACGGCGGGAGCACTGGCGTGAGCGGGCAGAGTCGGCCGTCGCCGACGATCCTCAGCGGATTGAGACAAGAGATGAATGCATATCGCATCGGCGTACGGCTGTGGATGCAGGTTAAAGATGGCTTTGAACTGCATCAGGCGGTTCCGGTCTTTCACCAGTGGATTCAGGGGCAGTTGCTGGCGGGGCACCTCCTGATCGACGTGGCCGACTACATGCATGTCGAAGACGGCCCGGGCGTGGTGCTGGTCAGCCACGAGGCGAACATCGGTCTGGACCACCGCGGCGGCCAGTGGGGTCTGAACTATGTGCGCAAGCGGCCTTTCGGCACGGCCTTTCCCGACCGGGTGCGGACCGTGATCGGCTGCGCGCTGGCCGCGGCGGCGCGGCTGGAAAGCGACCTGCCCGGCACGCGATTCCGGACGGACCGCCTGCACCTGCGGCTGCTCGACAAGCTCAACGTGCCCAACGAGGCGGAGATCCTCTCCGAGGTTCTGCCCCCCCTGCAGTCGGTGCTCGGCGGTCTGTATGGCGGCCCTGTCCGAATCGAGCCCCATTTCGAACGTCTCCGGCATTTCGAAGTCTCCGTGCAGACGGATTCATCCCCCGCCCTGGCCGACCTGCTGCGGCGGGCGCCGGCCGCACCCGCATGACCCTCTCAACTCATGGCCCGTGGCGAAAGGTGAAGCATGCATCCTGTGGACTGGCTGACTCTGGGCTTCTATTTCGCAATCCTCTTCGGCGTGACGTGGTGGAGCATTCTGCAGCGGCAGTCATCGGCCGCTGACTACTTCCTGGCGAGCCGGCACGTGGGCTGGTTCGTCGTCGGGGCGTCGCTGTTCGCCGCGAACATCGGGTCTGAACACCTGGTGGGGCTGGCCGGCGCGGGGGCGAGCACGGGCGTGACGATGGCCCACTACGAGCTGCACGCCTGGTGCCTGCTGGTGCTCGGGTGGGTGATGGTGCCGTTCTACATGCGGACGGCCGTGTTCACCATGCCCGAGTTCCTGGAGCGGCGCTACACGCCGGCGGCCCGCTGGTTTCTCTCGGTGGTCAGCCTGATCGCCTACGTCTTCACCAAGATCGCGGTCGGCCTCTATGCCGGCGGGGTGGTGTTCAAGGCCCTGTTCCCCGAGCCGGTCTTCGCGGACTTCGACAACTTCTGGGTCGGCGCGGTGGGGGTGATCATCGCCACGGGCATTTACGTCGTGCTCGGAGGACTGCGCGCCGTGGTCTACACCGAGGCGATTCAGACCGTCATCTTCATCGTGAGTTCGGCGGTGATCCTCGTGATCGGGCTCGACAAAGTGGGCGGCTGGCGCCGGCTGTATGAAATCTGCGGGTCGGATTTCTTTAACCTCTGGAAGCCACTTCGCGATCCGACCGGCCAGCACCCCTGGTGGGCCAACCCGAACTTCCCCTGGCCGGGAATGCTGTTCGCCGCACCCATCGTGGGGCTCTGGTACTGGTGCACCGATCAGTACATCGTCCAGCGCACGCTGGCCGCATACGACGAGCGCAACGCCCGCCGCGGCACGATCTGCGCGGCCATCATGAAGCTGCTGCCGCTGTTCATCTTCATCGTGCCGGGGATGATCGCGTTCGCCCTGGCAAAAACCGGCCAGTTGAATCCGCAGGCGAACGCCGCGATCCTGAGCGACTCCAACCAGGCCTATCCGACCCTGATCAAAGCCATCCTGCCGCCGGGAGTCCGCGGCCTGGTCGTCGCGGGTCTGCTGGCCGCCCTGATGAGCTCGCTGGCGGCGGTGTTCAACTCTTCGTCCACGCTGTTCACCATCGACATCTACAGGAAGCTCCGGCCGCAATCGTCGGAGGCGCACCTGGTGTGGATCGGGCGGGTGGCCACGTGCGTCATGGTGCTCTTCGGTTTGATCTGGATCCCCATGATGAAGCTGCTGTCGGAGCAGTTGTACAGTTACCTGCAGATCGTGCAGGCCTACGTGGCGCCGCCGATTTTCGCGGTGTTCTTCCTGGGGGTGTTTTTGCCGCGGATCAACGGCGCCGGCTGCATGGCCGGGCTGGTGGGCGGTTTCCTGATCGGCATGTCGCGGCTGGTGCTGGACATTCTGACCAAGAGCTACGGGTACCACCTGACGGAGGGGTCATTTCTGTACTACTTTGGCAACCTCTACTGGCAGTACTTCTGCGTGGCCCTCTTCGTGTTCATCAGCATCGTGATCGTGCTGGTGAGCCTGGTGACGACGGCCCCCTCGGCGTCGCAGCTCGAGGGTCTCACCTACGCGACGGTCACCGGCCCGGACCGGGCCCGGAGCCGGGCGAGCTGGAACCGCTGGGACGTGATCACCACCGCCGCCGTGCTCGGCCTGATCCTGGTGGTCTACGCCTACTTCAACGGATGAGCGCAGTGATCCGGGAACGGGGCTTCCGTGACGGGAGCGCCGTCCTGCTGCAGCACGGCCTCAACCGGTGTTGATGTGATATAATGGGGAAGGCAGACCGGGAGGCGATGCGATGCCGCTGCATGACTGGACGCGCGTACCCGCAGGTTTGTTCCACCACTTTCATCAGGACTGGTCCATCGAAATCGCTCGAGAGCTCAATCGGGGCCGGTTGCCGTCCGGCACGGCCGCTCTCGTGGAACAGCGTTCCGGCCCGCGGGAGGCCGACGTCCTGACCATCCAAACGCATGCTACCTCTCAGCGCCGGGATTTGGATAGTGGAGGCGGCGTGGCTACCCAGGAACCGCCGGTCACTCAGATCGTGCGCCGATCCACCCGGGACCTCTATGCCGGGCGGGCCAACCGTATCGTGATTCGCCATCATCTCGGGCGAATCATCGCAGTGATCGAAATCGTTTCGCCGGGCAACAAGGATACGCGCGCCGCACTGCGGGATTTCGTCGACAAGTCGGTGCAGTTTGTGCGCGATGGGATTCACGTCCTGATCGTGGACCTGTTCCCGCCGACGCTGCGCGATCCGCTGGGCCTTCATAAGCTGATCTGGGATGAGATCGCCGATGAGGAACCGTTCGCGTTTCCGCCGGGCAAGGACCGGCTCCTGGCTTCCTACAAAGGGGGCGATGAGCGGACGGCGTATGTCGAGCCGATCGGCCTTGGCGCGGCGATGCGCGACATGCCGCTCTTCCTGAGCAGGGAATTGCACGTGATGGTGCCGCTCGAACCGACGTACCAGGCCACCTGGGAAGCTTTGCCGCGCGAGCTGCGGCAGGCCGTCGAAACCGGCGTTATGCCCGATCCGAACGCGGAGTGACGCCCGTTTCCCCCTATACCGCCAGGTGCCTGCACCTGAGCCGGTAGGCGCCAGGCCAATCCTCGTGTACATTCCCTCCTCAATCCTGTCATGTGAGGTGATCTATGCGCAAGAAGCTCCATTTCGGGTTGTGGTTCATGGCTGCATTCGGGCTGGCGCTGCCGGGGGTGTCGGTGGAGGCGCCTGCGCCGCCGGGCCGCGTGGAGGTCCTGTTCTCGCCGGGAGGCGGCTGCGAGAAGCGGGTGCTGGCCGAGCTGGCGAAAGCGACCAGGACCATCCGGCTGCAGGCCTATACCTTCACGAGCCCGGTGATCGCCCGGGCACTGGCGGATGCCAAAGCGCGCGGCGTGGACTGCGAGGTCATCCTCGACAAGTCCAACCGGACCGACAAGTTCAGCGCCGCCCCGACGGTGCGGGCGGCGGGCATCCTCTGCCTGATCGACGAAGATCACACCGTGGCGAACAACAAGGTCATTCTCATCGACGATGCGACCCTCCTGACGGGGTCCTACAACTTCACGCGGGCGGCCGAGCTGTCGAACGCGGAGAACCTGCTCATCATCACCGGCATGCCCGAGCTGTTGAAGGCCTACCGCGAAAACTACGAGAAGCACCGGGAACATGCCCGGCCGTTCGATGAGCCCGCAGAGGCCGCCGAGGCGGCCGCCAGCAGCCAGCCTGCGGCGCAGCCCGTCGATCCCCAGCCCACCGCGAGCGGCAGGGTCTACGTCACCACGAACGGGAAGAAGTACCACCGGGCAGGCTGCGAGTTCCTCCGCGGCGCAGGTCGCGCCATCGCCCGCTCGGAGATCGGAGGCAAGTACACCCCCTGCTCGAGATGCAGGCCGTGAGGCCGTGACGGGGGCATCCAGGATTCAGTGGCAGAAGGGTGGCGTGGGTCCCGGCGCGCCGGGACATTCGCAATCGCGGATGCAGATTGCCCGCGACTCACTCGCACGGGCAGCGAGTACGCTGCCCATGCCACCCGGGAGACACGCTCCTATGTCTGGGATGCACCCGGCCGTGAGCCGATTTGAAGACGGTGGTTGCCACAGGCCGCCTGCGGGCATTACAATACGTTGAGTCCTGCATCCTTGCGGGTTGAAGGCGGGCCGGCGCGGCCTGCCGCCTGTCGGGCCGATCAGCATGGAAACGACGAATGGAACTCCCCCGCCGCGCGCGTGGAGATGAACTCCTCAAGGCCGGCGAGCTCACCGAGCTGCGCCGCCGGCTGCGGAATATGTCCCGCCGGCACGATCTGGCGACGGTGATCGCCTGCGCGTTCGATCATCGCACGCGTATGCTGCCGTTTGTCTATGCCGATCTGCGCATGGCGCCCGCGGGCGTGCGGGCGGTGGGTTCGGCCATGGTGGATGCCGGGTTCGACAAGACCCGCATCGTGCTGCAGCAGTGGAATCCGAGATTCCGGCCGTCCATGATGCGGCTCGATGGCCGCGTGCCCGACCTGTTCATGGTGTCGAGCATGCAGATCCACTCGGCCCGCTGCAAGGAGCTCATCTACGACGCGTGCGGGATCGACCCGGCGCATCGCCCGCTCATCATCGCCGGCGGTCCGAAAGCGATCTACGAGCCGTGGGATGTCTTCAGCGCCGACCCGTCCAGCCGGTGGGGCGCCGATGTGGCGGTCACTGGCGAGGAGTTCGTGCTGCTGAGTCTGCTCGAAATGCTGCTCTCGATGCGGGCGGGCGGCGAATCGCTGCGCACGACCTTCATCCGCGCCCGCAACAGCGGCATGCTGGACGACATTCCGGGGCTGGTCTATGCCCGCGGACGGGAGGATGGCGTCGCGGAGGAGCTGATCGACACGGGCATCCAGCGTCTCGTCGGCGACCTGGACGAACTGCCGCATCCCTCGCTGGGTTACAAGCTTCTGGAGCCGCCGAGTTCCCGGCCGACGCTCACCGGCCAGGCCTTGCCGGCGACCGAGGTCCACCGCTACAGCCCGATCAGCTCGCTGGTGCTCACCTTCGGCTGCAAATTCGCGTGCCCCTACTGCCCGATCCCCGCGTACAACCAGCGCCAGCACCGGGTCAAGAGCGGCGAGCGCATCGCGGACGAGATGCAGCGGCTGCACACCGAATACGGCATGAAGTACTTCTTCGGGGCCGACGACAATTTCTTCAACAACAAGGAGCGCACCCTCGACATCGTCGAGAAGCTGGCCCGTGCCAATTTCAACGGCAAACCGACGCGCAAATCGGTCCGCTGGGCGACCGAAGTGACGGTTCACGACACGCTCATGCTCCGCGACGATCTGCCGATGGTGCGCAGCGCGGGGGTTCGGGCGCTGTGGCTGGGCGTCGAGGACATGACGGCCACATTCGTCAAGAAAGGTCAGAGCGTCGACAAGACGACGGAGGCGTTTCAACTGCTGCAACGGCACGGGATCAACCCGATGCCGATGATGATGCACCACGACTCGCAGCCGCTGTATACGCCGGGCCGGCCCTACGGGCTGATCAACCAGGCCCGGATGCTGCGGAAGGCGGGGGCGATCAGCCTGCAGGTGCTCATGATGACGCCGGCCACGGGCTCGAAGCTCTATGAAGAGGCATTCACGAAGGGCATCGCCTACCAGAGCGTGGCCGGCCGGCCGGTCGAGCAGTACATGCTCGACGCCAACTACGTCGTGGCCTCCACCCACCCCCGTCCCTGGAAGAAACAGCTCAACATCATGGCGGTGTACCTGTACTTCTATAATCCGCTCCGATTCCTCAAGGCGCTGGTGAAGCCGCGCAGCAAGCTGTACCTGGCCGACGCGGGCATGCAGCTCATCGGGATGTGGGGCCTGACGCAGACCATCCGCCGCACCCTCGGCTGGGCGGTGAACCTGATGCGCGGCCCGATCCGGCGGTGCAGCCAGGTGCCGGCCAGCCGCATCCCCATGCGCAGCGTCGGCGGCCAGAAGGCCTGCCACGACCTGCCGCAGGTCACCGTTCCGCTGACCATCTCAGCGGACGTCGCATCGCGAGGAAGCGTCTCGCGGTCCTGAATGACAACGGCGACAGTAGAGTCGACGAGTGGCGCGGTGGTTTAGCGGTGGCCTATCTGTTTGCCGGCC
>CAZQEN010000364.1:0-7633 GCA_964591605.1 uncultured Planctomycetales bacterium
GCCTCGAGCTCGAGACGGAGTTGCGCCGGGCCGTCGATCGCCGCGAGTTCGGCGTCGTCTACCAGCCGATCGTGGACCTCGCGACCGGCCGGACCGTCGAGCTCGAGGCGCTCGTCCGCTGGGACCACCCGCAGCGCGGTCGCCTCACCCCGGATGCGTTCCTCGCGGTCGCCGAGGAGACCGGCCTGATCATCGCGATCGGCCGGCAGGTGCTCGACATCGCGTGTGGCCAGGCACGGACCTGGCGGGACGCCGCCGGCCCGAGCGCCACGCCGGTCGATCTCAGCGTCAACCTGTCGTCAGGCCAGTTCCTCGATCCGGGGCTGCTGGCGACGCTGCGCAGCGCGCTCGACGAGAGCGGGCTGCCCGGGACCGCGCTGAAGCTCGAGATCACCGAGTCGGCGATGCTCGACGCAGATGCCTCCGACCTCGTGATGCGGCGGATCCGGGACATGGGTATCCGCCTCGCGGTCGACGACTTCGGGACCGGCTACTCCGGGCTGAGCTACTTCCAGCGCTTCCCGCTGGACACGCTCAAGATCGATCGGTCGTTCGTGGCCGGGATGGGTCGCGACGCCCGAAGCGAGGCCATCGTCAACGCGACCATCGCGTTCGCCAAGGCGCTCGGGCTGACCGTGACGGCCGAGGGGGTGGAGACGGACGAGCAGGCCGACCGACTGCGTGAGCTGGGAGCGGATCGCGGCCAGGGCTATCGCTTCGCGCGACCGCTCGACGCAGACGTCGCCAGCGCATTCCTGGCCGATGAGCGGAGGGCGTCCGCGGCGTAGGGTCCTGGCCTCCGGTCCTGGCTGCGGGCCCCGGCAACCGGCCCCGGCAACCGGCCCCGGCAACCGGCCCCGACCACCGGCCCCGGTGCGATATCGTTGCGCTGCGAATGACCGACCTCAGCGCGACCCCGTTCCCCGGGCGGATGCCCGCGATCTACCTCGGCCACGGCGCCCCGCCACTGCTCGAGGATCCGCTGTGGATGGACGAGCTCGGCGGCTGGTCGGCCAGCCTGCCGCGACCGTCATCGATCCTCATCGTCAGCGCGCACTGGCAGACCGCCCCGATGGCCATCAGCTCGACGCACCGGGTGCCGCTCGTCTACGACTTCTACGGCTTCCCCCGGCACTACTACGAGATGACCTACGACGCGCCGGGCGCGCCCGACCTCGCGGCCGCGGTCCGCGGGCTCATGCCGTCCAGCGAGCCCATCCTCGAGCGCGAGACGCGCGGCCTCGACCACGGGGCGTGGGTCCCGCTCAAGGCGATGTACCCCGACGCTGGGCACGTCTGGCCCCCGGACGTGCGGACGGCCGCATATGAATTCATCGAGAAGGCGCTCGCGGCTCCGGCCAGGAAGGGTTGAAGCCGCACGTGCCCGGCATCGTCGAAGGCCACAGCACCGCGATGATGCTCCGTGCGGGCAACGTCGCCGCCCAGGTCGATCATCGGCTCCCGGTTCGACACGTCGACCGGCTCCATCCGTTTCCAACCGGGGGCGACGCGTCTCCAGGGACACGTCGATCCAGCCTCCTGATGACGGCTCCGGTTGACAAGGCACCCTCTCTGCGACCCCGCACACGGCTCGCTCCCCCCGCCGTGCGTCACGCGTCCACATTTACGATATGGGACACACGCTGGTCCCCGGTGCCACCGGGCGGCCGGAGGGGCTGATGACGGTGCTCACGTGTTTTGAAGGTAAGTCTTTGATTTAACGGATTTTATGTATGATCGACCGCCGAATCACACCTCCCGGGGACGCTGCCGAATCTCGGGGTCGGAGCTTGACTGCCGACGTTTGCCATCCAACCATTTTCTACAGAACAGGGCGAATTTTTGTTGACAGCTCCGTTGCGGATTTGTTAACCTGAACGTCACACATCGTAAATGGGACTCGGAGGGCCTCGGGCGACCTTTATGCTTTGTTGAAGCGGCAGTCGCCCGGCAGGACCTTTCGAGAAGGAGGGCAAAATGCGAATCGTTCGGTCATCTCGTGTGGTTTGGCTTGCGCTTCTGGCTGTGGTCTCGGCCACGTCGGGTGCGTGGGGCGCCGTCAGTCTCGTCGACATCGGCGTGTTGACGCCCGCTCAAGACGGCGGCATCCCGGAAAGCAGGATCTACGCCGTGTCGCCCGACGGGACGTGGGCGGTCGGGGCGAGCAACGGCTCAAACGTTGCGGGCACATCCACGATGTCGCAGGCGATCATCTGGTCCTCGTCCTCAGGCCTGGTCCAGATTCCCAACAACCCGGCGCCCGATCCGGAGCTGGCCACCAGCGCGCGGGGCGTGCTGACGCTGGGCAATGGCGACCTCGTCGTGGCGGGCTACTACAACGCCCCGGGTTTCCCGGGTTATCGAATGGCTTCATATGTCACCACGCCGGGTAACCTGACGGGCGGGACTTGGAGCCTCGCCCCAGGCGGCACCTCCGGCGGCGGGCCGCCTCCGGCGGTGGGGCCGTACAATGCAGCCCGCCCGTACGACACGGGCACAGGCACGCAGTGGGGCATCGCTGGGTATCGGACCACCACACGGGGGGTCGTCTCGCTGCCGGCAGCGGGCACGTATTTCGACTCCGGTGTTCTGACGGGCTACAACCGGATGTACAACGTGGCGTCCCGGGTTCCGACCGGCACCAACCGCGGCTTTGCGGCGGGATACGAGCGCAATAACACCACCCTTCTCCGGCGGGCCCTGTTCGGAATCGGCGGTGCGACGCAGACGCCCATCCCGGGCGGCGCAGGCTATCAGAGCGAGGCTTTGGGCATGTCTCCCTACACCACGAACGTCGCCGATTCGGGCGTCATCGTGGGTTACGATCAGGACAACACGCCCGACCACTTCTCGCACCCGTTCTACTATGTGCAGGGCGCTGCGGGCATGGTGATACTGCCGGAGCTGTCCGGTGACAACCAGGGCGAGGCAATCGACGCGCGCGTCATCGGCGGGAACATGCTCATCGGCGGCTTCACCTCCGATGGCACCACGGAGAAAGCGGTCCTCTGGGACAGCACGGGCATCTGGGACGGCAGCGGCCAGCCCATGCTGCTGACGGCGCTGCTCACGAGCGCCGGAGTGGACGTCAGTGCCTGGTCGAGCCTCTCGCGGGTCACGACGATGTCGGATGATGGAAAGACGGTCGCCGGCTGGGGCATCTGGGCGGCCGACGGCACCGTCCGCGGCTTTGTCGCGACCATTCCCGAGCCGTCGGCGATGCTGCTGCTGGTCGGCACCCTGCCGATCCTCCGGCGACGTCGGGCTCATTGATATCTGACTGAAATCGCCTCTCCAGTGGCGGGCACGCACGGCTTCGAGCTCGTGCGTGCCTTTTTTTATCCTGCGCGTGGTTCACGGCAGACGGTCCACCGGAGGTCCGGTATTCACGCCTTTCGCGCTTCGCCAGGCGGCATGTAGCCCGTCCATGTGCCGCGCAGCCGAACCGATCATAGATTTGAGTATCCTCGCACCGACGAATCGGCGCCGTCGGCGCCGCGTAGACAGCCTGCGGGAATGGGGGGTTTGGCCACATGTCAAAGCGCATCCGGCTCGCCTTATGCCTGTCGTGGATGACTCTCGTCTGGACGGCCTGCCAGCCGCCGCCGCAGGACGTGCTCTCCGACAGCCCGCCCGATCCCGCGGTCGTTGATTCCGGCACCGGCGGCCAGACCAACTCTGACGACACCACCGGCGCCTCGGATACGGATGCAACGACGGCAACCACCAACGGCGATGGCGGTGGGGGGGCGATCGATAACTCCAGTGGTGCGGGTGGCTCCGATGCTTCTGGATCGGGCGACACAACCGGTGGGGCGGGCGGAGCGGATGGCTCCGGCACCGACACCGGTGGCACCGGCGACGCCGGCGCCGGCAGCGACACGGGCGGAACCGGTGGAACCGGCGGCGCCGATTCGGGTGGCGACACGGGTGGAACAGGCGGTACCGGCGACTCCGGATCCGGCGGCGATACGGGTGGAACGGGTGGATCCGATTCCGGCGGCGATACCGGCGGGACGGGCGGAACGGGTGATTCCGGTTCGGGCGGTGATACGGGCGGCACCGGCGGAACAACGGACCCGGGCGGCGCGGAACCGGCCGGCGCCACGCTCGCGGCCAGCCAGTTGACCCGCGCCGAGATCCTCGCCGCCCTCAACGAGATCGGTGATCTGACCCGAAAGATCACCGAGACCGAGCAGGAGCAGAATGCCTCCGCCCTGCGGCGCGTCCGCGCCTACCGCTTGCTGCTCGGCCTGCGGACCGACATCACCATCGACCCCCAGGACGTGATCCTCGCCGACGCGGCCGCCGAGATCTGCATGCAGCTCGGCACGCTCACCCACTCGCCCTCGCGCCCGCCGGGCATGACCGACGAGGAATACGCCCTCGCCCAGCAGGGGGCCGCCGAGAGCAACCTGGCCACCCGGTATCCCCTGATCACCATCCCGTATTCTATAGACCTCTACATGGATGACTCCGACGCGTCCAACATCGACCGGGTCGGCCACCGCCGGTGGATCATGAGCCCGCTCATGGCTCAGACCGGCTTTGGCCTCTCGAGCGACAACCGCTACGCCGCCATGCACGTGTTCCCCGACGACGAGTTTGCCACGGCGTGTTTCTCCGACCCCGACGCCCGCCAGTCCTGGGATTACATCCTGTATCCGCGCTGGGGCTACATGCCGACACCCTACTTCGCCGATGCGCAGGTGGCGTGGAGCGTCTCCCTCCGCGGCGACCGCTACAACGCCAGCGGCGTGACCGCCGCGGATATCAGCGTGCGCCCCGCCGACCAGAGCAACACGCCCACCGGTGCGGCCCTGACCCTCAACTACTTCAACCGCAGCGATGCCAACTACGGCTGCCAGCACCCGGTTCTGATCTTCCGCCCGCAGGGGGTCCAGGTCAGCGACGGCCGCCGCTACGTCGTCTCGATCACCGGCATCACCGATCTGTCCGGAAACCCCGTGCCGCTTGAATACTGGGTGGAGTTCTTCTTCGTGAATCCGACCGTGATCCCCTGACCACAGTCGGCATCCTCCTCTGTCGCGGCCGCGCCCTGTGGCGGCCGGGCGAGCCTCCGTTCACTCCGATGGGGCGGAGGAGCTGCCCTGGGCCGGCGGCTGCACGGCACCGATGGCCGCCAGCAGGTTCACCTGCGACTGGTTGTAACGCACAACAGCCTCGGCGTGGCGCAGACGTGCCTGGTTGGCCGCATCCTGGGCCTGCAGCACATCAAGCGTGGTCATGGTGCCCGCCTGAAGATTGGCCTGCGAGAGACGCAGCGTTTCGTTCGCCGCCGCCATCTGCCGCTGAGAAAGCACCATCAACTCACGATTCGTCCGGCTTGCCTCCCGCGCGAGCACGACCTGGGCCCTGACCTGATCGAGCACCCGCTGCGCCTCGAGCGCGGCCTGGTCCTCCGCGGCCCCGGCCGTCCGCAGATCGCCGATCGCCGACAGGCTGAACCGCCACCCTGCCGTCGCCCCCATCCGCTGCTGATCGTGCATTCCCGTGCTCTGATCCCCGTCCGGCGCCCGGGCCGTACTCAGCCGCGAGATTCCCTCGCGGATCAATCCGTTGGTCAGCGGATTCGAGCTGAGCGAGCCGTTCGCGCTGGCGGGGTTCACGATGAGGTTGTTCGGGATGCCCTCGCCGGGGATCACGTTGTTCGCGTGCCCCATGATCCCGCCGTACTGATAGGAGAGCTGAAACTGCGGCCCGAACGAGCCCCACCACGTCGCCCCGCGCGTCGCCGCCGCCGCCTCGACCAGCGTGCGGACCGTTCGCAGATCCGGCCGGTGCACGATCGCAAGTTCCACGAGCTCGTCGAGCGACAGGTCAGGATCGACCAGCGTCGCCGCGGGCAGACGCGCGGGTCCGGGCACCAGCGTGACGGCCGCGTCCAGGTGCAGCGTCACCGAGAGGCCCACCGAGGCCTGATAGAACCCGTTCAGGGCCGAGATCAGGTCCTGCTGACGCTCCGCGAGCCGTGCCTGGGCACGCATTTCATCCGCAGGAACCCCCGTCCCCGTTCGTGCGCGGAGCTGGTTGATCCGCAGCAGCTCCTGCGCCTCCTGGACCGCCTCGTGAGCGGTCGACACGCGGTGCTGGGCGAGCACGAGTTCGTAATACTGCACCGCCGACTGCCGAAGCGTCTCCTGAATGACGCTCTGCTCCTGGTGTTTCGTCGCCGACAGCCGCTTGCGGGCAGCGATGATCTCATAGATGACCGAGCCGGGATTCGTCACCCACTGCACCGCCACGCTGGGCACGAACGTGTTGAAGCCGACGCCGACCAGTTCGCCCCGCACCGCCCGCACCGTCCCCTCGACGTGCTCGAAGACGGCCGTCGGCACGATCGCCGGAAACGCCCCTCCGACCGCGCTCTCCAGCCGTCCGCGCGACTGTTCCACCTGCAGGCGCGCCGCCTGAATCTCCAGGTTGTCGGCCGCCGCCGCACGCAACACCGATTCCAGGTCGACCGCCAGCACCTCGCGATGCAGCGGCTTGATCTGTGACGAATCCAGCGCCAGTGCCTCGACGTCTCCCGGCTGACTCGTCGGGGCCACCTCCGGCACGCTCGAAACCGTCTCCTCACGCGCCGAGCTGCAGCCCACTCCACCGCCCGCCGGCGGACTGATTAACAGCAGCGAGAGAGCCAGATGGCGTGAAAGCCTTCTTTTTATGGTGTTCTCGCTCTTCCGCACTTTCTCACCTTCTCACTTTCCCGTGCCGCCGTGCCCCCCGCCGGTCATCAGCGTCACCCGTGCATACATGCCCGGCATCAGCCTGCCGTCGCGATTGTCGAGATCAATCTGCGTTCGCATGGTTCGCGTGTCGGCCTGGATCGACAGTGCCGTGCGCGTGACCTCCGCCTGCAGCGTCACATCGCCGAGCGAGCGAAACTGCATCGTCGCCGGCGTACCCTCTCGGACCTGCGGTGCGCAGGCCTCCGGCACGTCAACGACCACGCGGACGCGGTCCACCTTGGCCAGCGTCAGCAGGGGCGTGCTGGCCCCCTGGGCGGCCGACCGCACGAACGCTCCGTGATCGACGCCGCGGTTCGTGATGACCCCCTCGAAGGGCGCCCTGATCTGCATGTATCCCAGAAGCGTCCGAATCCGCGTCAGATCGGCCTGCGCGACCGCGGTCTCGGCCTCCGCCGCCTTGACCTCCGCCAGCGCAGAAGCGTGATCCCCCTCGGCCGCCGCCACCCTGGCCCGCCCGATCACCACCTGCGCCGCCGTCAACGCCACCGCGTTCTGAGCCACGTCGAATTCCTGCTCAGGAATCGCCTTCCCCTCGTACAACTCCGATTTGCGCTTGAAAGTGATCCTGGCCAGGTCCTCCTCCGCCGCGTAGCGTTCCTGCTCGGCTTTGGCGGACTGAATCAACAGCTCCGCCTGCCGGGCTTTCGCAGCCAGTGACTGCACTTTGGCCTGTCGCGCCTGCAGGACCGCCTCGGCCTGCTTGAGCTCGTCCTGCAGCTCCGGGATGTCGAGCTCGATGAGCACGTCACCGCGACGCACTCGGCTGCCGATGTCGACGTTGATTCTCGAAACGTATCCGCTCGCTTTCGCGTAGAGATCGACCTGTTCATCCGGGATGACGATCGCCGGCAGCGCCAGAC
>CAZQEN010000365.1:0-7627 GCA_964591605.1 uncultured Planctomycetales bacterium
GGCCTGGAGGCCCAGGACGCGGCCAAGGATTTCTTGCTGCGTCATCGTCCCTAACGGCGCAAGCAGGACGCCGCCGAGTGCCAAACGGCGCCCGGCGGGGGTTGGCTTGCGGGATGGAGGGCGGCGGCGGAGTCACGGTCGGGCGCGGGCGCAGACCCGAACGGCCGGGAGGCAGCGGCGCTGCGCCGGGCGCCGCGGGCGCACCAGGCGTGTCCGGGGCGGATGCACCGGGCGTACCGGGTGCGGGTGCGCCGGGGGGAGCCGCGCCAGGAGCGGTCGGTGGAGTGGCAACGGGCGAGCCGGGCGGATTGCCCGGGGTCACCGACGGAGTCGCACCAGGCACAGGCGAGTGGGGCGCGGGGGCCACACCCGGCGCAGGCGTCGGCATCGCTCCGGTCGGGGGCGGCTGAGCCGGCACGCCGGCCGGCCGGCTGGCCAGGCTCTGTCGCCGCCGAATGGCCGACGCACGGGCCTCGTCCGCCTTGCGCTGCAGCTCCGCCGGATCTTCCGCTCTCATCCGGGCGGCGTCGTTGCGGATTCCCTCGGGATCTCCGGCCTCAGCCATCGCGGGCGAGGCGGCGTTCGCAGCGCTGCGGGCGTTCTCACGGGCACGGAGGGCATCCAGCGCAGGACGGCTCGCCAGATAGCGCTCCCGGAGCAGGTCGCGGGCGGGCCGCGTCGTGCTGCCGGCCGGATGAATGACGCGCGAGCCGGGCGCGTGCCCGGACGCCGGGTCGGGTGCGGCGGCCTCGCTGGGCGCCGTCGACGCCGGGGCTTGCTGTGCATAGGCGGCACTGCCCACCCAGCCGCGCGGTTCGAGCGAAAACGCCCCGGCGAGCACCCCGCCGGCGAGCAGGATCGCCGACATGGCCGGCCGGCGCCACAGTCCGTTCGTGAATCGTTGTCTGGTCATCGTTCCAGGACCTCCAACGCGACCGTCGTGAGACGGTGGGAGTTTCCAGAGAAATCGCCGGCCGCGGATGCCGGATCCGGAACCGGCCGGACCCTCAACGCCGCGACTCCGGGAACTCCGACCCGGCGCCTCACCTCCGGACCCGGAGGCGTGAAGCCGCAGATCGAAGTCCTGCCGTGATCGACACCCAGATCTCAAACAGATGCGAGACCTGCCGTACGCTTCTGCCCCACCTCACCCGGGTCGGTCACTTATACCCGCGGCCTGGCCCTCAAGTTTCTTGAGTTCCTGCCAGATCTCGGGGTGCTCCTGCTCGGTCAGCGGCTGGGACTGCTGGAGCTGCAGCCCGATCGCATGGAACCGCAGATTCCCGTCGCGCTCCGACACCACGCCGCGCGGATGCACGAAAACCAGCGTTCCACCGAAGAATGATTCACCCACGTTGACGCGTTTATCGGGCGCCGCGGGGTTCGCCTGCTGGGCCTGGTCGATCAGCACGGCCTGCTGCCGCAGCGGCGAGCCCCAGACGCGGGTCAGGACCATCGCGGCGTCGGCGGGCGGAGGGTCGGGCGGCTTGGGCGGCACAGCGACCACCTGGGTGGGTTGCGTTTGCGGTCGGGGCGCTTCGCCCCTGGTCGTGAACATCCACACATCGCCGGTGGTGGTGCCGCCTTCGCCGACTTCGTCGACGCGCCAGGCATAGCGCGTTCCGGGCTTGAGAATGCGGGTGAGCTGCGTGCCTTCCTGCGTGCCCGCGGGCTGATTGGGCGTGCCCTCGCCGATGAAGATCTGGTGCCGCTGGGTGTTCGCCCCCGCCGTCCACGAGAGAGTCACGTTCGGTTCGACGTCGACCGCGTCGTGCCCCGGCGTGGGGCCGGCGGCCTTGCCAGGCCTGGGCGGTACGTACTTCTCCCAGATCCTGCGCTCCACGAGAACAAGATAATCATCGAGTTTGGCGAACTGTGTCCGCTCGAATTTGCCCTCGTCTTCCTTGAGATCGGCGGGGGTGATTTGGGGGACCTTCCCGTTCGGGGGGAGGATGAGCGTCTGAAGCTTGCTCGTCATCTTGAGCACGCCCTTGGGCCCTTCCCTGCCGACCGAGGCCTGCGTCAGCGAGAGCGAGGTGAACCGGATCGCATACGGGCGGCGGTAGAGGCCGTAGAGAAACTGGACCACCTGCTGCATCGAGCCCTCGGCGGTGAGCGAGCAGCTCAGGGCGCGCAGGCCGTTGCGCCCCCAGGGCTGGATCGTGCCCAGGTCGATTTTCTCCTTGCTGAGGCCCGATTTCTGAGCGAGATCCGAGAGATCGTCGCGCAGGCGCTGCATGGTCTCGTTCGGATCCATCGAAAGCGTCTGGGCGCCGATCTTCCTCCACTCCTTGACGTTCTGCTCGGCCTCGGCCTGCCTGAACTTCGCCTCGCTCAGCTTGGTTTCGAGCGACGCGATCTGGTCGTTGCTGCTCTTGAGCGCGCTGCGATACAGCCCGACCACGGTCTGCCCGATGATCAGGGCCACCACGCCGCCCAGAATGATCAGCAGTGTTCGCTGGCGATTCATGATCCGCGCGCTACTCCAACACCGGCGTCACCAGAACAACCTCGACCGTTCTCACTTTCACGCCTTCTCACCTTTCCGCTCATCGCCTGGGCCTGGCCACCAGCGACCTGATCTGCAGAAACATCTCGTCCTTCACCGGGTACTTGGGGTCGGACAGGCTGTCGTCCCAGTCGCCCGGCTTGGGGTCATAGACGGGGACCTCGGTCTTCTTCGCTTTATCCGAAACGACGATCTTCTGCGCGTTCTTGACCATGTCACCGACGACCTTGTTGTCGGCCGCGGCCATTTCGAGGGTGATCAGGCCTGACTCGCTCATGATCATCCGCGTGAGGTAGGCATCCTTGTTAGAGGTGTAAACCCGCGTGGCAATCTCGTGCATGGTGTCGAGCCAGATGACGTTCTTGGCATGCCAGTTCCGAGCGTCGGTGATCTGCTTGCCGAGTTCCTCGCGCTGCTTGAGGTCCGCGTTGGCGGTGTTGAGCTGCTTGCGCAGGAGCTCCGCCTGCTTGTTCCTGCTGCTGATGGGCAGATAGGCCAGGTACGCACCGAGGGCGGCGACCACCAGAGCGGCGATCACCATCACCGGGCGGCGCTTGGCGCGTTCGCGGTGTTCGCCCTCGGGCTCCTTGGGGTGAATGAAGTTGAAATGCAGGAGGCTGTCCGCCGAGCCGCTGAGGGCCAGCCCGATGGCCGCGCTGAACGGCGCGGCCGAGACCGCGTCGGCGGAATCCCAGCGCATCGATTCGGGCGGCTCGAACAGGCCGGTGGAGACGCCGAACCGGTTCTCAAACGCCGAGGCGACGGCGGGGGTGATGCCGCCGCTGCCGGCCAGGATGATGCGGTCGACCCGCGCCCCCGGATCGGTCGCGCGGTAGGCTTCGATGGTGCGGCTGACCTCCACCAGGAGGGAATCCAGGGCCCTCGGACGGGCGATGGCGTCATCGCCAAAGGGAATCGCCCCGTCGCCGAGCCCCGCGGTCGCCGGCGGCGGAGGCGGCTGGGCCATGATCCCGCCGGCTGGAATGGACACCGACGCCGCCCGCGAGAACACGAGCCGGCCGTCGCGAATGACGTTGATTTCGGTCATCGACGGGCCGACGTCGACCGTGACCGTGCGCGTGGGCAGCTCGCCCGCCGCCCGCACCGCCACGAGGTTTCCGTAGGACCGCAGCCCGATGCGATCGACCTTGAGCCCGGCCGCCGCGACCGTCTGCTCGAGATGATCGATGAGGCTCGTGCGAACCGCCGCCGCCCACACCTCGCAGCCCGGTGAACCCTCTTCCATCCGGCCGACGGCGAAATCGATCACCGCCTGATCGCGGGCGAAGGGCATCTCGCGGCCAACCTGCATGTGCACCATGGCCGCCATCTCGTCGGTGGTGCCCCGCGGCAGGTTCAGCAGCGTGAGCACGGCGTCCTGGCGGGGGATGTCGACGATCGCCCGACGGGTGCGCACGCGATGCTCGGAAAGCGTCTTGCGGATGAAGGCCCCCATCGACTGCGGATCGCGCACGTCCAGGCCCGGCGGAACCGCCGCCGCGAACGCGTTGCGCACGTACGGGGCCCCGTGAGAGAAGCCCGCGTTCACCACGCGCAGCAGCCGCTCGTCCCAGTCGATGCAGAGCAGATCGGGCTCACCGATCAAACGCAAAGCCTTCACTCCTTTCGTCGTCGCGGACCGGATAGCCCATGCCCAGCGACGAGATGTCGCGGTAATACTTGAGCTGGGCCAGTTGGCCCCTCATCTCGACCACCGCCTGCAGCCGCTTGAACGCACCGGTATGGTCGGCGAAGCCGATCGCGTCGATGGCGAACTGGATCGAGCGCGTCGTGACCTGGTTGGAGATCAACGCGAAGGTCTCGGCATCCACGGCGCCGCTGGTGACCAGCCACGCGGGGGTGAGCTTCTCGGCCGGGTCCACCTGCGTGCGCTTTTCGACGATGGCCTCGGCCTGAGCCTGAGGCTGCTTCAGACCGGGGATAGTCCTTATTACTTCCATCAGGGCGGTATTGACGTTGACCAGGCCGGCAGTCGCGGGCACGGAGTTGGCGGTCAGCCGGTCCATGAGGACGGCCATATCCTCTGGCGTGACCGGACTGGTCACGGGGGTGCCCCTGCCGCGGCCGCCGCCCGGGCCGCCTGCCCCGCCGCGGTCGTCACCCTCGCGATCGTCACCGCGCCGGCCGTCGCGACCGCCCCGGCCGCGGTCGTCGCCGCGCCGTTCGTCGTCTCCCCGCCGGCCGTCGCGGCCCCGATCGGAGTCGCGGCCGCCGTCGTCCGCTTCGTCACGGTTACGTCCACGGCCGCCCCGGCGACGATCGCCGCCCTCATCATCATTTCTCGCGTCGTCGGGCCGATCCGCATCGGATTCTTCGTCATTTCCGCCCGAATCACGCCCGGAACCGGCGTTGGAGCCTCCCCGGCTGTTGCCGCGACCGCCATCGCGGGATCCGCGGCCCTGGTCAGCATCACGTGAGCCGCCGGAACGGATGCTCTGATTGCGGCGAATCGAGTTCTTCGATCCGCTCTCCTCGTCATCCGCGTTGGTGTCGCGGGAATCATCGCGTCCGCGGGCACCGCCGGAGTCTCGCCGCGACCCGTCGCGGTCGTCGGAGTTGCGTGAGTCGTCGGCGTTTCGATCGGAGCCGTTCCGGGAGTCGTCGCTCCGTTCGTCGGTATTTCGGCCGCCGTCGCGCCCGTCACGGCTGCTGCCGTCGCGTTCGTCACGAGTGTTCGAGTCTCGACCGTCGCGGCCGCCGTCGCGCCGATCCGCGCCGGCATCGTCGTTGTCGGCGCCCTGATCCTGTCCGGCCTGGTCCCCCGAGGGCTCGGCTTCGGCCCGCTGGTCCTCAGGGACAAGTCCCGCGCGGTAGAGCTCGCGCACGTAGTCGCGCCACAGGTCGTCGTAGTTCGAGCTGCCGTCCTCAAAGACCTGGAGGCCGTACAGCTCGCCCACGGACTTGAAGCGATAGCCGCGCTTGCGGGCCTCGGCGATGAAATCGAGGATCTCGGGGCGAATCTCCTGGCGGATCGGCTCGGGCAGGTCATCCACCTTGGAGAAATCGGCCCGGTTCAGGTCCAGCCGGCGCTTGTTGTCGTTCGAGAGGTTCCAGTCCCACGAGTAGACGGTGAAATAAGGCAGGAGGCCGCGATCGAGCTTGTTGTCGCCGTTGTCGGGCGGGAAGCTGCCCTCCGGACCGTCGTCCTCGTTGGGATCGAGGTAGCCGTTACGGTTGTAGTCTTCACCGTAAAGGATGCGGCCGTTGAAGCCCTTGACCATCAGCAGCTCTTCAACCGTCTCGAACGGGCGGTTCTTGGCCCGGTACGGCGGATCGAGCGTCATGTAGTAGGAACTCTCGGCCCCATTGATCGACGTGGGCTCGTCATTGTCGTCGCGCCAGTCGAGCAGAGCGTCGGCGAGCTCCTCGGAGGTCACGTCCTCGGGCTTGACCTGGTCGAAGAACGCCAGGAGCTGGGCCCGCGAGGCCGTGTTGATGTTGATCTTGCTGGCTTCATCGGTCACCCCGTAACGGATTTTGACGGAGTTGTTTCCGCCCTCGATGCCCTGGAGGTAATAGGAGATCACGCTGACCCGCCAGGCGGGCCGGCCGGGGATCGCCTCCTGATCGGCAAGGCTTTCCGAGCCGCCGATCTTGTCGGGGGCCCAGACCAGCGTGCGGCGGAAGTATTCGGGGTTGTTGTACCACTGGTCGATGTCCACCCGCTGGCTGCGAAGGATAAAAATGGCGCGATCGATTCCCACCCGCGCCGCGTGCTCCGCCTGGGCCAGGTCCTGGGTGGCCTTCACGGCCGCCAGATCCGACTGCATCTTGAACGAGAACGTGGTCGACACCAGGGCCAGCAGCGCGATGATGAGCAGCACCACGAGCAGGAGCATGCCCCGACGCCGGGTGGAGCGGCAGGTCATGCGGCATCGGCCGGCCGATGAAGGCTGAGTCGGATGCGACCTGCGGTGCGATGAGCGTGGGGCCACCTCACTGCCCTCCCGTCTGCAGATCGGGATTGTTCTTGCTGCCAAAGCGCCGTGAGCTCAACAGCGACTGGTCGGCCTGCTCGAGGTAGATGACGACCGTGAACCGATCCGGATGGTGCAGTTGCTTCCTGGCCCGTTCGTCCATCTGTCGGAGCTGGGTGATGTTGAGTTCCTCGTCCTCGGGCGGCACACGCTTCTTGCCGATGGTGATGCGCACCGCCTGGGGCAGGGCGTGGTCGTTCTGACCGCCGCCGCCGCCGAACAGCCCGCCGCCCGAGCTGCCCTGGGCCACGTTGGCCGTCTCGTTCTTCCAGCGGTCCTGCCACTCCGCCCCGTCGAAGTATTCGAAGCGGATGTACTTGATCTCCGGGGCGACGAGTTCCCGCTCGACCGGCATGATCGCCCCGCCGCCGGGTTTGTCCTCCTCTTCCTCACCTTCCACGGCCGTCGCCTTGTCTTCCTGACCCTTGACCACCAGTTTCGGATTCGGATCGAACGTCTTCTGTTCCGACCGCAGCAGGCCGTGGCAGATCTTGACGCCCTCGTCGTCTTCCTGCTCCTCGTCCCACACCAGCTCGTACGTGATGCGGCAGAGGTCCTCCTGGCCGGGAGGCAACTGGTCGGCGATCGAATCGTGCTTGTCGAACGCGTAACCCTCGGGCATTTTGGCGCGCACGAATTCGATCTGGTTATGCGTGCCGGAAAAGCCGCGGCCGTCGCCCGGAACGATGTCGCACGCCTGCCGGAGCTCCTCCGCCATGCGGCGCAGGAGCGCCTTGGCGAGCAGCGAGTCACGCGTGACCTGCCCGCCCACGTCGCGGGCCTTGAGCACGCTCACGTAGAAGCCGAACACCCCCGCCAGCATGGCGATCATGAGCGTGAGGGCGATGATGGCCTCGAGCAGGGTGAATCCCCGCGCACCATGAGCGGCGCGGCTGAGCCCGCGCGGCGCTGCAGCACGGCCGAGCGCGGAAGTGTCAGCGGCCCTGAGCAGCAGCGCAGAACGATTCACCCGGGGTGGCACGGGCAATGTCCTCATTGCCCGTGCGCATGAAACACGGGCAGCGAGTACGCTGCCCATGCCACCCTGTCTGAAAGTTCCAGTCATTCTGCGTTCCTGCTCACGTGCTGGCGTCTCGTTCTGCGTTCCTGCTCACGTGCT
>CAZQEN010000366.1:0-7606 GCA_964591605.1 uncultured Planctomycetales bacterium
CGCCAGGATCGGCGAGTTGGGGGAGGCGTAGCGGGTTTTGACCATCTGTTTGGCGCGGCCCACGAGGTAGAATGAGCCGGTGATGCAGATCAGGTCGTCGCGGGTGACCGCGCGTTCGGCGATGTCGAGCGCCTCTTCGAGGGTGCGCGCCACCTGGGCCATCTTGCCGCTGCGTTCCATGTACTCGGCCGCCAGTTCGGCCGGATCGGCCGCACGCGGCGAACCGGCGTCGGTGAAGATCGCCTTGTCGGCCCCGAGCTGGATCAGGTCGAGCATGCCGGGGATGTCCTTGTCCGAGCGGCAGCCGAAGATGACCACCATCGAGTCATAGGTGACGTTCTGCCCGATGGCCCGCATCAGGGCCTCGATGCTGGCGGCGTTGTGGGCGCCGTCCACCATGATCCGCGGGTTCTCGTGGATGACTTCCATCCGGCCGGGCAGATGCGCCTTGGCCAGGCCCTCGATCGCCTTCTGATCGTCGATCTCGAAGCCGCGCTCCTTGAGGGCGACCATGAGGCTCAGGGCCAGGCCGCAGTTGACCGCCTGGTGATCGCCGGGCAGCGGCACCGGCAGATGCTCGTAGCGCACGGGGCCGTGCGAGAGGCTCACGCGGATGTGCGGACCGGTCGCCCGCGAGCACTCGAACCGATAGCTGAACTCGATGTCCTTGCCGGTAAAGCGGAGCGGCGCCTTGACCTTGGCCGCCACCCGCTGAAGGGCCTGCCGGACCTCCTGGGTCTGCGGGGCACTGATCGCGGGGACACCGGGCTTGAAGATGCCGGCCTTCTCCTCGGCGATTTTCTCGAGGGTATTGCCGAGCTGCGCCATGTGGTCGTAGCTCACGCTCGTGATCGCGCAGACCTCGGGCTTGAGCACGTTGGTGGAATCCAGCCGTCCGCCCAGCCCGGCCTCCACCACTGCCAGGTCCACCTTCTGCTCGGCGTAATACAGGAACGCCAGCGTGGTCATGATCTCGAAAAACGTCGGTTCGTCCTTGGCGAGCTGGCGGACGACCGGGGCGATCCGCCCCATCAGCCGCGTCATGTCCGACTCGGAAATCATCTCCCCGTTGATCTGGATCCGCTCGCGGATGTCCACGAGGTGCGGCGAGGTGTAGAGCCCGATCCGCATGCCGCAGTTGGCGAGCATGGAGGCGAGCATGGTGGCCGTCGAGCCCTTGCCCTTGGTGCCGGCGATGTGAACGCTCTTGAAGGACTTGTGCGGATTTCCGACGCCGGCCAGGAGGCGACCCATCCGGGCCAGGTTGAAATTGGTCGTGTTGTAGCCCACCCGCGTCATCTTCTCGTAGTCGGTGACGGAATTCAGGAAGTTCATCACCGACTTGAAGTTACGGATGGGATGGGCGGACGCTTTTTTCCGCGTCCCCGGCTGCAGCGTGGGAGACCGTGCCATAGGGGGGATATCTTACCAAAATCGGGGGGCAGTCGTCAACGGCAGCGGGGGTGTCGTGGACCTGGCTCCAGCCCTGTGCAATGAACTCCAGAGAGACCGTTATCTTCATATTACGAAAGAGCTTAGTCTCAGGTTCGGGGAACATCAGACAGCGCTCTGCAGTTTTTTGATGCCCTGTATATAGTGTCTTTGCTGTGTGGTGGTACAACCAGCAGAGACTCCGCCGCTACCGGTGATCAGGCGAAAAGCCGTCTATCGGGGTGGCGGTCGGAGAGGATACACGGCGGGCCAGGACCGATGATGGGAGGGGCGGGCGGCAAGGCCGCGGGGTTGAAGCGATTGAGGTGGTCGCTGCGGTGAGTTGGCCACCGCGGAATCGCGCCCTGCGGCGAATCTCGCCCATGGCGGACGAGTGCAGCCGAGACGGCTGCACCACAACGGCTGCACCAGAACGGCAGTACCACAAGGGCTGCACCACAACGGCTGCACCACAAGGGCTGCACCACAAGGGCTGCACCACAATGGGCGGCTCCGACGCCGCGGCCGAGGCTGTCACGCGGCTCCCGTGGAGTGACCCGGATTGCACCCGTTGCCCGGTGGAAACGTATAGTTATAATGGCTTGGACGTAGGGTGTTCTTCGCCAGACTGGGGCCGGTACCGGTAGATTCCGATCAATCTGAGGGGGCCGGACCGCAGCCGCGATGCATCTCACGTCCGCCTCTGTGATCGCTTTTCGCCGTTTCCCACCCCTGCGAACGGGAGGTTCGCGACGCGGTGGATCTGCTTTATCGAGGAGTCCTAATGCGTTGCTCGCGCTCAGTATTATCGGGCGGCCGCCCGCGGGTCGCTGTGGTGGCCGTCTTGACCTTGATCCCCGCTCTCATGGCGGTGGAGGCGGTCAGACTCTCCGACCCTGACCTTCAGAAGAGCTGGAAGGACGGGCTGACCGCCCTCAGCGAAGGCCAGTTCGACGAGGCCGCCCGCCTCATTCACGGCGTGGCTGCCCGCGAGTCGGCGGACCCGCACGTCAAGCACGTCAACGCCTGGCTCACCGGCTTTGAGAAGCTCCAGGGCGAGCGCGAGAAGCGCATCCAGGCCGACTATGACAAGTACGTGGGCTGGGTGAAGGAGGAGGCGGCCAAGGGAGAGTGGCGATCCGCCATCTGGCACTGCGGTCAGGCCTTCAACAACGCCCACGATCAGGAATCCTTCCGCAAGGAGCCCTGGCTCCTCAAGACGGTCGAAGGGGCCGGCAAAGCGGCCCTCGATTTCGAGAAGGAGTCCAAGTGGGTCAAGGCCGCCACGATCTGGCTGCGCCTGACCGAGATCTTTCCGCAGAACAAGGAATATCGCGAGGCCCTCGACCGCTGCCAGGCCCACCTGCGCCTCGAATACACCTACACGCCCGATTCCGACTGGCGGACGACGGTCAGCGACATCACGCCCGACATGGCCAGCGACGCCTTCCGTAAGATCGACAGCGAGTATCTGACCGAGCCGGTCTTCAAGGACGCGGTGATCGCCGGCCTCAAGCAGGTGCTGCGGCTGGCGGAGGAGCCCAAGCTCCAGAAGGAGTTCAAGTCGCTCGCCTCCAGCGAAAGCCGGCAGGAATTCGTCAGCCGGATCAAAGCCCGGCTCGGCCAGGCCCAGGCCAGCGACAAGCTCAAGGTGCGCGACCTGGTCCAGTACTTCGAGAAGGTTCTCGATATCAACGAGGAGATGGGCCTCTTTCCGGAGACGGTGCTCATCTACGAATTCGTGCAGGGGGCCCTGCAGCCGCTCGACCGCTTCAGCGACATGATCTGGCCGGCCGACCTGGCCGAGTTCAACAAACACACCCAGGGCCGCTTCAGCGGCGTGGGCATCCAGATCCGCAAGGACCCCGGCGAGCCCATCAAGGTGGTCTCGCCGCTCGAGGACACGCCGGCGTATCAGGCGGGCGTCCAGCCGGGGGACATGATCACCAAGATCAACGGCAAGTCCGCGGCCAAATACACCATCACGCAGGCGGTGCGCGACATCACCGGCCCGCCCGGGACAGAAGTGACGCTGACCTTCAAGCGGCCCGGCGTAGAGGACGAGTTCGATCTCAAGCTCAAGCGTCAGGAGATCACCATCTTCACGATCAAGGGCTTCGAGCGCGACGAGAGCGGCAATTGGAAGTACATGATCGACCCGCAGCAGAAGATCGGCTACGTCCGGATGACCAACTTCACCGAGGGCACGATCGACGAGCTCAAGGACGTCGTCGCGCGTCTCCGCGAGAAGGAAGGGATGCGCGGGCTGATCTTTGACCTGCGCGGCAACCCCGGCGGGCCGCTCAAGTCCGCGGTCGAGGTGGCCGACCTCTTCCTCCCCGGGAACCGTCAGATCGTCTCCACCAAGGACCGGCACAACAAGCCCTGGGAGACCTCCACGACCGATGGCGAGCATTTCACGGACTTCCCGCTCATCCTGCTGGCCAATCGCACCAGCGCGAGCGCGTCGGAGATCGTCGCCGGCGCGCTGCAGGTGCACCAGCGGGCGCTCATCGTCGGCGAGCGGACGTTCGGCAAGGGGAGCGTGCAGCAGGTCCTGCGGCTCAACAACAACAACTCGGCGTTCCTCAAGCTGACCACCGCGCACTACTACCTTCCCGACGGGCGATGCCTGCACCGCGACGAGGACAGCGTCACGTGGGGCGTGGATCCCGACGTCGAGATCAAGCTCGTGCCCAAGGAGATCGTGAAGTCCAACTACCTGCGGCTCAAGACCGATATTCTGAAGGGTGTGAATCAGAAGACACTGACCCCCAAGGAGATTGAGGCGGTGACCGAGTACAAGACCGCCACCCAGCCGGCCAAGGGCGACAAGCCACACAGCCGGCCCGCGGGCGAGGAGGCCTCCGACGACGAAGAGGAGCTCGACGAGGAGATGGAGACCGTCCGCGAGGATCCCAACGAGTTCCCCGAGGTGGATCCTCAGCTCGAAGGCGGGCTCATGCTGATGCGCGTCCGCCTCGAGAGCAACGAAGACTGGCCGCTGCGTCCGGCGAAGATGGCGGCCAATGCCGCGGTCCGCCCGTCGCGATGACGCGCGGTCCCCGACTCGGCGGCGAAGCAAGGCAACCCCGAGCCCCGGCCTCCTGAGGTCCGGGGCTTTCTCTTTGCCTGATGCGCGGCTCCGGGGCGCGGCGCGGAGTTTCCGCTCGCTCTGGCCTGCCCGGCGCGATATCCTGTCATGCGGTTTGCCCTCCGGTGGGGCGATGCTCCAGCACCTGGATCAGCTTCCGCGAGTGTGTGCCATGTCCAGTACGACGTCTGACGTGATCGTCATCGGCGGGGGAGTGATCGGCCTGAGTGCCGCGTGTGAACTCGCCCGGTCGGGCCTGGGCGTGCGGGTTCTCGAGAAGGCCATCTGCGGCCGGGAGGCCTCCTGGGCCGGCGCCGGCGTTCTGCAATGTGGAAGCTGGCACCGCAAGGACCCTCTCGCCGCCCTCCTGCGTGAGAGTCTTCGCCTCTACCCGAAGTTCGTTGAGGACCTGCGCGAACGTACAGGTATCGACCCAGAGTTTATCCCTTGCGGCAGCTTCGAACTGCTTCTGGATGATCAGCAGCAGCGCATGGCGGCCAGCGAAGTCAAGGCGGCCGAGCCGCACGCGGCGACCTGGGGCCGGCCGGTGCTCGAGCTCCTGGATCCCGATATCGCCCGCGGGCAGGAGCCCCACCTCACGCCCGACCTGCTGGGGGTCAAGTACAACTCGGTGACCTGTCAGATCCGCAACCCGCGGCTCATGGCCGCCCTGCGGGCCGCCTGTCTGCTCGCGGGCGTGGACATCGTCGAAGGCTGCGAGGTCGACGGCCTGGTGCGGGAGGGTTCGCGCGTCACGGGTGTCCGCACGAATCGCGGCACGCTCTCCGCCGGGCGGATCGTCCTCTCGGCCGGCCCCTGGTCGCCCACGGTGGACCCGGACCTGCGCGACGTCGTGCCCGTCTACCCCGTCCGCGGGCAGATCGTCCTCCTGGAGATGCACCCGCGGCCGTTCACGCACATCGTGGAACGGGGCAAGTGCTACATGGTGCCGCGCCTCGACGGCCGCATCGTCATCGGCGCCACTGAAGAGCATGAGAGCGGCTTCATCAAGCGCAACACGGCCGAAGGCGTCGCCACGCTGCTCACGCTCGCGCAGCGCATGGTCCCCGCCCTGGCCCGGGCCGACGTGGTCAGCACCTGGTCGGGTCTGCGCCCGGGAACACCCGATCGTGCACCGTTCATCGGGCTCGTGCCCGGCGCCGACGGCCTGATCGCCGCAACCGGCCACTTCCGCAGCGGGCTCATCCTCGCTCCGCTCAACGCCCGGATCGTTCGTGACCTGGTTACCACGGGCTCCACATCGTATGACCTCTCCCGCCTGCGTCCCGGCCGCGAGTTCCGCAAGGACCACCGGCCGGACTTCATCGACGAGAGCGCCTGCGCCTGAGCGGCCGGGTCAGGCAGGCTCATGCGTGGGCGGAGCGGC
This sequence comes from uncultured Planctomycetales bacterium, assembly GCA_964591605.1. Lineage (GTDB taxonomy): Bacteria > Planctomycetota > Phycisphaerae > UBA1845 > PWPN01 > CAYLLT01. The sequence goes on from CAZQEN010000366.1 coordinate 5,913, forward strand.
ACGGATGATGGGCCGGCCGGAGGTCGCTGCGCCAGTTGCCCGCGACGGGTCTGGCCATTCTCTCGGGCCTGCACGAGCAGGTCCCGTCTGCCGGACGGGACCTCGGCGGGGCGAGGCCTTCCCCCATCGCAGGTCCGGCCCGGTCCCGGCGCGCCGGGAGACCTACACGCCCGCTCCCGAAATCATGGCCAGACCCCCCGTGGCCACCATCGGCCCCCGGCGTGTCAAAGTGGAGGGGCTGCCTTTACAATGCCCCGGCGACCACCCGTCAGGTCTCCAGGTTTTGTGACAAGGTCCGTCCATGCGCCGGATGAAGGCTCCGCAACGCCGCGAACAGCTCCTCGAGTCCGCCGCGCGGTGCTTTGCCCGCGACGGTTATCGGGGCACGACGACGGCCAGGATCGCCGCCGAGGCCGGCGTCAGCGAGCCGATCATCTACCGCCATTTCAAGAACAAACGCGATCTCTTCATCGCGCTGATCGAGAAGGTGGCCGATGACGTGTTCCAGAACTGGCAGTCGGCCACGCGGGCCGCCAGGACGCCGCTCGAGAAGCTGCAGATCCTCCTCTACCGCAACCCGGCCACCTCGGACCCGAGCACCCGGGCCGTCTACCAGCTCCTGTTTCACGCCCAGACCGAGATCTCGGACCCCAAGATCCACGAGGCCATCAAGGACCACTACGAGCGGTACGTCCGGGCACTGGCCTCGGTGATGAAAGAAGCGGCCGAGGGTGGCCAGCTCCGCAGTGATGTCCCCCCCGAGTGGCTGGCCTGGCAGATCATTCACGCGGCCGTCGGCTTTGCCATGATCCGCCCCTTGAACATTCCCAGCCACACGAACCTGCAGTTCGTCCAGGGCACGATCCGTCTGCTCATCGAGTTGCTCACTCTGGCCAAGCCGCGGTCGCAAGGTGGCCCCGCTTCGCGGACGGGCGAAATTCGCGGCGGCGCGTCAGGGGGCACCCAACGCAAGTGATGCGGTATAATGGGGGGAATGTCCCAGGAGCGACTGCCATCGCTGCGCGATCCGGTCGGGCTGTTTCCGCTGCCCAACGCCGTGCTGCTGCCGGGCGCGACCCTGCCGCTGCAGGTGTTTGAGCCGCGCTATCGGGCCATGGTCCGCGATGCGCTCGAACAGCACCAGTTGATCGCCATGGCCTACCTCAAACCCGGGTACGAGGCCTACTATCACACGAACCTCGCGGAGATTTCGCCCATCGTGTGCGTCGGGCGCATCCGCGAGCACGTGCAGGTGGATGTGCGGTATTTCATCAACCTGGTGGGCCTGTGCCGCGCCCGCGTCCGCTCCGAGGACCGCGACGGCGAGTATCGCCTGGCCCAGCTCGAGCCGTTGCCCGCGGCACAGAACGCGATTGCCTCCGGATTTGAGCCGGACATCCGCCGTTCGTTCGAGCAGACCCTCTCGTCGCCTCTGTGGGCGGCCCTCCATGGCATCGACAAGTGCCGCAGTGCGCTCCAGGGCCTGCTCCCGCTCGAACCCCTGCTCGATCTGACGGCGGCCACGCTGCTGCCGACCGACGCCGTGGAGATCCGCCAGCGCCTGCTCGAAGAACCCGACGTGCTTCAGCGCGCCGCCATCCTCCTGACCGAGCTCGGGCGGCTCCACCTGATCCTCGAACGCCACCAGCGCTCCAGCGACGAATGGCCCCGGACGGGATCGATGAATTGAAGAG
>CAZQEN010000367.1:0-7585 GCA_964591605.1 uncultured Planctomycetales bacterium
CCCCACGGGTCCCGGCGCGCCGGGACCCATGCCACCCGCCGATGTTGTCACACACCCCCCTCTGAGGGGATGTGACACCCCTCCGCACGGGCGCCGGAGCCGCCCGTTGTGGTGCGGCCGTCTCGGCTGCACGTGGAAGCAGGGTGCACGCGAGACTCCTGCACCACCGCCGCCGACACGACAAAGGACTGCTGGACGGGGCTTCAGGTGCTGCGGGCGATGCGCAGGTTGTGCTCGATGGCAGCCCGGCGATCTTCGGCGAGTTGCTCGAACGAGAGCAGATGCTCCCAGATGGCGACGGCATCGTGGCGATGGCCGTGCTGGAAGAGGTAGGCGGCGTGGCTTTCCTGGACGAAGACGTACGGCTTGATGGACAGTGCGATGGCCCGGTCGTAGGCGGCGAGGACCTGATCCTCATGGCCAAGGCGGTCATGGATGGTGGCGAGATTGACGTTCATCAGCATGCGATCCTGATCGACGAGCTCGGGGTTCTCACAGATCTCGGCGATCATCGCGGCCGCGGCCGCCGCATCGCCCTGCTCGAAGAGTCGCGCGGCCTCGCGGGCCTGATCTTGCCATCCCATACTGACCTCTCCTGTCTCCGATCGCGGCAGGCCGGTGCCGCTTCCCGCAAGCCGCTTTCGTACCGGCCGCTCCATACCGCACCGAAGGACGGAATGGGGAACCGGCGGGCACGGCCAGGGCTCGCGTGGCACCATCGATCCCCCACCCCGCGCTTCGCGCCGGGGCCGAGCTTCCTGCCGCTACAGACGCCTACTATAGGGTGCGTGCCGACAACGGTACCAGCCCGGCGGGAGACCGGCCGCAAGCCGGGTCAACTTCCGCCGACCGGTCACGCAACCATCAATAAGCGGCTTGAGGGCCCGGCTTGCCAACGAGCAGGAGGAATAACAGCAGCAGGACGATCACGACCAGCGCGGTGACCATCGTCGCGCGATGATCGCCCGGCAGGCTGAAAGGCGGCCAGAACGGGGGACGAAGGACCATATTCTGGAGATCGGCTATCGAACCGGGTAAATCGAGCGGATGCGCCCGGCGGGCACGCCGGCGGCGAGGGTCGATGGGTTATCGCCCGTTTCAGGTGACCCAGTGCCCGGGCAGCAGGCCTGAAACGGGCCGGGAGGCTCGCCCGCTTATGGTTCCTCTCCGGCTGCTGCGTTGTCCGAACCGCCCGCTCCCATGCCTCCGCGCAACCGGTCCCGGTCACGACTGGCGGCCGGACCCGAATGCGCAGAGGGGGCACGAAAGGCGTCGCCCGCCCCGGCACGGCGATGATGAACGAACTGCGCCGGCGAGACACCGAAGACGCTCTTGAAGGTGCGGGAGAAATGATACGGGTCGTCGAAGCCCATCTCCGCAGCCACCTGCTTGACGAGCATTCCCGGCGCCAGCAGCCGGCCGGCGGCGTGATTCATCTTGAGCCGCAGAAGAAACTGATACGGCGTCTCGTGACCGAATCGGTGAAACAGCCGGCACAGGTAAGCCGGATGAATGTGGCAGTCGCGGCTGATGTCGCCGAGAGTTCTGATTTCCAGCGCGTGCTGCTCGATGCGCTGTACGCAGTCCTGATAGGTGGCGAGGGCCCCGCTCTCGACCGATCCGCGGGGGATCCGGGTCTCGGCGATCTTGAGGAGGATCGCCTCGAGCAGAGCCGCACAGATTCGCGGGGAGTACCGCGTATGCTTGAGACCGTTGCGCACAAGATCGTCGAAGAGGGTCATCATTTCGTCCGGCGCCGAAGTCCGGATGATTCGCCCGGGCGGGATCCCGGCCGCGCGCAGCAGCCGGCTGGCCTGCCTTCCGGTGAAATCGACGAAGTACTTGATGAGGCGTTTGCGGGCATCGGTGACAATGTCATGAGCGACGCGGGGGCCGTACGAGAAGATCGTGCCCGGCGTGAGGGGTGAGGCGCGTCCATTGAGTTTCAACTGGCCCTCCCCGCCCGCGACGAATTCGATGGCCAGGTAGGGAAAGCGGGTGCGATGGATCGCGTAGTCGGCGGCGCACCGCTCGCATCCGCCGCAGACCACCCGGAGACGCAGGCCGCCCGGAACCCCGACGCCCAGGTGGAAGCGCCGGGCCCGGGCGATGTGCGTGGAGAAGAAACCGGGCTGAGACGGATCAGTCATACCGCGGTCTCCCGCCCTCCGAGTCAAGAATGATCATCCGAGGTTCAGAACAGAACCGTCGTGGTGCCGGGAATCCAGAATAGTGATATCGGATCATGCGTGCAAGAATGTTCGTTGACCGTACAGGAGCGGCAGGCGTCCAGCATCTCGGGATGTGCGGCATCGCGCTTCGCCTGGTTGAAACGCAACAAACCGCCCGGAAGATCTTGATAGAAGATTCTGATAGGCGACAAGAGGGTACAACACAGGGCAGAGACGCAGACGCCTGCAAGCCCCGCCGGAACGGCCGTGACGCATCCGCATTTGCGGCCAGTGGGGCTCAGCCGCCCGGAGCGGTCGCCGGCTCGCGGCCGGATCGCTCAAAAGGTGCGGACCATGTGCGCTCATCGCACATGGTCCGCGTACTTCGTCCGGACTTCAGGTACGTGGGGGGAAGCGTCGCAGTGATCAGTTCGACGCTCGCCTCCGCCGCAGCATCAGCGTTCCCAGAGCCAGGAACACGACCGTCACCGGCTCCGGAATGGTGAGCAGGAATGCCCGTGGCTGCCCGTTGTACAGTCCAGTGCCCGCGATGGCATATACGCCATCACCCAGCAGGGTCACCGATGCCGCCCCGACGCCCAGGTCGCTCCAGCCGGCGAGATTGGCTCCGTAAATGGTCGCCACCGTGACCAGCGAATATGCCCGGTTCGCCTGGAAGAGCGTGTTGTTGATCGTCGTATCCTGGGCGAACCAGGCGCACGCCTCATAGGCGCTTCCGTTGCCGCCCGTCGTCCTGCCCACCTGGTAATCGTAGCCCACCGCGAAACCGTCGTCGGCGACGTCGAACGCCACGGCCTGTTCGTTGGCATTGGGCGAACCGCTCACCGTATTGAGCACGACCGCAGTTCCCGCGGCCAGGTCGGCTCGGAAAGCCTGGACTCGGCTGACCGCATTGATGCCCTGGTATCCGACGGCATATTGACCGTTGTTGGAGATGCCGTAGGCAAACCAGGCTGCCGCCTTGAAGTCCGGCACGTGGGGAACTTCCACGACGGCGGCTGAAGAGAACGTGCCGCCCGCGGCGCCGTCCCAGTAAGCCCCCGCCCGGGTGGCGCTGGCACCGTCCCAGCCGAGCACGCGGCCGGTGCTGGACACGGCGTTGGTACTGAACTTCGTACCGGCCCGTCCCGACGACAGTGTGGCCCAGTTGACCGTGGGGCTGCTCGCCTTGTTCAGGTAGCTCTCAGGCCCCTTGCTGGTCGAGCCCTGGGAATGAGAGGCAGCGACCCATGCATCGCTGCCATCCGCGAACGCGGCCACGCCCCCACCGGCGTAGCCGGAGCTGGTGCTGGCGTTGGCAGAGGCCACCATGTTATCGGAGTTGCCATTGAACGATGTGGCCGCCGCGCCATTGGTTGACACCTTGCCGAATTGGTTGGTCACAACGTAGGTCGCTGGTCTGACGCCGGTATCGGCCGCATTCAAACCCGCATAGACATTTCCACCGGGCTGATGGCCGATGCCGACGACGACGCCGGAACCCGGGAGGCTTGCGCTACCCGAAGGAATCACCGTCCAACCCGCCACCCCGGAGCCCACCGAGGTGTCGTAGTACGCCGCGGAGAACGCGCCGTCCGTGTCGGTCACGCGTCCACCCACATACCGGCCGTCCTCGGACACGGTATAAGCGATCGATCCGGTGGTTCCGCCCAGCGGGTCCATCCGGATAATCGAAGGAACGGCGCCATAGGCGCCCGCTCCGACAATGGCAACAAGCCATGCTGTCAAACCTGCAACAGACGTGCGTTTCATTGTGCTTCTCCTCAGGCCTTCCGACAGGGCAGGCCCACACCCTTGGGGACATCGACATGGACAACTCAATCGCTCATGGAATGACATGAAGCAGGGAAACTTTTCCTCCTCCAGGACATGCCCGGCTGGTACTCATCGCCGCCACAACCTTCTGGCGATGAAGACAAGCCACCGTCTGCATTGTACCCTGCGGGAGCGCGTGTTTTCCACGATCTTAATTGACGATTGTGCCGCCGTTTCTTTGCACAGGATGCCGGATATTGACCCGGACGCAGCACCCCAGGCGCGGGGCGATTATCGGTTGACGGCGGCGGGGAACGCGCATCCGGGAAACTTCGCCTGCCCGGGCTCGCGGGCCTCGTCGCCTTCGAGCGTTGGGAGCCCCCATCGGAATCCAGTGCTCCGCCGGATGGACCGGACGCCTGGAGACGTGCTCCGATCTGGCGGTCCTTCTGAAGGGCGGGCGGTGTCGCGGCCACGACGGGCACCCGCATCGAAGCCGATATGTTCTATGGGTTCCGGACGACGAACGGGCCTGCTGCTGGTATAATCAGAGCATGCCTTCGCGGAAGGCGCCGGATTGGAGGGGAGGACATCACCCTCCCTTTCACATGGTTCTGACCAAGATCTTCCGGGTTCTGATTCGAGCAGAGGAGTGAGCAATGCGATTGGTTATCATCGGCACGTCGATTCTGGCCGTCCTGCTGTGTGAATCCGCCGCCATGGCCCAGCGCTGCGCGGGGGCGACGGGGGATCCCAATGCGATCGTGATGTGCGAGGATTTCGACCGGTATTGTGACCCGCCGCCGGCCGACCCCACGCAGGCGTGCAACTGCCGGACTCAGGACCCGGACATGACCTATCCACCCGGCACGGATACCAACTCGTTCTACTACACCTGGCCACCGATTACCTGCGCGGGAAGCGGACCTTACGCGAGGTCCATTGACACCCTGTACGCCTGGCGGGCCAGCGGCGACACCGAATCATGGAAGTGTCACAAAGACGCTGATGCGATCCAGGGTTACGGCCTCCGCGTGTATCAGCAGGACAGCACCGGGGTGGCCGTCTACCATCATGAACGCGACATCACCGCGCTCATTCAGAACAACCCGCGAAACACCGTGCATCAGTATGCACGCATCAACGGCGGCGGCAGCATCAGCGTCCCCGTCAACCCGGACAGCACGATTCCCCCCGACTACGTGGACTCGTTCAACAGCCTGCTGCGTCCGGATGCACTGAAGGGGCGGTTCCTGCTGTACCTGCCGGGCGGGGGCGCCCATTCGAACATGGTCTTCTACGTCGAACTCTATCTGGACGAAGATCGGGCCCCGTTCAACTGGACGACGGTGTACTGTCCGGCCGCCGGCACGCGCGGGACCATTTCTCAGCCCCGGCTCAGCGTGAGCGACGGCCAGGTTCACGCCAGCTTCGCGCTGGGACTCATCGCCACCATGGACCGGAACCCCTGCGACCTGGACACCGGGTGGAAGCCGACGAGCTGGCATCTGGCGGTGTATGACGGGCTATACTGGAACATCTTCGATTATCACTGGTCCAGCACCGGCAGCCCACCGAATTTCGGCATACCGTCCGTGACTCCGGAACACGGGGCCGACCTGCAGCCCAAGGACGGCTGGAATACCGTCTCCTTCGCGATCGGCGCCGATGCCATCGAAGTCCGTTTGAGCAATTCGTGGAGTTCGCAGAATTACGCCGGTAACGGCGGACCGAATCCCAATCCGTACTGCGTGGCCCGGGTGCCGCGAGAGTACAAGGGCCCCTTCAACAAGGTGGCCATCGGGCCGAACAAGGGTCTCGACATCGGCACGCCGACGTGCGACGACTATGGCCCGGTCGGCGCGCCCAATCTCCGATGCACCGGCGGCTCCGCCGGCATGCCGCTCTGGAACGGAGCCAGCAGCCCCAACCCGACGTATCAGAAGGCGTGCACGACGGCCGCCGACTGCCCGGCCTCAGTCTCGACGGTATGTCCTCTGACCGAGGCCGGCAACGACCTGTACATGGACGAGCTGGCCCTGTGGGACGGCGTGTTCCAGGATACCGTTCCAGGCTCCTGTTGCCAGCAGAACGGCGAGTGCATCGTGACCACCCAGGAAGCGTGCACCGCGGCCAGCGGGACCTGGGGCGGACTGGGGACCGACTGCTCGCAGGTGACCTGCTGCCCGCACGGCCAATACGTGTGGGCCGACCACGACGCCGACGGCGACGTGGACCTGGTAGACTTCTCTGCGTTCCAGATCTGTTACACCGGTTCGGCAGGAGGCGTACCCGCCGGATGTGAATGCTTCAACCGCGATGCGGTGCCCGACAACGATATCGACGGCGACGACTTCGTCGCGTTCACGAACTGCGTGAGCGGGCCGTCGGTTCCGTGGACTGCGGGGAGCACGCCCTTCTGCGTGCCGTGAGTGAGTGAATGAGTGGGGCCAGCCAGGCGGCTCAGGGAGCCGGCCCGCTGCGCACGAGCTTCCATACGTCCGGCGTCATGTTGTTGCCGGCGACGATCCACAGCGCGCCGCGGTGAACGAACACGCTGGCCGCGTGCCGCGGGGCCCAGGTTGTGCCGGGCAGTTCCTGCCAGCGGATGCCATCGGACGAGAACCACACGTCGGCTCGATTGGACTGGTTCCAGCCCTCGAGTACCCACATGCCCCCGTCGAACACGGCCACGTCGTGATACTGGCGCGGCGCCCAGGGCGCGTGCTCGAGGTGGCGCTCCCAGTGCAGTCCGTCGGCCGTGCTCCAGACGTCGTTGTAGAAGCGACGGGGTGAATCGGGCGTATCGTACGTTCCGCCGCCCAGCAGCCAGATCCGGCCGTTGAATACCACGCTCCCGCCGATCATGCCGCGGGGCGCCCACGGGGCGTGCTCTGTCACCCGCGTCCAGCGTGCGCCGTCCCGGGAGCACCAGACGTCGTTGTAGAAGACTTCCGGAGCGGCGGCGAACTGCGGCAGCGTCTGGCCCCCCATGACCCAGATGTGGTCGTTGAAGGCCACCGTGTAGTGCAGGACCCGCGGGGCCCAGGGGACATTCGCGGCGGCCCGCTTCCACTCGAGCCCATCCCGGCTTGACCAGACATCGTTCTGGTAGTGCTTCTGGATGGGATCGCCGCCGACGATCCACATTCGATCGCGATGCACCACGTATCCGGCCGTGTGCCGCCCTTCCCACGGGGCGCGCGGGTTGACCAGCGTCCATTCCAGCCCATCAGGTGAAGACCACACCTCGCTGTTGCAGGTCTGGGGAAAGTGGATCTTGTCTTGCGGGTTCCAGCCGCCCAGGAGCCACATGCGGCCGTCGAAGACCAGCGCCCCCGCACCGTCACGGGGTGCGAAGGGGGCGCTGCGGTGAACCTGCCTCCACTCGTACTCACGTCCGGCCGGAGGAGTCATCGACGTCGCAGGGTGGCTGGTCGGCCCGGTGGCCGGGGCAGACCCTGCGACGGCAACCCACATCATGAAAAGCACCCATCCCGGCATGTGACATCTCCTGGCTCGGACCATTCTCGCCCGGATGTGCCGCTCAGCCAACCGACCATCGGTCCCTGACCGGTGCGACGGGTGCATCCAGAATTCAGTGGCATGCGGGCGGGATGGGGTCGCCGCGGCGGCCA
>CAZQEN010000368.1:0-4432 GCA_964591605.1 uncultured Planctomycetales bacterium
TCGTCGAGGATTTTCCGGGCCCGGCTGAGGTTGAGCTGGTCCTGCGTGCTGACCGACCAGGGCAGGTCGCACAGCCAGTTGATGTAGTCCACGGCGAGGCTGTACTCGGGCGAGGCCTGGGGAATGCGCTCCAGCCGGCCCAGTTCGCGATCGGCCTCCTTCCGGGCCGCTTCGGGCATCCTGGCCTCGGCGATCCGCTCGCGCAGACGCTGGAGCTCCTCGGTGCGGGCGTCGGTTTCGCCGAGTTCCTTCTGGATAGCCTTGAGCTGCTCCTGAAGGTAGTACTCGCGCTGCGTCTTGTTGATCTGGCCCTTGACCTGGTCCTGGATCTTGTTGGACAGCTCGAGCATCTCAAGCTGCGACGCCAGGGCGGTGTTCACCTTGCGCAGGCGCTCCGCCACGTCGAACGTCTCGAGCAGCTTTTGCTTCTCACCGGTGGGAACCGGCAGGTTGGCGGCGAGGAAGTCGGCCACGCCGCCCGGCGTGTCGATGTTGTCGAGCACGATGCGGGCCTCATCGGGCACGTTGGGCGACAACTCGAACACCCGGTAGGCCGCCTGCTTGGCGGTGTGCACGAGGGCATCGATCTCGGGCGTGGTCTGCGTCGCATCCTCGCGCGGCTCGATCCGCGCGGTCATGAACGGCTCCGACGCCACCACCTGGGTGATGCGGAAACGCATGAGCCCGTGCACGATGATGTTGATTCCCCCGTCGGGCAGGGTGAGTAGCTTCAGGATCATGCACACGGTGCCGACGGGGTGAATCTGCTGGATGGTCGGGTCGTCGGTCTCCCGGTCTTTCTGGGTGACGATGCCGATGAGCTTGTTGCCCCGGACGGCCTGCTCGACGAGCCGGCGCGATTTCTCACGCCCGACGCTCAGCGGCATGATGGTGCCCGGGAAGCCCACGGAATCGCGGATCGGCAGAATCGGCAGCTCGCTCGGGATGGAGCGTCGCTGGCCGTCGGTGCTGGCCTGATCGTTGGCCTGCGCCGCCTCCGGCGCATTTTCCACATGCGGCGGCGGGGCCGGCGGGCGTGCCTCGGCAGGTCCCGGCTCGCCCGTGGATGCGCCGGATGGCTGACCGTCGGCCGAGGGCCCAGGGTCAGGCTGCGGGGCGGCCGGCTGGCGCGATGCTTCCGGCTCCTGTGCGTTCTTGTCGTCTTGCGTCATAACGCGGGCTCGGCCTGGGTGATTACTGACGCTTCGCGATCGTCACCCACAGGAAACCGTCAGTCAGACGGGCGGAGATCTTCTGCATGTCGGCGTGCTCGGGCAGTTCGATGACCCGCTCGAACGGTCCGTAGGCAATTTCCATGCGGAGCGTCGAGCTGTTCTCCCCATCTCCATGCTGACCGGGAAACGGCGCCGGCCGGTCGCCCTTGATGGAGATTTTGCTGCCGAGCACATCCACGTGAACCTGTTTCTTATCCAGCCCGGCCAGTTCCGCGCAAATATAAAAGGAGCGCTCGTCCTGATAGACATTGACGGCCGGCTGCCACGCCACGGAGCGCGAGAAATGATAGTAGCTCCGCCGGGTCATTTCCTGCATGATGTCGCCGAGCTGGCGGCTCATGGATTCAAACGAGTCCTCGATCGGTTCCAGGCGAACGGACATGGGGGTTCTCCCGGCGTTGACTCTCCGCATTCTACCATGCCCCCCCCACCGGGACGAGTCGGGCTGGAAAAACCGCTGCCCCTGGATGATCATGCGGCGGGGACGCCGGGAGGGGCGCGGCGGCGTGAAGAGCCCCTGATCCATGGTCGGCGGCTCGCGTGCGAGGGTGGCCGGCCTACCGGAAGAGAGAATGTCGGCGAGCGTCGGAGATATGTCAGAGCCCACAGGGACACGCCTGGAACCCCTCGAATCGCCGCCACCCGATCGCCCCGCGGCCAGAACGTTCCCGGGCCCGAATCGATCGTGGTGGTGCCGCCATCCGTGCCCCCCCTATCCGCCCCCCACCGGCTGCCGGCGCGTCCTGATCCCCTTCTACGGCCACCTGGATGCCAACGACCAGCACCGGGCCCGCGTGGACCGCTTCTTCGATGTGCCCATGCTCATCCTGGCGCTGCTGGTGCTCCCGCTGCTGGGCATCGAGTGGCTGCAGTACCACCACAACTACGCGTACGTCGGGCAGGCCATCCTGGAACACCCGATCGCCCTGGCGGCGACCACCGCGGCCATGGTGCTGATCTGGCTGGCCTTTCTGGTCGAGTTCGTCATCAAGATCAGTATCGCCCCCTCGCGGGCTCAGTATGCGTGGAAGCACTGGCTGGGCATCGTGATCATCGCCCTTCCTCTGCTGCGTCCGCTGCGGGCGGCCCGGGTGCTCCGCGCGGCGCGGACGGCCCGGATCTTCACGATCCGCGGCGTGGCCATGCGGATTCTCCGCGCGGGGATTGCCCTCGTGCTGGGTCTCCAGTTCGTCAAGCGCATTCAGGGCCGGTTCCGGAAAGCACCACCCGCCGCCCCTCTCGACTACGATCAATGGCCCAGAGAGGCCCTGATCGCCGAGATCCATCGACTCCAGGACACAATCCGGAGGCTGGAGGGGCGTTCAAATCCCGGCGAACCGACAGACGCTGGTCTCCAAAAGCCTCCACAAGAGAAACCGCGTTCCTGAGCCGCACGCGTCAGGACGGATGGGCTCAGCAGGAACGCAGTAAGATCGGCACTGTCGAACGGCGTGTCATGGGTCCCGGCGCGCCGGGATACTCGCTGCCCGTGTTTCGTGTGCACGGGCCATGAGTGCATGGCCCATCCCACCCGGGCAGACCTTCCTGCGCTCCTGCTCAGAACGGCTGAGGACGGGGGATGGTGAGGACGATGTCCCCGTCGCCGATGGACTCCTCGTTGTATTCCAGGGTGACGAGAGGCTGGCCGGCGGCGAGCCGCAGAAGATTGCCCATGAACACGAACGGGGTGAGAGCGGCAACGATGAACGACTTGACGATGGCGTCGGCGAGGTCAACCATGGCCTTGAGGATCTGGCCGAGCACCAGGTTGATGGTGAAACCGGTGACCACCAGGATGACCGGCACGGCCAGCACGACCACGCCCTCGACGGCCGTCTTCTCCCGCGGATCGGCCGGGGCGCCGGTACTGCGGGCCGTGGTGGTGTCGTCGGGCGGCGGCTGGTTGGTGATCTCGATCCCCAGGGTCTCCTCGATCAGGTCGGCCACCTGCTGGGCGGTCTGCTGGAGATCGACGTCGAAATCATAGGTCTGGGCCGACCCGCCCGCGGGGGTGAAGATCACCTGCCCGCGCAGCCGCTGCGTCGTGACCTCGTGGTAGATGATCTGCAGCCGCGAGCCGTCGAAGCCGATCGCCCTGCTCGGCCGGCCGGATTCGAGGTGGAGCGTGGCCGTCTGCCCGCTGCCGTCGCGGAACACGACCGAGGTGATTTCCGCAACCTCGCCGTTCGAGTCAAATCGGCCGAAGGCGTACGCGGCCTCTTCGCTGCGCAGGCGCACGCCCCCGATCAGATCCTTGCTCGTGTCCGTATTGACGATGGTGCCGAACAGGTCACCCGCGCCCCCGCCCAGTTCGAAGCATCCTGCGGCAAACACCGCGACCATCGCGGTCGCGCTGACATACTGACCGGCCACAGTGAACGGCATTCTCATCCATGACATGCGCAGTCCTCCCGGCGTCCTTCGCGGCACCCGGATTGTACCGCCGCCAGGTGACCCAGGGAAACGACGCGAGCGCGTCTGGGTCGGTCGGATTTGGCAGGCCTGCGCCGCGGTCTGAATAGAGATGACCGCTGAACGACTCCGGCCGGTGACGACCGGTCGATTGCGGGCGGTGCGTGTCCGCGGTCGGGGCGGGCCGGGAAGCCTTCAGCGGACCGGGACGGCCGACATGCGGTCCAGTAGATCCTGGAGCAGCTTTCGCCTCGCCTTGAGGTCCTCACGGTAGTCCCGGGAGTCGGTGTGGTGGATCTCGGAGCCCAGGTCAGAGATTTCGCGGGCGATCATCTCCACCAGCATGTCCCGCTCCTGGGGAGTGAGCTCGAGGATCATAGGGCCACCTCCTCTTCCCCGCGGCCGAGGAGTCCGGCTGACACGACGGTCGTGTTCTCGCCCGCAACACCTTTCGGCCGGGCTACTCCATTGTAAGCCTGCCGGGTCGGCAAAGGAGCCGAATTCGCCCGTCATTCATGCGATTCGGGCAGTCCGAGTCCAACCGGGGTCCCCGACACTTGGGGCGGGGTGGCAGCGTCGGCTTCGCGAAGCGAAGGCGACGATGCCCGTGCGAGCCTCCCCGCGAGTCCCGGCGCAGCGCAGGAGAAAGGCTCGCTCTTCGTCCGGACGGGCGAAAGCAGGCCCTGTGTGCCGGGCACGACCTCAGGGGGGCAGGCACACGCCCATCGCAGGTCCGGCCCGGCAGGCCGGACCTACCGGCGGCAACGAAACGATGGACGGATCCG
>CAZQEN010000368.1:4532-7535 GCA_964591605.1 uncultured Planctomycetales bacterium
GGTCCGGCCCGGCAGGCCGGACCTACCGGCGGCAACGAAACGATGGACGGATCCGGCGGAGGCGGTGCGGGTGTTTTCCTCGATTGTTCGCGACTGCGCGGACGATATGATGGTGTCACCCCCCGGTGGGGAGGGTATATTGGCGGCGCCCGCACACCGCCGGGCGTGGGTCAGGGATGACGATATGAGCAGCCAGCCGATCGGCGTGTTTGATTCCGGCCTGGGGGGGCTGACCGTCGTTCGGGCGCTGCAGCGGCACCTTCCGGGCGAAGACATCGTCTACTTCGGCGATACGGCGCGGGTTCCCTACGGCAACAAGTCGCAGCGTACGATCCTGCAGTTCTCGGAGCAGAACTGCCGGTTCCTGATGCAGTTCGAGCCGAAGCTGGTGGTCGTGGCCTGCAACACGGCCAGCGCCCTGGCACTTCCGGAGCTCGAGCAGCGGGTGTGCGTACCGGTGATCGGCGTGATCCAGCCCGGCGCGGCCGATGCGGTGCAGCGGGCCAGGGGCCGGGCGATCGCCGTGCTCGCCACCGAGGCCACCGTCGCCTCGGGAGCCTATCTCCAGGCCATCCAGCGTCTCGCCCCGACTATCGCGGTCACGCAGAGGGCGTGCCCCAGCCTCGTCGCGCTCATCGAGGAAGGCCGATCGGAAGACGATCACATCCTGCGCGCGCTGATCACTGAATACCTGGAGGATGTCATGCCGCTGCATCCGGGCGTCATGCTCCTGGGCTGCACGCACTACCCGCTGGTCGAGTCGGCCATCTCGGAGCTGATGCCCAGCGCGTCGATCGTCGATTCGGCCGATGCGACCGCCCGCCGCGTCAAGAAGCTGCTGGCCGAAGAGGATGCTTTGTCGGACAAGGTCGGGGGCGGTAGACTCCGCTGCTATGTCAGCGACAACCCCCTGCGCTTCCGTGAAGTGGGCGGCCGGTTCCTCGGCACGTCGGGCGGCCTCCGCGAGGTCATCTGGGTCACACCCGAGCAGTTCTTCCATGAGACGGTGCTGCAGGCGGAGTAGTGTGCCGCGCGGCATGGTCTCGTCGTCATTCCCTCTGTCATACTGGCTTTCCAGGTCGTGTCCGGGGCATCGCTGCCGGATGGTGGTGCTGGCGCTCGGGTGCTGCGCCGCCCTGAGCGGCATGGGCTGCTCCGAGCACACCAAGCGGACCTGGAAGCCGCGCTCGGCCGAAGAGAACTTCCAGGCGGCGCTCGAGGCCGCGTCGGGTGATGAGCGCCGAGACGCCATCACGCGCATTGCCGAGAGCGGCTACGCGACCCGCGATGATGCGTTCGCGGTGTTCGATACGGTGGCGCGGACGGATTCGGTCTCGCAGGTGCGGTGCGTCGCGGTGCGGGCGCTCGGGCAGTACAGCGACGCACGGCCGGTGCCGACGTTCCTGGCGGTGCTCGGCACGCAGGGGCCGACGCCGTCGCAGGGGGCGCTGCCCGCCGATGCGCACGTCCGGCTGGAGACGGCCCGAAGCCTGCTCGCGTTCAAGAAGCAGGGGCTGCTCAGCGCGGAAGAGGACGCCAAAGCACTCGACGCGTTTCTGAGGCTGGTGGACGATCCCGACCGCGGCGTCCGCCTGATCGCCATTCAAGCCCTGGGGGAATACCGGGACACCCGCGTCTTCGCACCGCTCATCAAGATGCTCCGCGTGAAGGACTTCGCCGTGGCGGACCGGGCGGAGCGGTCACTCATCCAGCTCACCGGTACGACGCACAACTACGACCCGCAGGCGTGGGAGCAGTGGCTGACCGCGACGCCGGACCCTTTCGCCCATGCGGGCGAGCAGCCGCCGATGACGCGCCCCTCCGGCCCGACGTGGTGGGATCAGCAGATACGGGCGTGGCGCCGCGGCCTCAAGCTCGGCCGGCAGGAGTGAGGACCGGCTCCCGTCCCGTGATCGGACGCATCGGATCGACATGACGCAGCTTGACACGCACATCCGGGCGGCTTTCGTCGTGCTGAGCGCGGCGGCGCTGGCCGCGGGCGAACCGGGCGGACGAGAGGTCGTCGAGACGGGGTGGGTTGAGACCTGGACGGCCGGAAGCTGGCGGCCGGAACCGTGGCTGGTGCGCAGCGCGGACCCGGAGCCGGCGGGTCTCATCGGCGGCGATGGGGCCACATTCCGGGTCGCCGCCGGGCGGGCGATGGCCTGGACGCGGACGGTGGACCCCATCTGGGTGGCGGATTTCCCGTGGCTGGCCGCGACGCTCGAAATAGAGTGTATTGGAGGCTCAGGCGGCTTGCCGGGGCAGGCGGCCATCCGGCTCAGCGATGATGCGACGGGGCCGATCACGCCGGGTGCGCTCAATCCGGAGAATCCGGAGGCCAGCGGCGGCGGAGGTGAACACGCGCTGCCCGCGGCGGGCGGGCCGCTGGTGGCCGACGTGCGGACGGCGTTCCAGCGCAACCGCATCGCGCGAATCAGCCTCGTGGTGCACGCGGGGGCTGCACCGGCCCGCGTGCGGCTGCGGAGTCTGCGATTCCTGGCGAGCGATCCGCGGCAACCGCCCGCCGGACCGGCAACCAGGCCCGCTCGTCCATGGTTTGAGGCGGCGCCCGACCTGCTGCCACCGCCGGGCCGCTGGAAGTCGATCGAGCTGCCGCCCGACCGCGCCATTTCCGCCGACTGGCTGGGCCGCGCGCTGGGCACCGCCGGCGACTGGCCCGTCGGCCGCAGCGCGCCGGCCGGGATTCCGTTCGAGCTCGCGCCGGCCCCACGTGCGGCGCTCGCCACCGGCGTGAGCGAGACAAACGACATCGAGATCACCGGCCGATGGCGAGGCAGCCAGCTCGGACTGCTGCTGGGCACCCGCGTGTTCGGCTCGCGCAAGCCCAGCTACAGCAGTACCCTTGCGCCGGAGAGCAGGCCCCTGACCTCGCCGCACGAACTGCGTGTCCGTCTCCGCTATGCCGACGGCGCCGAGCACACCACATTTCTCTGGTCGCCGCTTCGCAGGGAGTGGTCGGTGGACCGGCCCGTCCAGCCG
>CAZQEN010000369.1:0-7523 GCA_964591605.1 uncultured Planctomycetales bacterium
CTACCCCATGCAAAGCCAGAAGTTAGCTAATACTCATCGAAGGAACTTCGGCTTAGCGGCCCGGAGCGAAGGTCTTCTGCCACTGCGCGAGGTGGGCATCATCCCCGTGAAAGCATGTCGACCTCTGTGGGGAACAGATCAAGCTATGACTGCCGCCACAGACGGTGGTCCCGTCGCAATCAGATGGAAATCCCGATAGAATCAGAGACGCGAATGTGTGAGCCCGTGTTGAGCAGTGTTCTGTGACACGGAGTCCGTCACTCTCTGCTCGCGCTGCGTGCTCCACCGTCCGCACATTTGTGCGCGCCGGGAGTGAATGTGTTCGATGTTCACCGGTCTTGCCTTTGAAACGATCCGTCTGGGTGTCAAGAACATCCACCGGCACAAGCTGCGCTCGTTTCTGACGACATTGGGCATCATCTGCGGGGTCGGGGCGGTCATCTGCATGCTGTCCATCAGCGAGGGTGCGTCGGAGGCCGAACTCGCCCTGATCCGCCTGCTGGGGACGCAGAACGTGATCGTTCAGTCGGTCAAGCCGGAGACGGCCGGGCAGGTCGGCGGGGGGGCCCGGACGCGCCTGCTCGATTACGGGCTCAAGCGGGGCGACCTGGAGCGGCTGCGGGCGTCGATTCCCCGCGTCGAGCGCGTGGTTCCGCTGCGCGAGGTGGCATTCGACGTGCGCCA
The DNA here is from genome assembly GCA_964591605.1 of uncultured Planctomycetales bacterium. Taxonomy (GTDB): domain Bacteria; phylum Planctomycetota; class Phycisphaerae; order UBA1845; family PWPN01; genus CAYLLT01. The sequence continues at coordinate 685 of CAZQEN010000369.1, forward strand.
CGGGCACCGCCGCTCCACGGCCAAGGTGGTCGGCGCCGATCCGGCTTTCTTCAACACGGTTCACGTGCAACTCAGCCAGGGGAGGGCCCTGACCGACCTGGACAACGAGAACATGGAGAAGGTCTGCGTCATCGGCGATGACCTGCGCACCACGTTGTTTGCGTACGAGGACCCGATCGGCCAGTCGGTGATGGCCAGCAGTGAATCCGTCGGCATGGTTCCGTACAAGGTGGTGGGGGTGCTCGGGCGGATTGAAACCGCAGGTCTGCCCGCCAAGGGCATCGGCGAGCGGAACATCAACAGTGACATGTATATTCCGATCGCGACCGCCGATCAGCGATACGGCGACGTGCAGGTCAAGCGCACGAGCGGTTCCAGCGAATACACGAAGTGCACGTACAGCGATTTCTACATCCAGGTCTCGTCGATCGAGGATGTGCTGGCGGTCTCTCAGATGGTGACGCGAGCCCTGGAATTCGGCCGCCGCCAGACGGATTTCGCGGTGCGTGTTCCGCTGGAGCGGCTGCGGATCGCGGAGAATGAGAAACGCCGCCGCCAGATCACCCTCGGCTGCATCGCGGGGATTTCGCTGCTGGTGGGCGGCATCGGCATCATGAACATCATGCTCGCCACGGTCACGGAGCGTACCCGGGAAATCGGCATCCGGCGGGCCCTGGGGGCCAAGCGCAAGCACATCACGTTTCAGTTCCTCATCGAGGCGATCGTGCTCACCACGGTGGGCGGCATGGTCGGCATCGCGGCCGGCTCAGGCGGCGCGCGGGTGATCACCTGGTTTGTTGGCTGGCCCACCGTCATCCACCTCTGGACCATCGCGGTCAGCTTCGGCCTGGCCGTCGCGGTCGGCCTGTTCTTCGGCGCCTACCCCGCCGCCGCCGCCGCCCAGCTTGACCCCATTGAAGCACTCCGTCATGAATAGTGGGCTCATGCGTCCGGCCCCGGCGGGCCGATATGCGACGCAGGATGTTCTGATTTCTCTGGTCGCCCTGCCCTGACCTGCGTTCCTTTGAATCCTGGTCTGGCCTATACTGCAAAGGTCTTCCTTTGAAGGAGTCGGCATGAATTCTCATAAACCGTTTTATTGGCAGATGTTATGTCTATTCTCGGCACTGGTTCTTCTGGCGGGCTGCCCCCAGAACAATGGTGGCGACGGTGGGGATGGTGGTGACGGGGGCGACGGTGGAAACGGCGGGGGGAATACACCGCCCGCGCCGACGGCGGTGGACGACAACTACTCGACGACCGTCTCGCCTCTGGCGGTGCCCGCGGCCAGCGGTGTCCTGGCCAATGACACCACAACTGCGCCAGCCAGTGTGACGGCGTCCAATTCGACGACCACTTCGGGGGGAACGGTGACCGTTTCCCCGGACGGGAGCTTCCTGTACACGGCGCCGCCCGGCCTCAACGCCGTGGATACCTTCACCTATACGGTCACCGACGCGGGTGGCTCGGCGACCGCCACGGTTCGGATCACGGTGAGTCTACCCACGACACCGGCGAATCCGGTCGCGCGGGACGACAATTATTCGACGAGCAGCGCGCTCCTCCAGGTGGCGGCTTCGGCAGGCGTTCTCGCCAACGACAGTGTCACGGCGCCGGCCACGGTGAGCGCGTCTGACACCACCTCGACCTCCGGTGGTCTCGTCACGGTGAACGCTGATGGCAGCTTCACCTATATTCCGCCGTCGGGGCTCAACGCCGTCGATACATTCACCTATACGGTTACGGACGCCGTGGGCTCGGCGACCGCCACAGTCCGCATCACGGCCAGCCTGCCCGCACCGTCGAACCCGACCGGCGTGACCGCCCCGCCCGTCAGCGGCGGGACCGGAGGTGACGACATCAACGGAACGGCCGACAATGACACGCTCAACGGGCTTGCGGGGGATGACACGATCAACGGTGGAGTGGGCGCCGACATCGTGAATGGCGAGTCCGAGGAGAACAACGGCAGCGTGGACTCGACCGGTGATGATCTGCTGATCGGCGGAAACGGCTCCGACCGCCTGGTGGGCGACATTGCGTTTAATGGGATCACCGGAAGCGTCAACCAGATGGGAAACGACGTGATCGACGGCGGCCCCGATGCGGACAACCTGCTGGGCGATGGAGTGATCAACAACGGAACGGTCGGTCGATCCGGCGATGATACGATGAACGGCGGTCCCGGCAACGACCAGCTCTATGCCGATTTCCAGATCGTCTCGATCACCGGCACCGTGACGACGTGCGGGAACGACCTGGTCATCGGCGGCGACGGCGCGGACATCCTCATCGGCGACGTGGGCACCCAGAACGGCGCAGTCGGCGTCATGGGCAACGACACGCTCCGGGGTGGACGCGATGCAGACGTGCTCTACGGGGATTCCATCGTGACCACCGGCACCGTGACCACCTACGGCAATGACCTGCTGGAGGGTGGCGAGGGCGATGACACCCTCACCGGCGACAGCGAGTCGGTGACGAGCGGAGGCGGGGCGGATACGTTTGTCTTCTCGATCGCCCAGGCGTTCGGGGCGGACCGGATTCGCGATTACCGCGCGGCGGAGGGCGATGCCGTCCGCTTCGCGGGCGTCACGGATACCGACTCGAACGGAGCGATCAATCGGACCGACCTGGACGCGCGGGTGGCGTTCACGTTCGATTCGGACGACGGACACACCCGCGTCATCGTCACCGATCGGAGCAGCCTGGCGGTGCTGGGCACGATCCGCCTGGACGGGATCGCCTTCGCCGGTCAGACCACGCTCGAGCAGGTGGGCCTGACGGTGCAAGTCGCGCCGTGACCGCGGAACCCTGACGCAGCTTGTGAAAACGAGCCAACGGGCAGACTGCATTCGCCCATCAGGCGAATGTGGTCTGCCCATTCCGTGCGCGGCGACGGTTGCGGATCGTCGTGGTTCACTCGCCGGCCAGTTCGGCCCGCATGAGCGGTGTGTGCGTGGCGCCGCCCCTGCCGAGCACCGACTCAAACAGGACGAGCTGCCGGACGGTAAACGCCCCGGCCGAGAATGAAACGAGCCCGTGGAGGGCGGGTCGGACCGCGTGGACGGGGCTGCGGTCGCGGGTGCGCCCGAGCGTGAGATGGGGCCGGAAGGCGCGCCCTTCCGGTGGATAGCCGAGTTCGCCGAAAGCCACCTCGAACGACTCGTACATGCTGACCAGTTCCGCCGGCGGTCCGGCCAGGCCCGCCCAGACGATTCGCGGCGGACCCTGAGGCGGGAAGCAGCCCACCCCCTGCACTTCCAGCTCAAAGCAGCCGCGCGCGGCGAGGGTGGTGCGGACGACTTCGCAAACCCGGGCGATCTGCGGGTCGGGCACGTCGCCCAGAAACTTGAGGGTGAGGTGGATCTGCTCGGGCCGCGTCCAGCGCACCGCGCGGTCGAGCTCACGAAGCTGGGTCTGCAGGGCGGCCAGCCGCTGGCGCACCGCGTCGGGCAGCTCGATGGCCAGGAAGCATCGCATGCGGGCATTACACCCCATCCGCGGGCAAGTCTCCAGTGTCGGCGGGCTGGTTGCCCGCACGGCGCGGCCGTACAATCCCAGCCGAGTCGGGCGCCCCGGCGAGAAAGGAAGCGCATGAAGCTACCGGTCATCGGTAATATCGACAGCCTGTGTAACCAGTGCGTGGCCCTGTGCTGCCGCTATTTTGCGCTGCAGATCGAGAAGCCACGGACGCGGCGCGATTTCGAGGACCTGCGCTGGTACATTCTGCACGAAGACGCGAGCATTTTCGTCGAGGACGGCGAGTGGTACCTGCAGATCAACCGCAAGTGCCGTGCGCTGCTGCCGGACAACCGATGCGCGATCTACCACAACCGGCCGTCGATCTGCCGGGAGTACAAGACCAACGGCTGCGACTGGCACGCCGATGCCTACCAGTACGATCATCTGTTCACCGAGCCCGAGCAGATCGAGGCGTTCGCGAAAGAGTATCTGCGCGAGCAGCGCCGCCGGCGCCGGGTGTCAAGCCGCCGGGCATCCAAGCCGAAACTGGCCCGAGGCAAAGGACGTCCCGGGCGGGCGCGCAAGGCCGTCGCGATACCGATGCTCAAGACCGCGTGAGGAGCCCCCTGTACCAGGGGGGAATTGATGGGATTCCAGGCACCCAGAGGAACTCGAGACTTTTATCCGACCGACATGGCCGTGCTCAACTGGGTTATGAGCGCCTGGCGGCGCGTCTCGCTGCGCAACGGGTTTGAGGAATACGAGGGGCCGATCTTCGAGGATCTTGACCTCTACCGGGCCAAGAGCGGCGAGGGCATCGTCAGCGAACTGTTCCACTTTCGCGACCGGGGCGACCGCGAGCTGGCGATCCGGCCGGAGATGACGCCCACGCTCGCCCGGATGGTTGCCGCCCGGGCCAACTCGCTCCCGCGGCCGATCAAGTGGTTCAGCATGCCGCGGCTGTGCCGTGCGGAGCGCCCGCAGCGCGGCCGGCTCCGCGAATTCTTCCAGTGGAACATCGACATCCTGGGCATCGAGGACGTGCTGACCGACGCCGAATGCATCTTCGTGGCGATCGACTTCTTCCGCGAGGTAGGACTGGGGCCCGCGGACGTGGTCATGAAGATCAATGACCGTGCGCTGCTGGCAGCGCTGCTGGAGGCCAAGGGGATCGAGGCGGAGCGGCACGAATCGATCTTCTCCGTCCTCGACAAGCGCGACAAGGTGCCGGTCGAGGCGTTCACCGAGATGCTGGCCAAAGTCACCGGCGGGGACGCGGAGCTGGCCCTGCTGCAGGGCATCGGCCAGGCCCAGGGGGAGGGGGGCATCGACCACCTGGCGGACGTGGCTTGCGGCAACGAGGGCGCGGAGTCCCAGATCGGCCGCCTGCGCAGCCTGTTCGAGCATCTGCGATTGATGGGGGTCGCCGATTACTGCCAGTTTGACATGGGTGTCGTCCGCGGTCTGGCGTATTACACGGGTGTCGTGTTTGAGGCCTTCGGGAAGGGCCTTCCGCGGGCGATCTGCGGCGGGGGGCGTTACGACAACCTCCTCGAGGTCCTGGGCGGTCCGCCGCTCTCGGGAGTCGGATTCGGCACCAGCGACGTGGTGATCGTGGAAGTGCTCAGCGGCCTGGGCCGCCTGCCGGCTGAGGCCAGTGCCACCCGGCGCATCGAGTTTTTCGTCATTGATGCCGATGAGAAACTGTTCCCCGAAGTGGTATCATTGGTGATGCGCCTCCGCGCCGCCGGGCGCAGCGCGGAGTTCAGCTACAGGCGGCACGGCATGGGCAAGCAGTTCAAACAGGCCAGTGCGAGCGGCGCCGCGAAGGCCGTCATCGTCGGCGCCGAATTCACCGAGCGCCGCGCGGTGGCCGTCAAGGATCTGGCGACAGGGGAGCAGGTGGAAGTCCCAATCGACGCACTGGTGGCGGAGGGTAATGACTAATGTCTCATGACTGAATGTCTAAAGAATGCCCAATGTCCCAATGTCCAATGGGTGTGGGTCGTTAGTCATTGGGATGCAGTCATTCATTAGACATTGGGATTTAGACATTAGACATTCGCACCATGAAGCGCCACATCCACTACGAAGCCGCCTTCGAGGATTACCTTCGCCGCCGGGGGGTGCCCTACGTGCCGGTGGAGGAGGCGAGGCGGGCGGTGTTCGCGGGCGAGCGCGTGAAATCGTTCGATTTCATCGTTTATCCCGGCCGCGAGCGAAACTGGCTGGTGGATGTGAAGGGTCGGCGCTTCCCGTACATCACCGAGCATGGCACGCGCCGCTACTGGGAGAACTGGGTGACGCAGGAAGACCTGGCGGGTCTGGCCGAGTGGGAGGGGGTGTTCGGCGGTGACTTCGAGGCTCGCTTCGTATTCGCATATCTGCTCGAAGGCCCGCCCGACCGCTGGCCGACGCTCGCACCGCACCGCTTTGGCGGCGAGGAATACGCGTTCGTGAGCGTGCGCCTGGCCGACTACCGCCAGTATGCCCGCCCGCGCTCGTCGAGCTGGGAGACGGTCTCGATGGGGATGCGCCGGTTCCGGCAGATCTGCCAGCCATTGGACGTCCTGTGCGCCCCCCTCGCTGCGACGGCCTGAAGACTCGACGCGTTGGATGAATACGATCGAACGCAGCACGCTGCCTCGGTCCGCAATCCAACGAGAACATCTGACGCAGCGACCTGGCGCGGGGGATGCCCGCAACCGAATTTGAGATCTGAGATTTGAGACGATGTCGTCCCAGGAATCTGCGCAGGGCGAGAAGAATCTGAGTGTTTCTGGCACAGAGCACGCAGCACGTGTGCGTGAGATTTCCTGCCCACATGATACGATCTGGCGCGCATTTCACAGGCGGAACGCTGTCACCCAGCGGTGGACGCGCACGAAGTGCGCGCAAACAGACGGGCGCGCCGGGGCTGCCCGGCGGGCCCGTCGATGGTTGCCTGAGAGATGTCGTCGCGGCCTTGCGGCCCGCGGCGTCACATGTTGCGCTTCTTGTACTGCATGTAGAAGATGATGAGTGCGATCAGGGCGATGATCGCGATGTACTGTGGCCACTCCAGTCCCAGAAGGCCCACAATCGGTGTCATGATGCTCTCCATGTCGAAACTCTCCTCATGCTGGCGAAGCGACCCCGCGCGTCATCGCCACAAAATGCCGCCCGGACTCACCGACCGCCGGCGAGGGACAGCGTAAATGCTGAAAGCTCTGACCGGGTATGCCATTAGGAACCAAGCCGGACGAACTGTCAAGGGCGCTGCGTGAAATGGGCGGGGTCAGGGTCCGTGACAGAATCGGCGGGTGGCATGGGTCCCGGAGCGCCGGGACCCGTGGGGAGGCCCACACGGGCAGCTTCGGCTTCGCTCAGCGAAG
>CAZQEN010000370.1:0-7484 GCA_964591605.1 uncultured Planctomycetales bacterium
GCGGCTGTCGCCCGTTGTGGTGCAGCCGTCTCGGCTGCACAGGTGCGGCTGTCGCCCGTTGTGGTGCAGCCGTCTCGGCTGCACAGGTGCGGCTGTCGCCCGTTGTGGTGCAGCCGTCTCGGCTGCACAGGTGCGGCTGTCGCTCGTTGTGGTGCAGCCGTCTCGGCTGCACAGGTGCGCCGGTCTCGGCCGCACAGATGCGGACAGGACGCCTGCGCCACAATCACCCGGCCTCGCGGATGGTGTCACGCACCCCGTCAGGCCGGAGTCTCGATCGCGCCGGCGAGCTGCGCCAGCAGAACGAGCTGTGCCACGGAATCGGCCCGCATCTTCGTCATCACACGGCCGCGGTGGAGCTTGATCGTCTGCTCCGTCGTTCCCAGGCGCGCCGCGATCTGCTTGTTGGCCAGCCCCCCTACCACCAGTTCGAGCACCTGGCGTTCGCGCGGGGTGAGCGTCGCGAGTCGCGCCCGGGCATCGGCCCGCGCCGATTCCGCCTCGCGCCACTCCGCGTCGCGGGCCAGGGCGGCCTGGATCGCATCGAGCAGGACCTGATCCTGAAACGGCTTCTCGATGAAATCCACCGCCCCGCCCTTCATCGCCCGGACGCTCATGGGAATGTCGCCGTGACCGGTGATGAAGACGATGGGAATGCGGACGTGCATGCGGGCCAACTGGTCCTGGAGATCCAGGCCGCTCCGCCCGGGCATCCGCACGTCGAGGACCACGCAGCCTCCCTGTGCCGCATCGAACTCGTCAAGGAACCGCTTGACGCAATCGAAGGTCCGCGACTCAAGCCCGACGGACCGCACCATGCGGGCGATCATCTGGCGCACACCGAGATCGTCATCGACAATGAAGACGACGGGGCCCGTCCGATCGGGTTTCACGGCGCCTCCTCCGGAATCACCGGCAACAGCACCCGGAAGGTGGTTCCCCGGCCGGCGCCGATCTCTGCCCATACCCGCCCTCCGTGGGCCTCAACGATCGATCGGCAGATGGCCAGTCCCAGGCCCAGCCCGCCGGTTTTCGTCGTAAAAAACGGCTCGAACGCCCGCTGCGCCGCCTCTGGCTGGAGCCCTGTGCCAGAGTCGGTCACACTGATGAGCAGGCCCTCCGGCTCGCCCCGGTGCGCCCGGATGGTCACTTCCCGCAGATCGCTCTGCCGCGGGCTCATGGCCTCCAGGCCGTTGCGGACCAGGTTCAGGAGGACCTGCTGCAACTGAATGCGGTCCCCCCGGATCGCGGGCAGATCGTCGGCGATGTCAAACCGCACCCGGGCGCCCTGCTGCCGCGCGTCGGCCTCGAGAAAATCCACGATCTCCTCGATCGTTCTCTGCACGTTCAGCACGACCGGCTGGAACGGCTGCTGCCGGAGAAAGTCGCGCAGTCGCCGGATGACCGCGGCGGCATGGTTTCCGAACGTGACGATGTCGCTGAGGGCGTCACGCAGCTCGGCCATGTCGGGCTTCGGGGAGGCCAGCAGGCGCTGCGCCGTCTGGGCGTTGCCCATCATGGTGCACAGCGGCTGATTGAGCTCGTGAGCCAGCTCCGCCGCCATCTCGCCCATCGTGGACAGGCGGGTCACCTGGGCGAGGGCGGCCTGGTGCCGGCGCGCTTCCTCCTCCGCCTGCTTGCGGGCGGTGATGTCCTGGGCCGCTCCGAAGATCTGTACCACGCGATGCTGCGCGTCGTCCCAGACGGGCCGGGCGTGATCGCGGACCCAGCGGATCTGCCCGTCGCTGCCGACGATCCGAAACTCGTTCACCGCCGAACGGCCGGCGAGCAGCGAACGAATGCGGCGCTCAGCGATAGGCAGATCATCGGGGTGGACAATGCCCTCCCAGGCCCCGCGCCCCTCCATGCTCGCTGCGTTGTGACCGGTGATGCGTGAAAAGGCGTCGGTCACCCACTCGGCGTGACACGCTCCGGCCGCGTCCACGCGGATGGCGTAGGCGTAGTCGGAGGTCAGCTCAGAGACCAGACGGTATCGCTCCTCGCTGGCCCGCAGGGCCTCCTGCGCCCGACGCCGCTCCTGGACCTCGCGGCGAAGCTGCTCATTGGCCGCCGAGAGCTCGGCCGTGCGTTCGCTCACCCGCGTCTCCAGCTCGCTGCGGATCTGGCGCAGCTCGTTTTCCACCTGCTTGAGATGGCTGATGTCGGTGTCAATTCCCAGCACACCGGAGACCCGCCCTTCCCGGTCGTGCAGTGGAACCTTGCTGGTCAGCAGGATGGCCTGCCGCCCGTCCGCCTGCCGCTCAACCTCCTCGATGTTCAGCAGCGGCCGGTCTTCCTCCATCACCTGACGGTCACACGTGCGGAAGTAGTCGGCCTGCTCCTTTTCCCAGGCCAGTTCGTAGTCGGTCTTTCCGACGATATCCTCCGGCCGGGCCACTCCGGCCGACCGCGCGAACGCCTCGTTGCAGCCCAGGTATTTGAAATCGCGGCTCTTCCAGAATACACCGCTGGGGATGTGAGCGATAATGCTGGTCAGCAGGCGGCGCTCTTCGACGAGGGCATCTTCCGCCCGTTTGCGGTCGCTGATGTCGCGGATGCTCGAACGGTGACCCAGGCACGTGCCGTCGGCGGCGTAGATCGGCTGCCACGAGACGGCCACCCAGAGGGTCTGCCCATCCTTTCGACGCAGCCGGAAGGGCAGATCGTTCCCCGAGCTGCCGCGAACCGCTCCGCGAAAGGCGTCGGAAACCCGCTGCCAGTCCTCCGGATGCACCAGCGGGAGCGGGTAGTCAGCCATGCTTCGGCATTCAGCGACCGAGAAGCCGCTCAGCCGTTCGACGGCCGGGTTGACCCACACGAGCCGGCCCTCGCCATCGATCCAGGACTCCACGTCGTAGCTGTAGTCGGCGACGGCCCGGAATTTCTCGGTGTACTCATTCAGCGCGGCGGCGGTGCGGGCATGCTCCTGGACGATTCGCTCGAGTTCTTCCGCACGGGCCCGAAGCTCGCTCAGCTCATCGCCCGGCTGGCCATGCTTTGCACCCGTGTTCCGCATTGATCACTTCCACCGGCCGCTGTGCCGACTTTCTGACCGGGGTGCCGGGCATGGGGGGTCGAGAGCATCCACGGGGCGGGCGACGACGGGTTCGGATCCACGACCGCTGGACCGGGAACACCCTCTGACAGCCTCCTCCGATTTCGCCAACCTCCCTGTGCCATCCGCACGTTAGCGGCCGGGATCACGATTCGCAAGGTGCCGCACGGCGACGCGCACGACGGGCCCGCACGGTCCTCAACGCATTCCGGAGCACACGCCATGTTGTATAGATAGAGGCGAATGCGGCGCCCGGCTGGAGGCCGATCCCATGCAAACCCCAACGCCCCCGACAATTCGAACCCAGTTCGCCCGTCATCCCCCGGCCCCGCCCTCACCCAAGGGCCCCCCGCCCCCTTCACTCCGCAACCGGCCACCGACAACGGAAAAGTACAAATCGAACCCAACTTGACGCCCGGCGATCCCGATTCTATCCTTTTATCCGAATAGACGGATGTGTGGCGATGGCTACGCCCGATATCTTCAAGGCTCTGGCCGAGCCCATCCGGCACCGGCTGCTGCAGGTGCTGATCGCGCAAGAGCTGAATGTATCAGAACTTGTGGACGTCCTCGACCAGCCCCAGTCCACGGTCTCCCGGCACCTCAAGGTGCTCCGGGATGTCGATCTGCTGGTCGATCGTCGCTGCGGGCCGACCACGTTCTACGCGGCTCGGCCGATCAATCCGGCCGGTCCGCATGGAGATGGCAACGGCACGCTGGGCGACCGGCTGCTCGAATGGGTGGCCCGCGAGCCGCTCGAGCCTGTCTTGCGGCAGCGGCTGGAAACGGTGCTCGCCCGGCGGCGCGGCGGTTCGGGCTTCTTTGACGCGATCGGCTCGCGCTGGGATCAGCTCCGCCTTGAGGCCTTCGGCGACGCGTTCCACCTGGAGGCCCTGACCGCCCTGCTGCCGCGCGAGTGGACGGTGGCCGACATCGGTACCGGCACCGGCTATCTGCTGCCCGTGCTCGCCGCGCGGTTCAAGCGGGTCATCGCCATCGACCCGGCCGAGAGCATGCTCGAACTCGCCCGCTCCCGGGCCGACCTGGCCGCCCGCGACAACGTCGAATTCCGGGCCGGCCTGCTCGAACAGTTACCGCTCGCCGATGGCGAGCTCGATCTGGCGATTGCCTCGCTCGTCCTGCATCATGTGGCCGATCCGCAGCGGGGTCTGAGCGAGGTCGCCCGCTCCATCTGCCGCGGCGGCCGGCTCCTGCTCATCGAGCAGCATGCCCACGAGCACCAGGCGTTCCACGACCGCATGGGCGACGTGTGGTGGGGCTTTGAGCCCGAGCAACTGGTGAGGTGGACCGCCGCGGCCGGTTTCCGCCAGGTCGACGCTCAAAGCCTGGCCACCCGGCCGAGCGGCAGGAATCTCGGAGAAGTACCCGGCCTGTTCGTGCTCACCGCGATCAGGCCCTGAATAGGGAGGCAGAATGATTGGCACTGTCGAACAGGGTGGCATGGGCAGCGTACTCGCTGCCCGTGCTTCATGCGCACGGGCAATGCGGACATGGCCCATGCCACCTCGGGTGCACTTTCCTGCGTTCCCGCTCAGGCGCCGTCTGACACGGACGGACGGATGAGCCCCGCAACAGACAACAAACAACGGACCACGAACAACTGACCACTGACAAAACAGGAGCAGACACAATGGCAACCGCCGTCACCGATTACAAAGTCAAAGACATCACCCTGGCCGACTGGGGCCGCAAGGAGATCCGGATCGCCGAGTCGGAAATGCCCGGACTCATGGCGATTCGCGAAGAGTATGGGTCGAGCAAACCGCTGGCTGGCGCGAAGATCACCGGTTCGCTGCACATGACCATCCAGACGGCCGTGCTCATCGAGACCCTCGTCGAGCTCGGGGCCGAGGTCCGCTGGGCGAGCTGCAACATCTTCAGCACGCAGGACCACGCCGCCGCCGCGATCGCCAAATCCGGCACCAGCGTCTTCGCCTGGAAAGGTGAAACGCTCGAGGAATACTGGGACTGCACGCTGAAGGCCCTCACCTGGCCCGACCACGACGGCCCCACGCTCATCGTCGACGACGGTGGCGACGCGACGCTGCTCATCCACCGCGGCCACGCCCTGGAGGCCGAGTTCGCCAAAACCGGCAGGCCGACGCCGATCTGCAAGGACAACCGCGAGATCGAGATCGTCGATACGCTCCTGCACCGCGTGCTGGAGGCAGACCCGCAGTTCTGGCACAAGATGGCCAGGCGCGTGACCGGCGTGAGCGAGGAAACCACCACCGGCGTGCATCGGTTGTACCAGATGCAGGCCAACGGCGAGCTGCTCTTCCCCGCGATCAACGTCAACGACAGCGTGACCAAGAGCAAGTTCGACAACCTCTACGGCTGCCGCGAGAGCCTCGTCGACGGCATCAAGCGGGCCACCGACGTCATGATCGCCGGTAAGAAGTGCGTGGTGGCCGGGTATGGCGACGTCGGCAAGGGCTGCGTGCAGGCCTTCAAGGGCCTGGGCGGCACGGTTTTCGTCACCGAAATCGACCCGATCTGCGCCCTGCAAGCCACGATGGAAGGCTACCAGGTCGTGACCATGGACGAGGCCTGCAAGTGGGGCGACATCTTCGTCACCACCACCGGCAACGTCGACGTCATCACGCGCCGGCACATGGATCAGATGAAGAACGAGGCGATCGTGTGCAACATCGGCCACTTCGACAGCGAGATCCAGATCGACGCCCTCAAGGACCTCAAATGGGACGAAATCAAGCCGCAGGTGCATCACGTCGTCTGGCCGGATGGCAAACGCATCATCGTCCTGGCCGAAGGCCGCCTCGTGAACCTCGGCTGCGCCACCGGCCACCCCAGCTTCGTCATGAGCAACAGCTTCTCCAACCAGACCATCGCCCAGATCGACCTGTGGCTCAGCCACCAGGGTAAACCCACAATCTCCGGCGCCACGTACGCGAAAGGCAAGGTCTACACGCTCCCCAAGAAGCTCGACGAGAAGGTCGCCGAACTCCACCTCGCCAAACTGGGCGCCAAGCTCACCAAGCTGACCGAGAAGCAGGCCAAATACCTCGGCGTCGCCATCACCGGCCCCTTCAAGCCGGAGCACTACCGGTACTGACATGAGCTGGGACGTAATGGTATTCAACGCGAGTGCGACCCGGTACGCTCCCATGGAGCTCCTGGAGCAGTGGAAGCGCGGCTGGCGTCCCGAACCGCTCGGAAGCTGGCCAGAGATCAGAGACAAGATCACCGCGTGTCTTCCTGAATTTGAGTGGCCGGAGCCTCTCTCACAGGAGCAAGTGGAACTGTATCGGCGGGTCACGTTCGATGGATGTGGGCGGGAGTTTACACCTTCAAACACGGGTATGTACCGCGGCGATTTCACGTTGGAGATAACTGAGCCCTCAGAACACCCGGTTCTGTACCTGACCATCAACGTTCGGCGTGGAGCCGGGGGTAACCCCATTCCAACCCTGACGCACCTCGCGAAGACATGCGGCTGGGCCTTGATGGACATGAGCGCAGGAGAGTGGATCGATCTTGAGAAAACCACATGTGCTGGTTGGGATGGGTTTATCAATTCGTGTGATCAGCCGCTCTCCGAACCGGAAGCGGGTGAGGGTTAATCACCGGCAGACCACACCCGCGCCGGCATAGAAGCCCAGATTGGAGGGATAACAGTGAGTCGCGCCCATGAGAGCATGACCGTGGGGCAACAAATCAGAGTCGGGCTTGAGGAGGCGCTTGCCCATGCGCGAGGCGAGTTGACGCTGGTGACTACAACTCTGCCGTTGCCGCCTCCAGCCTTGAACGCGGCGGGCGTCACGCGAATCCGCAAGCGTCTCCGCATGTCTCAAGGTGTCTTTGCCGCCGCCCTTGATTTCTCGCCCAAAACAGTCCAGAGCTGAGAGCAGGGGATCCGCCAGCCCAACCAAGGCGCTGCTTCGCCAGCTCGAAATCTTCGACCGCAGCCCGGAGATTGTCGCGACATTGCTCGGACGCAACGGACGAGGTCAGTCCCCAGGAATCGACCCCGCGAAGAGAGAGCAAGCCAATGGGGATCGCCACAAAAGGCAGCAGCGTCATCACCGTCCACGACGCGAAGTACCGATGGGTCGTCTCCGGCAATGACGGCTTTCTTGATCTCGTGATCGAGACGGCCGAGGGGCACGGCCAACGGCTCGTGATCCAGCTCGATTACGAAATGGGCCAGATCACGCCGCGATTCGTGCGGCAGTTGATTCTCACCGGTCTGGCGACGGGTTGGACCCCCTCTACTCGCGCCCGGCAGATCTACGTGCGCCTCATTAGAAAACAGCTTATTCCGATCGAAGCGCTGTAGAGACGAGCCCACAGCGATTGCCGGACACCGTTACCTGTCGAAGCCGGGCGTGAAGCTGTCGAGAGGCGCCCAAACCCAGCCACCTGTGAGCGCCCCAAACCCAGCCATCGA
>CAZQEN010000371.1:0-7462 GCA_964591605.1 uncultured Planctomycetales bacterium
TGAAACACGGGCAGCGAGTATCCCGGCGCGCCGGGACCCATGCCACCCTGTTCGACAGTGCGGATCATTCCGCGCTCCTGCTTAGATTCGCAGGAAGATCCGCCGGCGGTACATCCACAGGCACAGCAGCCAGAGCACCAGCAGGGTGGCGGACATCTGGAGGAGCGGAGCGTACGGCGGCCCGAACACCTCAAACACGCCGGTCCCCAGGTGCGTCCGGAGGCTGTCGGCGATGAAGTGGGCGAAGAGGTGCGACATGACGTACATGGCGATGGAGTTCATGCCGACGACCACGAGAGGGAATGCCCAGCGCCGCCAGCCGATCACGTCGATCAGGGCGTAGAACGCGCCGAGCAGCAGACACGTCCAGCCGGTGCTGAAGATCGCCCAGCTCGGGGTCCAGATCGGCTTGACGAGGGGACACAGGCCGATGGCATTCAGCGCCCAGCCGACGGCCAGGCCGATCACCCCGGCTGCCGCGAGGATCCTCAATTTCCGCATCGTCGGAGCGCCGCTGCGCATCAGTTGCCCGGCCAGCAGTCCGAAGATCATGGTGGCCAGCGACGGAACGAAGTTGAGGGTCTGGTAGCCGCCCGTGTTGTTCTTGAAGGGCCGCTGGCGGGGGAAGAGGTTCAGGAACCACCGGTCAGCCGCGGCGGCGACGTTCGTGTTCATGTCGAAGTGAGCGCCCAGGCCGGTGAGGTGGACATACTCCCTGGGGAGGCCCGCCTGGCGGTAGTCGAAGTCAGGTCCGGGCACCGGATACGCGACGAAGGCGATCCACGTGCCCAAGAGGATGACGGCGGCGGCGATCGCCTGCGTGCGCGGCCGGCACCACGCGAGCAAAAACAGGAACGTGTAGCCCAGGCCGATCTGCGTGAGCACGTCCTCGAACGTGAAGTACGTCTGCGGCCGGCCCACGGAGCGCAGGAAGATGCCCAGCAGAATGAGAACGAGTGATCTCCACAGCGCGTGCGCCAGGAGATGGCCGAAGCCCTGTCCCTTCGCACGGCGGCTGGCCAGCGAATAGGGCAGGGCGACGCCGACCATGAACATGAACGATGGCTGAATGAGGTCCCACAGCGTGCAGCCGACCCAGAGGCTGTGGTCGACCTGCTCGGCCAGGAAGTCCCAGATGCGGCTGCCGTTGACCGCGCGGGCCACCTGCCGGATGCGCAGTCCTTCGGAGGCCATCAGCAGCATGACAAACCCGCGGTACGCGTCGAGAGAGACCAGCCGCGGCGGCGGGGACGCTGGTGCGGGACGATCGAATGCGGAAGGGGCGGTGGTTTCGACAGCAGTGGCGGCCATGGCGAGCAGTATACCGCGGGTCGGCGCACCTGATCAGGGTTCGCAGCCGGGATCAGCCGCGACGTTGGGGCCGGCCGCGCAGGCCGCGAAGTAGCCCACATCATCGGCGTCCACGTCCGTGTCCGCGTCGAGGCAGGCAGTATTGCACAGCGGGTTGGCGGGCATGAGGTCCGGCCCGGAAAAGCAGCGTTGCAGGACGGCGAAGTCAGTTTGATCCACGTCGCCGTCCCAGTCGAAATCGGGCGAGATCGAGAACCGCGTGGTGAAGAAGACGCCGCCCGCGCCGCCGGCCTGGGGGTGCACCAGCGAGCCGGACGTGACACGGTAGTAGTATTGGGTGTTCGCGGCCAGGCCGCTCAGCGTGATGAGATGGGCGGTGACTGCATCGGGCTGTGTGACGGTCTGCCCGTAGGCCGTGGTGATGCCGTAATCCACGGTCGAAGCGAGAGCGTCGGCGGTGTCCCAGCGGATCATCGCCTTGTTCCTCTGAATCTGTACGGCCGCCACATTCGCAAGCTGCCACGGCGTGATGTAGAACGGGAGGCGCTGAGGGCCCAGCGAGGTGATCACTTCTGAAGTGGAGATCAGGTTTCCACCCCGGCCAACCTTGTCGTAGCAGACGGACTCGCCCTGCAGTTCTCCGGAGAGGCTGATCTGCACCGGTGTCTGCTGGAAGATCGCGTCAAACGTCTGGCCCTGCGGCAGCGTGAACTCGTACGCGGCGGCATAGCGGCGGACGACCGCGCGGCGGCCGAAGGCGTCGATGTCGCCGCCGGTGGTCTGGCTGTTACCGGTCGCCGAGGTGATGTCGGCGACGTATTGCAGCACGTGAATCGTCGCACTGTTCCACACCGCCGACGCCGCGGGCAGTTTGAACACGCGCGCAACTGATGCGTTGTTCGTGTCGCGCTTGGTCACCACGTACATGTCGCCGCTCACGGGATGGACCATGAAGCACTCGGCGTCGTAGCGCTCGGCGTTGCTGTCGGCGGGGAGAGCAGGGTTGACCGAGTCGGGATACTCGAAGCGGATCGACTCGAAGGCGGCGGTTTGACTGATCGGCGCGCCGTTGGGATCGATCGTCGGCTCGATGAAGCGGTGAATGCGCTTGTTGGTCAGATCGCAGGGCGGGTTGTCGCCGCCGTCAAACATGTAAAGACGCGGGCCGGGACCGGTGGACATGTCTTCCCAGTCGACGGCGCTGGCGCCGGTGAGCGTGACGGAGCCGAGCCGCCGCGCGGTGCCGGCCGCACGGTCGGCGGCTGACAGCCGAAAGGCCCAGACGACCGGGCCGGAGCCCGAGTCATTGTGCGTCCAGAAGACGTCCGGGCTGGTGCGGCTGGAGACCAGGCCGCTCGATTCGGGCACCTGCGGATCGGG
Organism: uncultured Planctomycetales bacterium; assembly: GCA_964591605.1. GTDB lineage: Bacteria > Planctomycetota > Phycisphaerae > UBA1845 > PWPN01 > CAYLLT01. The sequence goes on from CAZQEN010000371.1 coordinate 2,692, forward strand.
CTGCGCGGTGCCTTCGGCCTGCGCGGCGAGCACATGAGTGCCGTAGACCTGCGTGAACCACTCGGCGCGGACCGAGGCCGGGGCGATCAGAATGAAGGCGGCCAGGTAAACGGCGCAGTGATGGGTATGACTCCGCAAGCGATCCCTCCGGACGTTCCTGCGGCCAGTATACCCCTGGGCGGGGTCGTTTCTGAAATGGATCATCTCGCTGCGGAAGGGGCGTGCGAGGGTGAACGCAGTGCTGAAAGCTGGCGCCGTGTTCAGTATGTGAGTTTCGTGCTGTGTGCGCTAGGCCCGGCATTCATGCCGGGTGACCGGGCGGCATCGAATTGCCGATGCCGGTTCACCGGCATTCTCGTCCCAGCTTGAGCGACAGGCCGGCGCTGAAGCAGGAAGAGAAGCCCGCTGGAAGCGGGCTCGAGGCCGACGGGATGCCCCGAACCCGACCTGAAGGCCGGGCCTAGCGCAGACAACCGAAACCGCGTCCCCGAAAAGGGCACTAGCGCAGCCTGCCGAAAGTCGGTCAGCAAAAGCGCCAGGCTTGTCGGGCCGTGGTCACGCCCGCGCGGCCGGACCTGCGCTGTTCGGGGCGATGGGCGGAATCTCTCTGCCGGTTTCCCATGAGGCAACCTCTGAGCGGATGGGTGGGCGTGCGAACCAGAGGAGCAGCAGCAGCGGCGGTCCGAGGCCCCATACGGCCTTCTGAAGGAGTGCCAGGATCAGGATGTCCCCGGCAAAGGGCAGGACACCGGTCGAACACTGGATGACAAAGCCGATCATGTCGGCGATGCTGACCGCCGCGAACAGGACCGCCCACACGCGACCCATCGTGAGGGCCGACCGCCGGCGGCGCGTCAGATCGATCCCGCTCCGCAGCAACAGCCAGCCGAGAAGCAGATCGAACGCCGCAAAGCCCATAACCACGACCGGCTGTGGGTAGGTTCTCATAACGATGAACGTCAGGTGAGATACCCGTACCAGCGGCATCAGGAGAATACTGAGCAGCGGAACCGCTCTCACGAGTCCCAGCAGCAGGTTGATGAGGCCGAACGCGAACATGGCCGCGCCCAGCCGTTCGGTCCAGACGCTGGTCGTCGACGCGGGAGCGCTGACCGAAGTTGCAGGCTGTGGTGCTTCCGCGGCAGGCAACGCGAGCCCGCATTCCGGGCAGATGCCGCTCCGGTTTCCGGTCAGGTTGTAGCCGCAGCGGATGCACACACCCGCCCTCCGCAACGCGCCCCGCGCGGCATGGTCGTTGATCCAGATGACGACCATGCAGGTGATGAGCAGGATGAAGACGGAAACCGCCATCATCGGAAGGAGCAGAAACCACAGAAAGACGCCCTCATCCCCTCCGCGGGGCAGGGTGATCACCATCGCGGCGGTCGCACTGACGGCGGTGGCGATCCCCGCCAGACCGCTGAGCCGCCCGGAATGGACCGACTTGCACAGGATGCGCCAGACCATCACGGCTGCGACGACCAGACAGAGCACGATCAGCAGGGTGTGATAGCGCGCCAGCTCGTTATCGGCTCCGTAGCGCACGCTTCCCGGGGACGGCCCGGTCCAGTGCTTCTGATAGAAAGCCGTGAGCGATACCGCGTTGACGACGCCCAGAAGGAGCAGCGCCAGCACAGCGAGCAACCACCAGCCCGGCATGCTGCGACGTTGGGGGTGGTCGGCTCGCCCGACCCGCGACGGAAGAAGAATGGCCAGCGCGGCAAACAGGAAAGCGAGCCCAAAGCAGATCCCGGCGGACATGATCCACCTCACGCTCCGGCCGTAAACACTCTACCAGCCGGTTGCGCTGTCCGGTAGTGCCCGGCGAAGGGGCATTGGAGAGGAGGGCATGCAATCGCGTGGAACCCCTCGCTTCCACCGTCGCTTCGCTCTGGCGAGACAAGTGTGCTTCGGGCGCCGTCACTCCGCGGGGGCAGTGGTGACCTCGCCGAAGGCTTTGAGATCCTTCTCGAGCTTGCCGGCATCACCGGCGACGACGATCGCCAGTTTTGCGGGCTGGAGTCGGGAACGGGCCGCTTCGTCGAGCGCCTTGGGATCCTTGACGTTCGAGACGGCACGCAGGTACCCGGCGTACCAGTCTTCCGGCAGCCCCCACACGATCAGATCCCACCAGCGGGCAGCGATCTGTGCGGGGGTTTCGAGGGCCATCTGGAAGTTGCCGAGGAGCGTGTCGCGGGCGGCGTCGAGCTCATCGGCGGTGATGGTGCCGGCCCGGAGTCGCTCGACCTCCTCGAGCATGGCCTTGATCGCGTCGGCCGTGCGCTCGGTGCGGGTGAAGGTGCTCATCCTGAACGCGGCTGTCTCCTTGTCCACGTCGAAGTATCCGCTGGAGCCGTAGGTGAGGCCCTTTTCGATGCGCAGGCTCTTGTTGAGCCGCCCGCTGAACGATTCGCCGAAGAGCTGGCTCAGCAGGCGGATCGCCGCGTAGTCGGGGTCGCGGCGCGAGACGTTGACGAGCTGGGCGATGCGGATTTCGCTCTGCACGGCGCCCTCGCGGTCGATCACGACGACTGTGCGGTCGGTGGCCGGCGGGGGCGGAGCCTTCCGGTCGACCGCGGGCGGCCGCTTCCAGTCGCCCAGGAGCCGCTCGGCGAGCTCGAATGCGCGATCCGGCGTGATCGCCCCGGCGAAGACGAGGCTGGCATTGGCCGGGCCGAAGGTCTCGCGATGGAAGGCCGCGACCTGGTCGCGGGTGATGCGGGCAAGGCTCGCAGACGTCCCGCCTTCCGGCCGCGAGAGGTAGTAATCGCCGTAGAGCGTGCGGTTGATTGCCCGGTTGGCCAGCGTGCCGGCGTCCTTCTCGTTGATCTTCTCGCGGTCGACCACGCGGGTGACGTAGTTGGCGACTTCCCGGGCGGGGAAAACGGGTTCGCGGAGGACTTCGGCGAGGATCTCGACGGCCAGGTCGGTGTACTCGCCGAGCGTCCACAGCCTCAGGTTCGTGTCATTGTGGTCGACGGTCTCCGAGAGCGACATGGCGTGCGAATCGATCATCTCGGCCAGCTCGGGCCCCGAGTGCCTGCTGGTGCCCCGGCGGAGCAGGGCGGCCGTCACCGAGGCGAGACCGGCCTGGTCGGCGGGGTCGTCCTTCGCGCCGATGAGCATGTTGCAGGTGATCGTGACGGCCGGCGTCGAGGGATCCTCGAAGACGACGACGTTCAGGCCGTTGGCGAGTTTGCGGCTCGCCGGACGGGGCAGCTCGACGGGTCCGGGCGCCTTGCCGGTCGGCATTTCCGGAGGCGGGGGCAGTTCGGCGATCTGCTCGGCCTTTTTGGCCGAGTCGGTGGTTTCCTCATCCGCGGCTGACTTGGGATCGGGCTGGATGATGAGCTCGATGCGATTGTCATCGCGGAAGACGCGGCGGGCGACGGCCATGATCTGCTCGGCGGTGATCTCGCGCTTCGCCTCGAGGTCGGTGTTGACGCGGTTGGCGTCGCCGAGGATGACGGCCGCATAGCCGAGCTGGTCGGCGCGGCCCTGCACTGTTTCGCCGTCCCGGACCTTCTCGGCGATGGCCTGGTTCTTGGCCTTTTCCAGCTCCGCGGGCTCGATGCCCTTTTCGAGCAGCAGCCTGACTTCCTCTTTCAATGCGGCCTCACCCTGCTCGACCGTGACATTCCGCTTGAGAATGGCCGAGAAGTAGAAGAGGCCCGCCTGCTCGAACGACCAGTTGGAGCCGCTCGTGCTCACCGCGATCTCCTTGTCCTGCACGAGATGGCGATAGAGACGGCTGCTCTGGCCGGTGGAGAGGATCCGCGAGAGCAGGTCCATGGCAATGTCGCCCTGGTCGCGGGCGGACGGGGCGTGATACGCGTGTACCACCATCGGCGAGGGGGCGATGTCGCGGATCTCGACGCGCCGGGGCGCGGTCATTTCGGGCTCCCGGGCGGTGACCCGCGGCGGATCGCCCTTCCGGGCCAGCGGGCCGAAGTACTCGCGGGCCCGCTTCATCACCTGCTCATGGCTCACGTCTCCGACGACAACGAGCGTGGCGTTGTTGGGAACATAGTACTTGTTGAAGAACGCCTGCAGCTCCTCGGCCGTCGAAGCGTCCAGGTGCGGCATGTTGCCGATCGGCGTCCAGCGGTAGGGGTGCACCTTGAACGCGCTCGAGAACAGCGTCTCGTAGAGCTTGCCGTACGGCCGGTTCAGGTAGCGCATGCGGCGCTCTTCCTTGACCACCTCGCGCTCGGCGGCGAAGTAATCTTCGTTGATTTTGAGCCGGCCGAGGCGCTCGGCCTCCAGCCACATCGCCCGGTCGAACTGCGAGCTGGGCAGCGTCTCCCAGTAGACGGTCATGTCGAAGCTGGTGTAGCCGTTCACGCGGGCGCCGTAGCGGTTGAGGTACTTGAAATGGTCCTGCGGTCCGATGCGGTCGGTGCCGCGGAACATCATGTGCTCGAACATGTGGGCGAAGCCCTGCCGCTCGGGGTTTTCGTCCTTGCTGCCCACGTGATACCACACCTGAATGCTCACCAGCGGCGTGCGGCGGTCTTCCATCGTGAAGATGCGCATGCCGTTGTCGAGCTTGTCTTCCTTGAACTGCCAGCGCTGCGGGGTTGCGGCCATGGACAGGGATACTCCGGTAATGACGAGGGTGGGCGCCAGTGCGCTTGTGCTCTTGGTGATCATGGTGGCGGATTCTATTCGACCGAGCGCGAAAACGATAATCGGCTGCAATGAGATGGGCACGGACGGGTGCATCCAGAGTTCAGGGGCAGGTGGGTGGCATGGGTCCCGGCGCGCCGGG
>CAZQEN010000372.1:0-7459 GCA_964591605.1 uncultured Planctomycetales bacterium
GCACACTTTTACCGGGGGCGTGGGGGCGGCTCGCTGGGGCTGGGGGGGCTGGGCCCCGCGAAGCCGACGCTGCCCATGCCACCCGGCCCAGAATGTCACGCGCCGACATGAACCACAACGGACAACGAACAACAGACAACAAACCAACAGCCGTTATGATGATCGAATGGCCGCCCGAATGCCAACGCCACGCAGCGACCCGCGCGGGTCTGAGCCCGCCGCGCCGCCGCCTTCATCGCCGGCCCTGGCGGTGCTGCCTGCGGCTGCGCTGGTCATCGCGGTCACGGCCGTGCACTGGCCCGCCCTGTCGGCCCGGGCGGTGACGGTCGACGACCACCAGTACCTGCACGACAACTACCTGGTGCTGCATCCCGGCCGGGACTCGGTCCGGCGGTTTCTGACTGAGGTTCTTGAACCCTCCAGCGTTGAGGGCTACTACCAGCCGCTGGCCATGATCTCGCTCATGCTCGATACCGCGATGGGCGGCCGTCCCGACCACCTGCGGCCCTATCACCGCACCAGCCTGGCCCTCCACGCGGCCAACGTCGTGCTCGTGTTCCTGCTGATCCGCGGATTGCTCGGGCAGGCGTGGATCGCCGCCGCCGTTGCCCTGCTCTTCGGGCTCCATCCGATGACCGTTGAGCCGATTCCCTGGATCGGCGAGCGCAAGACCCTGCTCGCGGCCTTCTTCTCGCTGCTGACCCTGCTGGCCTATGCGCGGTACGCCCGGGCAAAGGCAAATGAGGGACAAGAGGGTACAGGCGGACATGGAGAGAACCGGAGAACCGCACTGGGGCATGTGCTGCCGTCCGGCTCGCGTCGATCGTCGCACCGCACGTCTGCGGCGACCTGGTACACCGCGTGCGCTGGCTGCCTGGTGCTGGCCCTGCTGAGCAAGCCGACAGCAACGCCACTGCCGATTCTACTGCTCGTGCTGGATTACTGGCCGCTGGGGCGGCTCAGTCCCGCGAAAGCGGGCCGCGCCCGCCCGTCGCGGATCATCCTCGAAAAGCTGCCCCTGCTGGCGATCTCGGCCCTCTCCGCCGCGATCACGGTGATCTCGCAGGGCCGCACGGCCACCATCGGCATGCCCGGCCAGCGAGCCACGCCGAGCATCCCGCTCGTTCTGGGTTACTTCGGGCCGTTTTATCTGTCGAAGATCGCCTGGCCGCTCGAACTCTCCGCGTTTTATCGGATTCCGCAGCCGTTCACATTCGCGAACCCAACGCTGCTGCTCACGCTGACCGCCACGCTGGTGATCATCGCGGCCCTCGCGCTGTCGCTGCGCTGGACGCGGGCCTTCGTGGCCGGGGCGATCTTTTTTGTGATGGCGATCCTCCCGACCACCGGCGTAATCACGTTCACCAACGTGATCGCATCGGACAAATATGCGTATCTGCCGATCGTCGGACCGCTGCTCACCCTGGCCTGGTGCCTGGGCCGGTGGATCGACAAATCGAAGCTTCTCAGAACCTCCAGCGGGTCGCGGGTTGCGGCCGTCTCGGCCCTCGTCGCCGTGCTGGCGGCGGAAACAGCCCTGACGCGGCGACAGCTCGGCTACTGGCAGACGACCGAGACACTCTACGGGCGGATGCTCGAGCTCACGCCCGACTCCTGGCTGCTGTACCAGGGCCTGGGCGTCCACTACGCGGACACGGGCGACTACGCGAGGGCGATCACCGCCTACGAGCAGGGCCTTCGGCTGGATCCCAACACGGCCAGCCTGATGTACAACATCGGGAACGCTCATCTGCGCCTGGGCCAGCCGGAGGAAGCCATGACCTGGTACGAGCGCGCGCTGCGGACCGAAGAGTCGTCCGACGCCCACAACAACCTCGGCCACGCCCTGACGCAGCTCGGACGATTGTCCGAGGCCATCACGCATTACCAGCGGGCGATCGAGTTGCGGCCCAGGAACAATGGTGCCCGCAACAATCTCGCGGTGGCGTTCGCGCAATCCGGCCGTCTCGACGAGGCGATCGCGCAGCTCCGGGCCGTCCTGGAACTCGCCCCGGAGAACCCCCGGGCCTGGGGCAACCTGGGAAGCGCGATCCTCGAATCCGGTCGGCCGGCCGAGGCGATCACCTGCTACGAGCGGGCGGTGCAGCTCGATCCGGCGTACGTGGACGCCTGGGCCAACTGGGGCGAGGCATTGTACCGGCTCCATCGCTTCCCCGAGGCGGCCGCCCGCTATCGCAAGGCGCTGGAGCTTCGCCCGGACCACGCATCCGCACGTGAGCGGCTGGCGGAACTCGCCACGCGGGCGGCGCCGTAGAAAGAAAGCGGGCTTGCGGATCCCGGACTTGACAATCCCCGCATGTTAGTGTATATTATACACTAAATAGGAGTGGCGTGACCGATGGCCCGATTATCCGAGATGTACCGCCCGTCGCTGGCCCTGCTGACCGATCTCTACCAGCTCACCATGGCCTACGGTTTCTGGAAGCACCGGCGCCTGGATGAAGAAGCGGTGTTTCACCTGACGTTCCGGCAGAATCCGTTCGGCGGCGGATACACGCTCGTCGCCGGGCTGGACCATGTCATCGACCTGGTGAGCGGGCTGCGCCTCGAGGAGGCCGATCTGGCCTATCTGCGCGGGCTGCTCGGCAACGACGGACGGCCGCTCTTCGAATCGGCGTTCCTGGACTTCCTCAAGGAGCTTCGCTTCACGATCGACATCGACGCGATGCCGGAAGGCACGGTGGCCTTTGCCCACGAACCGCTCGTGCGGGTCAAGGGCCCGATTCTGCAGTGCCAGATCGTCGAAAGCGCGCTGCTGAACATCATCAACTTTCAGTCGCTCATCGCGACGAAGGCCGCGCGCGTCTGCCGGGCAGCGGGCGATGAGCCGGTGCTTGAATTCGGCCTGCGCCGGGCCCAGGGCATTGACGGGGCGCTGGCCGCAAGCCGGGCCGCCTACATCGGCGGGTGCGCGGCCACCTCCAACGTGCTCGCCGGGCGGCTGCTGGGCATACCCGTCCGCGGGACACACGCACACAGTTGGGTCATGTCGTTTGACAGTGAAATGGAGGCCTTCGACGCCTATGCCGAGGCGATGCCCAACAACTGCGTGTTTCTCGTGGATACCTACGATACGCTCGAGGGCGTGCAGCGGGCGATCGCCGTGGGCCGGCGGCTGCGCGAGCGCGGCCATGAGCTGGCCGGCATCCGGCTTGATTCGGGCGACCTGGCGGACCTGAGCATCCGTGCCCGCAAGATGCTCGACGAAGCGGGCTTCCCGAAAGCGGCCATTATCGCGAGCAACGACCTGGACGAACGCATCATCGAGAGCCTCAAGACGCAGGGGGCGAAGATCTCGATCTGGGGCGTCGGGACGCGGCTCGTCACGGCCTACGATCAACCTGCCCTCGGCGGGGTGTTCAAGCTCTCGGCCATCCGCGAGCCCGGGGGCGAGTGGGAACCCCGCGTGAAGGTTTCCGAGCAGACGATCAAGACTTCCACACCCGGCATCGTGCAGGTGCGGCGATTCCGGGTCGGCGTTCGATCCGCCGCGGACATGATCTATGAGGAGTCGCTCGGCGCTCACGCCGACTCGCCGATCGTCAGTCCGGTCGACCCGACGCGGCGGTTCACCGTGCCGCCCGGCGCGGGGCACGATGATCTGCTCGTGCCGGTCATGCGTAACGGCCAGCCGGTCTCCGCATCGCCCTCGCTGGACGTGATCCGCCGGCGGGCCCGCGAGCAGCTCGCGTCGTTCGAGCCGCGGATCCTGCGCTTTCTGAACCCGCACGAATACCCGGTCGGCCTCGACGATCGCCTCCACGCGCTCAAAACCGACCTGATCCTCCGCGCGAGAGAAGGGGTGGCCCACCCGAAGGGTGGGGGACACGAAGATCGAAGCCCCCAAACCCCTCCCTCGCCTGACCGGTTCTCGAAAGCGAATCGTGTCTCTGGCACTGGGCAATCGGATTGAGGGGTGAGCGCCTTGAGACTCGTCAAAGTCGCCGCCGCCGTGCTGAATCAGACGCCGCTGGACTGGCCGGGCAACACCGCGCACATTCTCAGCGCCATCCGTGCAGCCCGAGTCGCCGGCGTGCGCGTGCTCTGCCTTCCCGAACTGTGCCTCTGCGGCTACGGCTGCGAAGATGCCTTCTACTCCGCCGGCCTGCGGCGCGAGGCCCGCCGCTGTCTGCGGCAGATCCTGCCCGAGACGAAGGGCATGGTGGTCGCGGTCGGCCTGCCCGTCATGTTCCGCAACAGCCTGTTCAACACCGTGTGCGTCGTCGCCGATGGGGTGATCCGCGGATTCGTCGCCAAGCAGCACCTGGCCGGCGAGGGTCTGCACTATGAGCCGCGCTGGTTCAGACCCTGGCCCTCAGGCGTGCACGCAATGATCGAGCTCGACGGTGAGACGCACCCCATCGGCGATCTGTGCTTCGATGTGGGCGGCATCCGCATCGGCTTCGAGATCTGCGAGGACGCCTGGGTCGCCAACCGCCCCGGCCGTGGACTCGCCGACCGGGCGATCGACCTCATTCTCAACCCCAGCGCGAGTCATTTCGCCTTCGGTAAGTCCGAAGTGCGCCGGCGGCTCGTGCTCGACGCGTCGCGCGCGTTCGCCGCCACCTATGTTTACGCGAATCTTCTGGGCAACGAGGCCGGGCGCGCGATTTACGACGGCAGCGCACTGATCGCCTCCAACGGCGAGCTGCTCGCCGCCACGCCGCGCTTCAGCTATGCCGATCATGTGCTCGCCAGCGCCGTCGTCGACATCGACGCGACCCGCATGCAGCGATCGAAGACCGAGCCGGCCCGCTTCGATGGCCCGGCCGAGCCCGGTTGCATCCGCATCTCCCTGAGCATCGAAACCGAGGTCCCCGAGCGGCCGCACATCGCCGCGCCGACCTGGGAAGCAGGCCCGTCGCTCAAAGAGGAGGAGTTCACGCGGGCCGTCGCCCTGGGCCTGTTCGACTACCTGCGCAAGAGCCGGTCCCGCGGCTTCGTGGTCTCACTGAGCGGCGGCGCGGATTCGACCACCATTGCCTGCCTCGTGGCCGCGATGGTCCGGCTCGGCTGCCAGAGCCTGGGTGCAGAGGGCTTCCGCGAAAAACTCGCGTACCTGAATCTGCCGGCCGGCGAGCCTGCGGCATGGGTGCGGGAGCTGTTGACCACCGTCTACCAGGCGACCGAAAACAGCTCATCGACCACCCGCCACGCCGCCAGGACGATGGCCGATGCGATCGGCTCCAATCATCTCGAATTCGACATCACCGGGCTCCACCGGGGATACCTGGAGATGGTGGCTCGGGCCATCGGCCGGGAATTGACCTGGCAGCACGATGACCTGGCCCTGCAGAACATTCAGGCCCGCGTCCGCTCACCGGGTGTCTGGATGCTCGCGAATCTCAAGAACGCCCTGCTTCTGGCCACCAGCAACCGCTCCGAGGCGGCCGTCGGCTATGCCACCATGGACGGCGACACCTCCGGCGGCCTGAGCCCCATCGCCGGGGCCAGCAAGGCGTTCATCCGAGGCTGGCTCCGCTGGATGCAGGCGCAGGGACCCGCCGGCGTCGGGCCGATCCCGCAGTTGTCGGCCGTCACCGACCAGCAGCCCACGGCCGAACTCCGCCCGCCGGATCACGGCCAGACCGATGAAGCCGACCTGATGCCCTACGACGTGCTGGACGCGGTCGAGGACGCCGCGATCGGCGACAAGAAAACGCCCATCGAGGTCTTTCACCTGCTCCGCGCCGACTTCCCGCAATACGAGCCGAGGCAGTTGATCGCGTGGATCGACCGCTTCTTTCGCCTCTGGGCCCGCAACCAGTGGAAGCGCGAGCGCTACGCACCCTCCTTCCACCTTGACGACCGAAACCTGGACCCCAAAACCTGGTGCCGCTTCCCGATCCTCTCGGGCGGTTACGAAACCGAGCTGGCGGCCCTCAACGCCCTCGTCGAATCACCAAGCCCGTAGCGGCCGCCCCTCAATAGAGCCCGAAGCGCCAGCGAGGGGTTCGCGGGAGGATGTCGCCCTCCGCGTGAAACCCCTCGCTCGCGCGTCGGGCTCTGTTGCGGGGTGGGGTCACGATGATGGGAACACGCAAAGCCCTCACGACTGGCCGGAAACCCCCGCCCGCGAATGTTCTCACGAGCAATGGTTAAAAAAATCCCACCACACCCGCTTGAATTAGTGTCCATCATACACCATAAGAGTGTACAAGTTACACGAAAGGGTTAGTGTTGTCCTACACCTAAGAATACCCCCGGGCGTCGCTGACGGTGGACTGCGTCGTCTTCGGCCTCGACGACGAAGATCTCAAGGTGCTGCTCATTCAGCGGGACCTCGAGCCGTTCGCGGGTCGCTGGGCCCTGCCCGGCGGGTTCGTCCACATGGACGAGCCGCTCGAGGAATCCGCCCGCCGCGAGCTGCAGGAGGAGACCGGCCTGGCGAATATCTACCTCGAGCAGCTCTACACGTTCGGAGACGTGGACCGCGACCCGCGCGGCCGCGTGGTGAGCGTCGCGCACTATGCCCTCGTGAACCTGCGCGACCACAAGGTGAAAGCCGACACCGACGCCCGCAACGCGGCCTGGTTCGCCATCGGCGACACGCCGAAGCTGGCGTTCGATCATGACAAGGTGCTCGACAAGGCGTACGAGCGGCTCCGCGGCAAGGTGCGCTACCAGCCGATCGGCTTCGAGCTGCTGCCCGAGAAGTTCACGCTCACGCAGTTGCAGCGGATGTATGAGATCATCCTGGGCCGCGAGCTCGACAAACGCAACTTCCGCAAGAAGATCCTGAGCATGGACGTGCTCGAGGAACTCGACGAAATCGAACAGGACGTCGCCCACCGCGCGGCGCGGCTGTACCGGTTCGACCGCAAAAAGTACGAACGATTGACGAAACGTGGATTCAATTTTGAGATTTGAGGATCGCAAACATGCGAAAGGGCGAAAGCATTTTAACACGAAGACACGAAGTCACGAAGGAATCCAAGACATCGACGACTCACCTTCTTCTTCGTGGCTTCGTGTCTTCGTGGTTCAAATGGGGATGAAACGAGATGGTGCAAAGGAATGAGGCGATGAGAGCGTTGATCGTTGTTGATGTTCAGAACGATTTTGTGACCGGAGGAGCCCTGGCAGTGCCGGGAGGTGAGGCGGTCGTGCCGGTGATCAATCGGCTCATGCCGCGGTTCGAGGTTGTCGTTGCGACACAAGACTGGCACCCGGCCGATCATGGTTCGTTCGCCAGCCAGCACCCCGGCCGGCGCGTCGGGGAGGTGATTCAGTTGAACGGCCTGGATCAGATTCTCTGGCCCGATCATTGTGTGGCCGGCACGCGCGGAGCGGATTTCGTGCCCGGCCTCAACACAATGCTCATCCAGCGCACGTTCCGGAAAGGCACCGACCGAGATATCGACAGCTACAGCGGCTTCTTCGACAACGGCCGCCGCAAGGCCACCGGCCTGGGCGATGATCTGAAACAGCGCGGCGT
>CAZQEN010000373.1:0-7402 GCA_964591605.1 uncultured Planctomycetales bacterium
AGTGCGCGCAGAACCGAATTCACTTGACCGGAGAGCCTTTCATGGACAGCCCAGGGCAGAGCGAGCACCGCGAGCGCCGCCCTGGGCATCCAGACGCATCAGCCTCCTCAGCCCCAACGGGGCGCCACAAACGGCGGCGATCCACGTACCGAATGCCATGCGACCCTCAGGATCGGCTCATCAGAGATGTGTCGAACAACGAGGGCGCCGCCCCGGGAGATGGCGTCCGAGCCGCCCCACGCTCACGGCACGATGTCGATCTCCGTTGCGGCCGTGACCGTACGGTTCAGTGTCACCCAGAGTTCGTCGGTCGCCGTGTTGAGCGAGACGAACGCGCCCGAGTCGGCGGCGCCGCTGTTCACGCTGACGGCGTTGCCGTCCACCGTGATCTTCGGGCGGGCGGTCGTGGTGTAGTTCTGCACCACGAAGACGGGGTTCGGGACCGGCAGGCCTGCGGCCGGCGTGAAGGTGAAGCGGGCCTGGTTGATGTTCGCGTGCACGTAGTAGGCAGCGTAGGTGTCATTGTACCCCTCGTTGACCGTCTTGACCTGCTCGGCGCCCGGACCTTTCGGCAATTCATCGACCAGGAAGCCCGGGCCGATGTTGCTGATGTCCGCCGCCGCCAGCGCCTCGACCTCGTTGATCGTCAGCGCCACGTCGCCCGGCTGATCGCACACGCCGTTCGTGAACCGGCATCGGGGGCCCAGCACAATAAACGTCGCGTAAGACCGGTCGCCCCGGCCGTCTGCCGCGGACCCGTCGAACACCTTGAAACTCGACGCTCCAAGCCAGCCATACGGCGAGCCCCACGCGATCAGCTTCGTCCCCGTGGCGTCCTCCGGTAGCTTGGCCCCGGACCAGTCGTAATTCATCAACTGGTACGGCCACCCGTTGATGCACGGCATGACGTAGTTGCGATTGTCACCGAAGGCATTGCAGTTGCCCTTGTCGGGGTAATTGTCCGCCGACGTGCTGCCCCGCTCATGTCCAACGACGCGATCCGGGTAACCCATCTCCTTGTCCAGCGGACGCGTCTGCACGATGCCCATTTCTGCGTTCGTGGTCTTGGTCCATGTGTGCGTGAAGTTCACGGTGTTCGGCGTGTTGTAGGTCCATGGCGAGTTCAGCGTCAGCTCCGCGTCCGTGGTCGTGAAGCGCAGGCCGAAATCGCCCCACGCGACCCCGCCAATGGCATCGCCGGAGTTCTTGTCCGCCGCGCCGTCGAAATTCAGTGAGCCGTACGGCCCGCGCACGTCCATGCGGTACACATCGAAGTCAGCATTGTTCGGGTTGACGGCCTGTCCCGTCCGCCACGTCACGGCCCAGACTGGATGATCCCGACCCGTCGCGACCAGCCATTCGATGATCACTGGTATCTTGATCCCCTTGCCATCCAGCTCCTTGTCGCGGTCGTAGAGCAGCTCCACGCGGTGGATCGCGTGATGCGCACCGGTGAAAACCGTCGTGGTGACCGAACTCGGGACGTTGAGCTTGCCCAGCGGCGAATTGCCGTTCTGGTTGTTGTGGGAGACCACGTACCCGAATCCCGGATGCCCGTAGGCATCGTCATTCGCGCTCCGCGCGACGACCTGGGTGTTGTCGTCGAACGTGAAATCGTACTGGTACAGGTACGGGCCCAGCACGAGCGTCCGGGGGGCATCGCGCGAGTCCCGCCAGGTGATCCGGGTGACCGCCGCCGGGGCCGCGATGCCTTCAGGATCGTTCCGCACGCCCCCGTCCGACGTGGTGATGCTGTTGGCGGTGCTGGTGATCTGGTCGGTCGGCAGAATGGTCGTCTCGGCCGTCTTGGACGCGCTGGCCTGATCGGCGCCGTCGACCGCAGTGAACGTGACGGTGAACGTCCCATCTTTGGCATACAGATGGGTGAGTGACTGCGTGCGGCTTGCTCCCAGCGGGCTGTCCTGCGTCGCCCCGTCACCCCAGTTGATCCGCAGCTTGACCTCGTTTTCCGTGTCGACCAGGTCGGCCGTCGCCGTGACGCTCTGGCCGAAGTCCGCCTGAGGCGTCACCGAGACCGTACCCAGCGTCGGCGGCTGGTTGTTGCCAGAAAAAGGAGCAATCGTGGTCTGCGCGGTGCTGGGCGCACTCGTCTGGCCGTCATCATCGACGGCCGTGAACGTCACCGTGAACGTGCCGGCCGCCCCGTACTGGTGTGTCAGGGACTGCGTCCGGCTCAGGCCCAGCCCGCTTTCGTCGCTGTTGCCGTCGCCCCAGTCGACGTGCAGTTTCACCTGATTCTCGGCATCCAGCAGCTCGGCGCTGGCTGTCACGATCTGCCCGACCTGGGCCGCGGGATCGACGGCCACGGCCCCCAGCGTCGGCGGCTGATTCACGTTGGGATCGTCCGCAGGCGGGATCGTCACCTGCACCGTTTGGGGTTCGCTGGCCTGGCCGACGTCGTCGATCGCCGTGAACGTCACCGCAAACGTGCCCGAGGCCGTGAACACGTGGGTGATCGTCAACGTGCGGCTGTTACCCAGTTCGGTTTCGTCGACGACTCCGTCGCCCCAGTCAACGCGCAATTTGACCCGGTTCTCACGGTCCGCAATCTGCGTGATGACCCCGAACGTCTCGCCGGCGGTCCGACCGCGGCTGACCGACAAAGTTCCCAGCGTCGGCAGCGAATTGGTGACGGTGATCGAGGCCGTTTGCGCGCTGCTGGCCTGACCCGCGTCGTCGATCGCCGTGAGCGTGACCGTGAACGTGCCGGCCGACGTGAGAACATGCGAAAAAGCCTGCGTGCGCGCCGCCCCGAGCTCACTCTCGTCACTGGTGCCGTCGCCCCACTCGACGCGCAGCTTCACCTGACCATCGGCGTCGCTGATCTCGCCGCTGGCCGTCACCGGGTCACCCACCAGGGCGGGGGAAGGCACCGACACCCCCCCCAGCGTGGGCGCTTGGTTCACCGGACTGCCCGTCGGGCAGCCCTCGGATCCAATCAAAGCCGCAGCCAGCGCCAGCGTCGCCAACGCACGCAGCGCGCCGCCTCTCAGTCTTGTCATGGGTTGTCTCCCGAACATTCACCAAAATAGCCGATGCGCGGAAGACTGTCCATTCAAGGCCTGCGGCCGCGGCAGAGGGGTTCGGCGATGTCCGCTTACCGCCGCACGATCAGCTCGAACGGCTCCGAGACCGACATGATCCGGTTCGACGCGTCTTCATCGTCCGCGATTGTGTGCGAATTGTGATACTGCACGACCACGCGGTACCGCCCCGGCGGCAGCGGCTCCAGAAACTTGTTGATGTCGAGATCCGTCTCGTAGCACTCCCCGTACTTCAGCACGTCAAAGACGGAAATGCCACCGCCCATGTCAGATCGGAGCTGTTTGATTGGATGACAGTGCCCTCGTTGATCCCGCACGTCGAATCGCCACCTCGCCGGTCGTCCGCTGCGATCATCGCCCCCTCGTTGAAATCCAATCGCCGCGCCGGCCGCATCGACGTTGCGAATCGTCACGTGTACCGTGGGCAGGCTGGCCGCCCGGCAGGTGATCATCGGCGCACCCTCCACAAAGATCTGGAGGGGATCGTGCTCGCCTTCGATTCTCCGCAGCGCCGTAACCAGTTCGGGGAACATCTTCGGTCGCCACCGGTCTTCCGGCGACGGATCAGCCACCCAACGGGCAATCTGGTCGCGGAATTCGCGGCGCCTGCGACGGACCATCTCCGTCAGAAAGTAATCCGTGGGACCGTCGTGAAATCGCGTGAATCTGCGCAGAGCAACATCGAGGAGGCGCGAAAGGTCTGCGCCCGTCAGAAGCCCCGCACAAATGCCCACATGGACCAGGGCGCTGCGTTGCACTTGTTCATCGACGTGACCGCACCGAGCAACGAGCTCCTCGATGATTGTTCGCGTCCCCCCGCGAGAACCCGAGGGATCCCGCCGCATCATCTCGAGCAGCATGCTACGGCAAGCTGAATGGATGTGGCTGTCCACGGAGTTGGACCACTCGGTTGCGCAGTCCAGCAGGCGATAGAGCTGCGTATCAGTCACGCCAGCCGAGTTTTCGGCTACCGTTGCCTGTGCGAGGTGCCGCAGTCCAGAGTTGCTGTCATCCCACAGTTCCACCATGCGATCCAGCACGCGCGGCGAGTGCTCCGCGGCCGGTCTTGCCAGATGAACCCAGGACGGAAGGCCTGGACTCGCCGCGGACACCTGACGATTGAAATGCAGAAGGAAGGTCCAGCTCTCCCACGGCCACAGGCCGGACCGCTTGATTCGGTTGCCCAGGGCCCCCTGGTCCTCCGAGGAGGAGTGCGGCAGCCTGAGCAGCAGATAACTTGTCGGCTTCCAAGCGCCTGCCAATGATTCGCGCAGTCCGACCACCCGCACACGGACCTGCCAGAGGTACGCCCACATGACGACGAGCAGGACCGCGCACGGGATCGCCCACCGCCGCCGGCGCGTCCTGTAGAGCCGCCGCGACTGACGTGCATCATGCCCGCACTCCGGGCAGACGAGGCTCGGGGCGCCGGTCATGTTGTACCAGCACTTCGGACACCTCGGCCGTCCCCGGCTGCGATCCTGAAGAAAGCCCAGGTAGAGCAGGATCAGGCTGACCACCCCGGCCGCGCCGAGGACCATCCAGATCGACATGCAGGACCTCTCCATCCCGCCGACCGCAGCACCCGTTCGCACCTCGCGGGTCGGTCAGTTCTCCAGCGGGAACGTCACGGTGTCCCGGTAGATCTCCTCCACATCAACGGTCTGCGCCGCCCGGACCGCGCTGGGCTCCACGGTGAACTTCGAACAAGGCTGGTCGATCCGCGTCAGATCCAGCCACACCCGCGAACCATCGCCCGAGAGATACGCCGCTTCGTCAATGAACTGATCATAGAACAATCGCCACGACACCCCGGGCCGCATTTCCACGGGACCGATCAGATGTGCGGATTCCCCATGCGCATAGGCCTCACCCACCACCGGCACCGAGAGCCTCGGATCCGCCACCAGCCAGCTCGTGCGCGTGGTGGAGCGAAAATCCTTCAATCGCACCATCGGTGCAGGTGAGCTCCGGAGCCGGATCAGGGCTTCCGGGGCCAGATCCGCTGCGCGCGAGGTGGTTCGTAGCGTCCGCTGCTCACGGTAAAAGGGCCGGTTCCTGCCCGTGACGGTCCGTCCTGCAGAGTCCCAGGCGGTGATCTCCACATCCGCCTCAAATGTATATCTGCCTGCTTCGGCGACGTTCATGATCGTGCGCCAGCGGCAGACCCGCTCCAGGACCGCCCCATGCTGCACCACGCGTCGCTCAAGAAGGTCCACCGGCGGGCTGAACGCGGCCCCCAGAGAGACCTGATCGATGTTCTTCGGCTGAATGTAGCCATTAAACTTCTGGTCCACGACCGCATCCGAAATGACACGATCCTCATGCAGGACTCGCACCCGTTTCAACTCGACCTCCAGGTGGATGCTCTGCTTGCGACGGACGAAATCAAACTCGAGTGGGATCCCCGCGCGCAGGCTGCTTCGTGGCCTCGTTCGCCACTCCAGCAGAACCAGCCCATCAATGGCATCCCTCTCCTGAGCCGGCGTGAGATCGCCATTGAAAAGAGAGGTTATAATTAGGCCGCTGGCTTCTACCTCCAGAAGGTCGGGCGGGTCAAAGACGGTCCGCCTCATGTGTACCATGTACGCATCGAACAGATCCGCCATCGGGAGCGTGCCGGCGCCGCATCTCCGACGCAACTCCCGGAAGGCCCTTGACTGGCGGGTGGCCGTGTTACCGCCCGCGGCCGTCGCCAGGGCCGGCATCCGCGCCTCGCGCAACACCAGAGACGTCGGTAGCAACTGGTACCAGTCGTAGTTGCGGAACATCGGCAGCCGCAGGACCACCGCCAGACCGCCACATATGACGACCAGCACAGACCCCGGAATGAGTGACCTGAAGCTGAGCCGTTTGCGTCCCCGCAGGGTGGTGCGGGCAGAGATGCTCCCTCCGCATTCAGGACAGCGTGAACTGCCGGCGCCAGTCAGGTTGTATCCGCACTTCGCACAGAATGGCTCCTGGCCGACGCGGTAACCGCGCCAGCCGCGCAGCACAAGAGCTGCACCCCCGACAACACCCAGGAGCAGGAGGTAGAGCATCACGAACTGTTATACACCCAGAGGCCTCGCGCGGCCCGGCAGCAGATCCAAAAACCGATGCCGCTCCGCCAGAACCTGCCCCCGGGCCGCACGGCGCGTGAGATTTCAGAGGGCGCCTCTTTCAGAACCCCCCGCGGCAGCGAGGGCAGTTCGGCAGTACCGGCCGTGCCCCGTTTGCCGCTCCCGCGGCGGGTTCTGAGCGATAACGCCCGCCCCACGAGCCACCGACCCGGGCTCTCCGGGCAATTTGGTTAACGCTATTGACGCGATTCTGTCGACGGTATAATGGTCTTGGGCCACATCTGATCCGGGAACGATCCCGGCGGAGCCGACGGGAACATCTCTGACGTGGGCAATACGACGGGCGTCTCAATGCGGGACCCCCGCCGGCCGGCAGGAACACGGAGGAACGCAATGCTGGGCAGCCTGTCGAACGCCGCTCGAGCAGCGCGAGCGCGACGCCCTCTGGGAGCGCGCGCCGCCTTCACCCTCATCGAAGTCCTCGTCGTCGTCGCCATCATCGCCCTGCTGGTGGCCGTCCTGCTGCCCGCCCTCTCGCGGGCCCGCGAGCAGTCGCGGGCGGCCGTCTGTCTCTCGAATCTCAAGCAGCAGGGCATCGGTCTCTCGGGCTACTCGAGCGAAAACCGGGCCGTTCTCCCCTGGGCCGGTTCGTTCCGTTTCACGCTCATGGAGGGCAAGTATTACCTGGGGTTCAGGAAGGGCGTGCATCCGAGTTGGGAAGACTGGACCACCGTGAACCTCGGCGTGCTCTACCCCCGTTACACCGGCAAGCAGGTCAAGCTCTTCTACTGCCCCAACAACAAGGCCGTCGACGGCAACGGCCCGAACGGCGAGACCGTCTTCCTCCAGCGGTTCCAGCATCCGCTCAAGTCGGACCCGCAGAACTGGAACTCGCACGATTTTCCGGGCTCGCCTTTCACGTCGTACGGCTACGGGCTGCCGCTGCTGCCGGCCAGATCGCCGCGCGACGCCGGCCGCGATCTCTATCCGGAAGGCAGCATCCGCTACGGCAACGTCCCCGACGCCGCGGAGTATCCCTACTGGGTCTACCTCACCGAGCCGGCCGACCCCGACCCCTCGTTCCTCGGCCCCTTTCCCCGCCGATCGCGCGGCATGCATCCCGTGCACGCCCTGGTCTCCGACGGATATTTCGCCTCGGAGTGGGAGGGCAACCACAAGATCTACGAGGGCTATCACCTGGGCAGCTACAACGTGCTCTACGGCGATTTCCACGCCAAGCGTGTGATCGACCCCTCCGGCAAGATTCACGCCGCG
>CAZQEN010000374.1:0-7363 GCA_964591605.1 uncultured Planctomycetales bacterium
GTGCAGGACGACCGTCGGCTCGTCCAGCACGTAACACACGCCCACCAGCCCGCTGCCCACCTGCGTCGCCAGGCGAATGCGCTGCGCCTCGCCGCCTGACAGCGTGATGCTTGAGCGGTTGAGGCTCAGATAGCCGACGCCCACGTCGATCATGAAGGTCAGCCGCTGAACGATCTCGCGGAGGATCTGATCCGCGATCACTCGCCGCTCGCCCTCGAGCGGCAGCGACGACAGGAACGCGTGGGCCGTCTCGACGGTCATTTCCGTGAGCTGTTGCAGGTTCCGGCCGGCGATGCGGACGGCCAGCGCCTCCGGGCGCAGGCGCGATCCGCCGCAGGCTTCGCACGGGCGCTCGCTCAAATACGCATGCAGCCGCTCCTTGACCGACTCGTTCTCCGTCGTTTCCCAGCGGCGCTTCAGGTTCGGCAGCACGCCTTCGAATGTCGCGCCGTGCTTCGCCCCGTCGTCCGCGGTCGTGCCGTGCATGAGGATGCGCCGCAGGTCGGCGGGGATGCTCTCGAAGGGCACGTCCGGCGAGAGGCCGAAGCTCAGGCAGAACTCCTCGAGCAGCCGCGTGTAGGCCGGGCTCATGCGCTTGCCGAGCCGCCACGGCCGAATCGCCCCCGCGGCCAGCGACAGCGACACATCGGGCACGACGAGGTCCTCGTCAAACTCCAGGATGTTCCCGAGTCCACTGCACGTCGGGCACGCGCCGTGCGGCGAGTTGAACGAGAACAACCGCGGCGAGAGCTCGGGCAGGCTCACCTCCGGATGCGCGGGGCAGGCGTAGCGGGCGCTGAACAGGTGATCGGTCCAGGCAGGTCCCGCCTGCCGGGCGGGACCTGATCCAGGCGAGAGCCTTGCGTTCGCAGGTTCCGCCCGGCAGGCGGAACCTGCTTGCCCGCCTTGCCCTGCATCCTGCGCCGATTCTGAGCTGATGATGACGGTGTCGCCGCCCGTCTGCAGCGCCACCGCCACGCTCTCCGCCAGACGCGAGGCGACGCCGGGCTTGAGCACGAGCCGGTCGACCACGACTTCGATGTTGTGCTTGCGTGATTTGCCGAGCCGGGGCAGGGCCTTGATGTCGTACATCTCGCCGTTGATGCGCAGGCGGACGAAGCCCTGCCGCTGGATGTCGCGGAAAACCTCGTGATGCTCGCCGCGCTGGCCGCGGACCACCGGAGCGAGCACCATGACCCGCGTTCCTTCGGGCATCCCCAGGACCGTATCCACGATCTGTGAGGGCGAGGCCCGCTCGATCGGCCGCCCGCAGACCCAGCAGTGCGGATCACCCACCCGGGCATAGAGCAGGCGAAGGTAGTCGTAGATCTCGGTCGTGGTCGCGACGGTCGACCGCGGCCCGCCCCCGCCGCTGCGCTGCTCGATGGCGATCGTCGGCGGCAAGCCCTCGATGTGCTCGATGTCGGGCTTGGCGAGCTGTTCGAGGAACTGGCGGGCATACGTCGAGAGCGTTTCGATGTATTTCCGCTGCCCTTCGGCGTGAATCGTGTCGAACGCCAGCGAACTCTTGCCTGACCCCGACAGGCCGGTGATCACCACCAGCCGGTCGCGCGGAATCTCCAGGGAAATGTTCTTGAGGTTGTGCTGCCTGGCCCCCTGGATTCGTATGGATCGCGAACCGTTCAATTCCACCCCGTTGCGCAGAACGAGAATCGTCTTTCCGCAGTGCAGACCAATCAATCAGCGTAAAGACTGTGAACAGGGCTGACAAGCAGGCGTTCTTCAGACGGTCGGATTCGCGTCCGCGACAGAATCGGCGGGTGGCATGGGTCCCGGCGCGCCGGGACCCGTGGGGAGGCCCACACGGGCAGCTTCGGCTTCGCTCCGCGAAGCCGAAACTGCCCATGCCACCCCGCCCAAAGTGTCACGCACCCGTCGGATTCCCTGTCGCTGCACCCGGCGTCGCAGCGTGTGGAGTTCCGCATTCCGGGCAGATCGTCAGCCCGCCGTACAGGTTATAGCCGCATTCCAGACACAGGCCCTGGCGGATCCGCCGTCTCGTTTCCCTGCGCCGCCGCCAGCAGATCCAGGGCGGGATCGCGAACAGGAATAACGGAACCACCAGCGGCACTACGACAATGAAGCGTTCATGCCAGAACTCAGACGGAACAATCGACAGTCGGTGTGAGATCTGGAAGCCAAGTCCTTTGAACAAATCTCCCTTCCCTTTCTCGATTCGGCTCGGCCATGGTGGCCGCTCGTATGGATACTCAGGAGGAAACCATGTGGACAGGCTGGTGATGTCGCGCATCGGGTAGGGGTACTCTCGTGCGTGCCAACCGTGTGCAAACCAGAGATGAAGGCCGCCAAGTCCCGTGCTCGCCCCAGATTGCAGGCGTTCGTCATCTCGGCTGAGAAAGAAACGATCCGAGAGCCAGAAGCTGCGCACCAGCAGGACTCCCATCAGCAGGCCCAGAAGAGTGGAAGCAGCCACTGCGGGAACGACGACGATTCCCCACCACCGGAATCGACGCCGTTTCCTGGTATGACCTGCGATGCCGCTCACTTGGGCCTTCCCGGATCGATGCCCATTCATGGCGTATCCGCCACCGGCTCCTCTTCCTCGACGCCCTCGCCCAGGCCCGTCTCGGCGGGGGGGATCTGCTGACTGGGCGGCGCCCCTTCGCCCAGTCGGCCGTAGCGGCGGAGTTCAGGCCAGAGCAGCGCCGCGAGAATCACGACGACAATGGTGCCGATGCCGCCGCCGACCACGGAGAACGTCGGCGAGAAATAGTGGGCCACAAGCCCCGACTCGAAGCCGCCCATCTCATTGGAGATCCCGATGAACAGGCCGTTCACCGCGGAGACCCGCCCGCGCATCTCGTCGGGCGTCAGAAGCTGCACGAGCGTATGCCGCACGACCACGCTCACCGTATCGAACACGCCGGTGAGGAAAAGCATGACCAGCGACAGCGGAAAACTGCGCGACAGGCCAAAAACGATCGTGGCCGCTCCGAAACCAATGACACAGCCCAGCAGCGTTCGCCCGGCCCGGCGCATCGGCGGCAGATGGGCGAGCACGAACGACATGAGCAGGGCCCCGACCGATGGCGCGGCCTCCATGAACCCGTACCCGCGCGGCCCCACGTGCAGGATGTCTTTCGCATAGATCGGCAGCAGCGCCACCGCCCCGCCCAGCAGCACCGCGAACAGATCGAGCGTCAGGGCCCCCAGCACGATCTTGTTGCGGTACACGAACGCCGCCCCCGCCAGCAGCGAGCCAGGCGTGAGCGCTTCGAGCGTGCGCGGCGGACGGATCCCGCTGCGGATCATGGCGAGCGTCACGAAGAACAGGATCGCGAACAACGCATCCAGCACGTACACCGTCGTCGCGCTGTGAAAGATGGAAATCAGCAGCCCGCCGATCGCCGGCCCGACGATCGAAGAGACCTGGAAGGCGGTCGTGTTCCACATCACCGCGTTGCTGAAGCGCTCGCGCGGCACGATCAGCGGCACCAGGGCGGCCCTGGCGGGCTGCTGAAACGACCGCGCGATCCCGGTCAGCAGCAGCAGGCCGTAAATCGCGTGCACGTTCCCCAGCGCGAGCGAGTTGACCGCCAGGCCGAGCGAGCAGACGGCGATGACCACCTCCGCGATCATCAGGATCCGCCGGCGGCTGAACTGATCGGCGGCATGGCCGGCCGGCAGGGCCAGCGCGATCACCGGCAGGATCTGGATGAGCCCGACGTACCCCAGGTGCAGGGCAGAGCCGGTGCGCTCATAGATCTCCCACAGGACGGCCGCCGTCTGCATGCGCATGCCGAGATTCGCAAGCGTGTTGCCGGGCAGAAAGAGCTGATAATCCCGCACGCGCAGGGCGGCATACGGATCGTGCCGGGGGCCAGAGACAGCCGTCGGATTCATCGGAACAGTGTACGGGGCGTGGGCAGAACCCCGCCACCCGGCGCAACCCTCCCGTCAGCCAGAGTTGGCCACCCAATGGACAGCCACCCCGTAGGTCCGGCCTGCCGGGCCGGACCTGATGCACGGGGGACGTTCGATGGGGAACGTACTCGCTGCCCGGGTTTCATGTGCACGGGCAATGAGTACATCGCCCAAGCCACCCCGGGGAACTCTTTCTGCGTTCCTGCTTAGAGTTGGCCATCCAACGGACGGCCGCCCCGTAGGTCCGGCCTGCCGGGCCGGACCTGATGCGCGGGGGACGTTCCGTCGTTCGAGGTCCTGTCCGGCAGAAAGGACCCACCCCTCTGCCGCGCAGCGGCGCAAGGAGGGGGGACGGCCCCCACGGACCGCCCCCGCTCTGCGGAACGCCGGCGCTTCTATCATCTGGCGTCCGCTCCGTTCGGAATGCCGGCTGCCGGAGCATCTGCCCCTTGAGTGATTGGCCATCCCCCCGCGCAATCTTTCGCGAGCCGTGTGGCGATGCAGAGAGAATCAGGGAATCCGCGAGTGGCGGTGAGAAGGCGATGCACAGGGCGCACAGGGCTCCGAAGCGCGTCGGCGGGCGGGCGGTGGGGCTACCTGGCTTGGGCGAGTTTGTCGTAGATGGGGCGCAGCGCCTGAACCTCTGGACGATCGCGGCGATCTCGCGTGGCCAGGTCGAACTCGCGGCGGGCATTGGCCAGGTGCTTCTCCGCCTCGGGACCCGTGGCCAGGTTGCCGAGCACGTATTCCACCGCAGCGATCTCGGTGTGGAGGGTCCAGAGCTCCTTGGTATCGTTGGCCGCGCTCCGGTAGCTCTCGATGGCCGCAGTGGCCGCTTTGATTCCCTCGCTGCGGGTGGTTTCGATCGCCGCGAGGGCCGCCTTCGCGGCAGTGGCCCACTCGCGGCCCCCGGCAGGCTGATCCGCCGCGGGGGCCGGCGCCGGCAGCAGCGCCGGAGCCGCAAGACCCGCGGGCTCAATGGACTCGAGCATCTGACCATGTTTCTCGAGGCCCGCGATCCGCTGCGAGAGCACGAGCGCCCGGGCGGCGTCGATGTCGCCCTCCAGGGCTTTCGCCGCCCCGGCCACGAAGCGATCGCCCCCGCCGGACGCGGCCCGCCCGGCCTGTTGGGCGGCATTCCGGGCCTGCCCGTCCAGCATCTCCATCGCCTGGGACTCAAGGTCATACGCCTGGATCGCCTCGGCGACCGCCTCCCGCGCGGCAACCGTGAGCTCCTGGACCAGTACCTGGCGGCTCGCCTGCAAACCGCTCTGGCCGGCCAGGTACTCGCTCAGTTTGGCCTGCGATAGGGTCATCCGATCGATCGCCTTGTCGACCTGCTCGAGGAGCTTCTTCTCGGTCTCGATGCGGGCCTGCATGGCCGACAGGTCGCTTTCGAGCGCGAGCACGCCGCGCTGCTCCTTCTCTAACGCGGGATCGACGGAGATCGCCGGTTGCGGGAGCATCTCCTGCTCCTCGGGCGAGATCAGCGGCGTGCTGCTGGAGCCGGCCGTCAGGATCGAAATCGTACGCAGAGCCTTCCGATACGCGGTCGATGCCTCGGTGTAGGCTTTCGTGAACCGCTCGAGTGAGCCGGGCTCGGTGGCGTCCACGCCGCTGCGCTCGAGTTCGAGCATCTTCTTCTGGGCGGCGTCCGCCTGAGCCTTCGCTCCATCGATCTGCTGGCGGACCTGCTGCACTTGCGGAGCCAGAGCATCGGCCTGCTGCTGGGCCTGGGCGAGTCGCTCCTGAACGTGCACGCGGCACAGCCGCAGATCGGCCAGCCGCTGCTCGGGGGATTGCGTCTGGCGGGCGAGAATCTCCTCAATCGAGCTGTCGAGCGTGCAGGTGGGGGGGCCGGCCGGGCGCGGGACCGCCGGGGCCTCGACCACTGCGGTGGCGGGGCTGGTCTGTGGAGGAGCAGCAACGGGCTCGGTGGCGGCCGTCACCGGCTCGGATGCGGGTTTTCGCTTGCTGCCCAGCAACTTGCCCAGCAGGGTGCCGAGTCTCGAATGCTCCGTGGGTCCGGCCGCGGCGGGTGCCGCTGGAGCGGCGGGTGCGGGCGCCGGGGCGGCATGCTGAGGAAGCATACCCTCGCCCTTGAGCGCGGTTTCGAGCGAGCGGGCCTGGGCATCGACCGCCGTCCAGTGGGCCAGCACGTCCGCCACCCGCTTGCGGGCCTCGGCCGCGAGGCGCCAGTGCAGCCCCGCCTCCCGGCGAAGGATCTGGGCCTGTTCGATCAGGATCACCGTCTGGAGCCGCGTGGCCGCGGCGCTGGAGGCCCCCGAGGCCTCGCCCACCTGGGTCCCGATGGCCTCCTGGATCAGGTTCCGGGCGTCGGAGATCAGGTTCTTGCGCTGCTCAAGGGCGGTTTTGACCTGCTCGTCGAGCGGGGTGGCCGCCTGTTCGGGCGTGCTGGGCTGCGAAGTCACCGCCGTGTCGAATCGACGCAGCAGGTCGGCATCGGTCGGCGAGTAACTGGCCAGCATGGCCTGGGCGAGGGCAATCTTGTCCTCCATCTCCGCGCGAACCCGGCTATCCGGCGGGGCCAGGGCAGGCGTCAGGAAGAAACCGAGGGCAAGGCCGGCCACCACCAGTCCGGCAGCGATGGCGATTGGAAGATAGGGTTTCACGACGGCTCCGGGAGAAAAACGGTGTTGCGGTACCCCCTCACATTTATCTCTAACATGGGCCGCGACCAGCGTCAATGAGGGCCGGGGGCAGCAGAGAGTCCGTGGCAGTTTGGGCGGGGTGGCAGCGTCAGCTTCGCCGGGCGAAGCCGACGCTGCCCGTGCGAGCCTCCCCATGGGTCCCGGCCCGCTCCCGAAACAACGGCCAAGCCCGTTTGCTGACGAAGCGGGCAGGGGAGGCGCATCGACACACCCGCCCGGGGTGCTTATTCTGGGGCACGACCCGTGGTTCAAGGAGACCTGACATGCTGGGCACCTGGATTGCCGTCGGCGCCGCCCTCGTGGTCGTGCTGCTCGTCGTCGCCATGTACAACGGACTCGTCCAGGCGCGGATGCGGGTCAAGAACGCCTTCAGCCAGATCGACGTCCAACTCAAGCGGCGATACGACCTGATCCCCAACCTCGTGGAGACCGTGAAGGGCTATGCCGCCCATGAGAAGGAGACGCTCGAGCGGGTCATCGCGGCCCGCAACCAGGGAATCGCCGCCACCGGCGTCGCCCAGCAGGCGGCGGCCGAAAACCTGCTCACCGGCGCCCTGCGGCAGCTTTTCGCCGTGGCGGAGGCCTACCCCGACCTGAAGGCGAACCAGAACTTCGCCGCTCTTCAGGAAGAATTGACCAGCACCGAAAACAAGATCGGCTTTGCCCGCCAGCACTACAACAACGTGGTCGAAACCTACAACACCAAACTCCAGAAGTTCCCCACCGTCGTCCTGGCCGGCCTGTTCGGCTTCCAGCCCGAGGAGTTCTTCGAAATCGAAGACCCC
>CAZQEN010000375.1:0-7326 GCA_964591605.1 uncultured Planctomycetales bacterium
GTCCCGTCCGGCAGACCCTTGACAACCACCTTTGTCAAGGGCAGACGGGACCTACAGCCGGTCTGGCCTTATAATCACGGCTTCTTCGACGGCTCAGGCATTGGGGAGTGCGATGGACAAGGTCATCACGGGCAAGGCGTACGTTCTCGGCGACGATATTGACACCGACCAGATCATTCCGGCCCAGTACCTCATGTACAACCCGGCCATCCCGGAGGAGCGCAAGCAGTTCGGGCGGTTTGCCCTGAGCGGCGTGCCGGAGGCCCAGGCCGGCCTGCCCAGGGGGCACGTCACGTTTGTCGATCAGACGGACCCGAAGAACACGAGCAGCCCCTACCGCATCGTCATCGGCGGCAGGAACTTCGGCTGCGGCAGCTCGCGCGAGCACGCCCCGCTCGCCCTGGCGGAGGCCGGCGTGGTGGCCGTCGTCGCCGAGTTCTACGCCCGGATCTTCTTCCGCAACTCGGTCAACGGCGGGTACCTCGTGCCCTTCGAGAGCGTCGAGCGGCTCGTCGAGCAGACCCAGACCGGCGATGAACTGGAAATCGACACCCAGGCGGGTGTGCTTCGCAACCGCACGAGCGGGCGACAGCACGCGCTCAAACCCCTCGGCGACGTCGCCCCCATCATCGAAGCTGGCGGCGTGTTCGCCTACGCCCGGCAAAGCGGAATGCTGTGAACATCGCGGATCTCGGATTGCGAATTGCGGATCCGGATTGCGGCTCCGGCAACGAAGAGTGCCTGTAGCGTCCGCCCCCTGTGGCGGACGGTCAACGACTCTTGCGTCCGCCCCCCGTGGCGGACGAGCAGTCATTGTAGCGCCGGCCCTCTGCGGCCGACGCCCGCCAAACCACTGCCGCGATTCCGCCGAATGCAGAAGACGGCTCCCCACGTCATGAGCAGCAATCCGGATGGTTCGGGGATATGCGCGATCCACGCTTCCTGCTGGCCGAGAGGATTGAACCCGCTGCCGACGATGGTCTTACCGTCGGGCGTGACCGCCCGCGCCTCCACGAGCGTCCAGCCCGCGAGGTTCAGGCCAAAATCGCCGATCAACACGTCACGCAGGTCCCGCATGCCGTGAGCGGCGTCCCAGATGAAGGCTCTGATTCCGTCTGTGGCGTGGCTATGTCCGACGACAGCAGTCCCGTTTGCTGAGACTCCGAACGCTCTGCTGAGAAAAGTCCCACCAGGCAAATCGCCTAGCCCAATCATGCCCGAGTCTTCCGACCAAAGGAAGGCCTGATCACCGAAAGAATTGCTCTCACCGACGATGTATCGGCCATCGGGAGAGACGCTGTATGCGAGGCTTCGGAATTCGCCACCTGGGAGATCGCCGAGACCGACCATTCCTTCTGCCTCTGTCCACCGGAACGCCTCCCCTCCTGAGCCTGATACGCTGACCCCGGCAACTACAGAGCCGTCGGCAGAGACCGCATACGCTACGCTATAGTCCATTCCTCCTGGCAGATCGCCGAGTCCTACCATGCCGCCATCCTGCGTCCAGCGAAACGCTTCGGTCCAGCCCGTCAATCCGTCATCTGACACGACTTCGCCAAATCCGACGATGACGGAGCCGTCGGCCGATATGCCGTTAGCGCCCGTCGTCAGGGACAACGTCGAAAGCCGCCCGATATCGACGAGGCCGCTCGCCTCAGTCCAGCGAAATGCGCCCCAGGCGATGCTGTAGGTCGCGAGACCGGCGATGACGGAACCATCCGCGGAGATCGCATGGGCCTCGGTGGTGCTGGAAGCGGTGGGAGACGGTCCCTGGAACACGCCCAGTCCGACCATGCCGGTGGCCGCCGTCCAGCGGAAAGCCTCGCGGCCGGTGGCTGAGATACCGAATCCAGCGACAGCAGAACCATCCGGGGTGACAGCCGCGGCGAAGCTGTTGTGCGAGCCGCCGGGCAGGTCGCCCAGGCCCAGGAAGTACGGCTGCTCGGCGGACGCAGGGACAGCGCCGAGGACCACGAGCAGCGCAGAAATCGCGAAAGGCCTGTACATCCATCCACCTCCCTCTGGCATCCCGTCTCCGCGTCTCCGGACATCATTATACCACGCAATGAGAGCGATCTGGCTTCCAGATCGGCCCCAATCCCTCTCGTCACAGGGGGTCGCCCGTGGCAAGTGTGGCGAGGGGAGGCCGTTATGGCCACGGGACGCCCATGGCCGCCGCGTAGACTTCGGCCAGCGGCATGATCTCGTTGGGCGTGATCTGCCCGTCCGCCCAGACGTTGATGCTCTGCTGCTGGAGCAGCAGATCCACGGCCAGCCCCAACGCCGCCCCCGGCGGATGCGACCCTGGCTCCGGCGGAGATCCGCCCATCATCAACTCGCCGCCCGACGCGCTCGGCGGGCTGCTGCAGGTGAGCGAGCCCGTCATGTGGTCAAACAGCACATCCATGTCGTCATAATCGATGCAGCCTTCGCGGTTGAAATCGAAGTACTGGCAGCCCATGTTTTCGGCGGGACAGCTTTCACTCAGTACCTTCGGGCGCTGCGGTTTTGAGTGCTCAGCGTGCCCCAAAGCCTGCAAGAGTGTATTGTGTCGCAGTGCCTAGAAATGTGGGTTGAGTCCTGAGTCTTGGACGGGAGCCAGCTTCCAGCGCCTCACGGAGTGCTCGATCGCTGCAGTACCTGACGGGTCTTTCCATGATTGTCCCCTTCGATGCCAGCACTGTGATCCTTCTGGGCTGCCTGGCGGTCATGGGGTATTACCTGCCGCTGGCCGCGTCGCGGATGATCAACGGGCTGGCAGGCGGTGGCGGGTGGGTCGCGGTGCTGGCGGTGCGGATGGCCGCCGATGGCGCGGCGGCGCTGGATGTGGCGGCGGCGCTGGTGCTGGTGTGGACGGGGGTGGGGGTCGGGCGCGGGGTGATCGCGCGGCGGGTCTGGCCGGCGGGGGCGATGGCCGTCGCACTGGCGGTCGTCACGGCGACCGGGGCGTACCTGCGGACCTACCGGCTGCAGGAGGTTTTAGATTCCTCCGAGCGGGACCTCCAGCCTGACGTGGAATACTACCGACAGCAGGCGCTGCGGACGGCCAACCCGTTTGCGGCTGGACACAAGTCGCCGCTGTGGCCAGCGGTGAACGCTCCGATCGTGCGGGCGCTGGGCGGGACCGACGATTCGATGCGCGTGCTGAGCTGGTGCCTGGGGATCGCGATGGTGCCGCTGGCGGGCTGGTCGCTCGGGCGGCTGCTGCACCCGCTGGCGGGCGTGCTGACGGCGGGGATGCTGGCCGTCGAGCCGTACCTGATCGACCTGTGCTGCGAGGGGCTGCGCGAAGAGGCGGGCGTGTGCCTGTGGATGGCGGTACTGTTTCTGCTTCTGGCGGGCGAGGACCGGCCGTGGCGGTCTCCGGCGGCCGGGGCGGCGGGCGGGCTGCTTCTGCTGCTGCGCAATACGTTCGTGCTGCCGCTCCTGGCGATGGTGATCTGGGCGATCGTGTACCGCCGGTGGCGGGGCGTTCGGGCGGCCGTAGCGGTGCTCCTGCCGGTCGTGATCGTTTCACCGTTCTACGTCAACCAGTATCGCACGTACGGCGACGCCTTCGCGCTGGAGAAGCGCGACGCCCGGTATCACGCCAACATCGAGTTTCAATCCGGGGCGCCGCCGGGCCTGGCGATGCCCTCGTACGAAGCATGGCGCCGAGATCTCTATGTGGGGGATCCCCTGTCTCCGCTGGCGTACCTGTTCACGCATCACACGTGGGGCGATGTCCTGCGGCGGCAGTGGATCGGGACATCGCGGATCGTCCGCGGCCGGCCGTTTGAATCGCGGTTCGAGCCGTGGTGGGGCCTGGCGGGGGCGGCCGGGGTGCTGGCGAGCCTCGCGGTCCGGCGGGCACGGTTCGCGGGGCTGTTCGTGGTCTCCAGCAGCGTGGGGATCATGGCCCACCTGATGACCGTGCACCCGGTGGAGCTGCGGCTGCTCGTGCCGGTGATGGTGGTCTGGCTCGGGGCGGCGTGGTGGCTGATCGTGTCCGTGGCGCAGGTGGGGCTGGAGCAAGGAGGGGCTTTCGTGCGCTGCGGGACCCGGTCAGCGGCGGCAAATCCGAATGACGAGATCAGGATGACGAATGAAACCCAAGTCATGAAATCAGAGTGAGCCACGGCAGTTTGCGCGGGAGGTCGATTACCTCCAAGCAGCCACCTGGCGGGTCGAGACCCCGTCATTCAACATGTCAGTTGTCGCTGTGGCGCGAGTTGCGGAGGCGTTGGCGGATCAGCTCGGCGCGGGCGATGCTGCGGCTTTCGCCTTCGAGCCGCTGGCCGCAGCGCTTCTGCAGGTGGGCGGACTGGGAGGCGATGAACAGCTCGTTGATCGTGGCCAGATCGATGTGCTTGATCCGCTCGAGCAGCACGCCCATCCGCAGGTGCGAGAGCAGGAAAAGGGCCTCTTCGCTGGTCAGGGTGCGGGCGTTCTCGAGCAGGCCGAGGGCCCGCCAGACCTTGTCGTCGAGGGCGATCTGGCGGTCGGTCTTGAGGACGCGGCGGGCCTTCTGCTCGTACTTGACGATGGCGGGGATGACCTGGCCCTTGAAGCCGTTGAGGATCTCCTCTTCGGTCTGGCCGAGCGTGGTCTGGTTGGAGATCTGGAAGAAATCGCCGACGGCCTCGGTCCCCTCTCCGTAGAGGCCGCGCACGGCCAGGCGCATGTCCTTGGCCGCCCGGAAGACCTTCTCGATCTCGTTGGTCAGCTTGAGGGCGGGCAGGTGGAGCATCACCGAGACGCGCAGGCCGGTTCCGACGTTGGTCGGGCAGGCGGTGAGATAGCCGAACTGCTTGTGGTAGGCGAAGCTCACCAGGCCGTTGAGGGCCCGATCGACGCAGGTCATCTCCGTCCAGGCGTCATCGAGGTTGAGACCGCGGCGGAGCACCTGGACGCGCAGGTGGTCTTCCTCGTTGATCATCAGGGCGAGCGTCTCGGTGGCGGAGATGGCGACGCCGCGGTTGCCCTCGCCCTCGGCGTGCTGGCGGCTGATGAGGTGGCGCTCGACGAGGAGCTGGCGGTCGAGGGGATCGCTCTTGTCGACGTCGACGTAGAAGGTGTCCTTGCCGAAATCGCTGGCGCTGATGGCTTCGAACAGGGTGCGTTCGATCTGGCGGCGGTCATCGCGGGTGGCCTTGGAGAGGAAGCGAAAACCAGTGAGGTTGCGGGCGAGGCGGATGCGCGACGAGATGACCACGTCGCTCATGGGTCCGCCGGTGGCCAGCCATTCGCCGAGCGTCGGGAGGAGGTCGTCAAGGTTCATTTCTTGTGGATCTCCCCGATTCTGTCCCGGAGCTGGGCGGCGCGTTCGTAGTCTTCGGCCTCGACGGCCTCACGCAGCTCGCGCTGGAGGCGAAGCCGCTCCTCCTGGACGGAGCGGACGGGGGTCTTGTGACCCGGTGCGGCGCCGGTGTGGTGGGTGTGTCCGTCCTGGGCCCGCTCGATCACGCTGGCGAGGGCCTCGCCGAAGACGTCGTAGTCGTTGGGGCAGCCGAGCAGGCCCTGGCTGCGGAACTCGACGAAGCTCATGCCGCAGTCGGGGCAGCGGATGCGGGCGAGCTCCTGCACGCCCGACTGGAGGAACTGGTTGAGCACGTCGTTGATCGAGATGTGCTGCTTGACGGCAATCCCCTCGCGGGAGGCGCACTCCTCGCAGAGATGCCGCTCGCGTTTCTCACCCTTGGCCAGATCGGTCAGATGAACGGTCGCGGTCTGTTTCTTGCAGTGTTGACACAGCATGGCATGAGCGCCCACGAGGTCCCGGCTCTTTATCCCAACTATAGTAACTGGCGGATGGATCGTCAATCGGCGCGGGGGGCTGCAGCGTTCCGCAAACTGCCATCTGGCCAGTCCTTGCGCCCGGTGCGTGACCGCGGAGAGAGCATTCAACCGGGACCGGCCGGCTGCCCCGGGAAGGACTGACTATTTCCTGGGGGTCGCGCCACCCACCTCGGCCAGAGCAACCGCTCGCACGAAGTCGGAGAGTCCTCTGAAACCCTTGCGCTGTGATGCTTCTTCAAGAATGACTTTCTCTTCCGAGGTCAGTCGTATGTTGATCTGCTCGGTCCGACGCCCTGCAGACTCAGGAGGTGTGTCGCCTCGTTCGAGCATGGTGGCCACCGCGGTCTCGACGGCGAACTGCGTGGCACGCAGACACACATTAGGTGTCGAGCCGTCTGCCACCACCAGCGGCAGCTCCAACGTACGTCCCACGTAACCGAGGGTCTCGGAAGGGCGCAGGATGTAACGATAACCCGCGGCAATGCGGCGGGCCTTCTTCAGGACGTCGGCGTCAAAGGGGGCGTCTACGTTAACCTTCGCTTTCATCTTGACCTTCATTGGCCTCAAAGGCCTGAATGAGATTCTGGAAGTGCTCATTGGATACCTTCCGGTCTTTGACGGGGAGTCCGATGTTGGGGCTGTTCTCCCGGCCGAACACAGCGAATCCGGCGTTCTCGTCGCTGGGGTCCTTTCGTCTCCTCAGTAGCCGGTAGCCATGCCTTTCCAGGAATCGCAGCACCTCTGAGAACGGCACGTCATCGCGCATCGTGCGCTCCTATTCGCGACTGGCCAGCATCATGGACCTCCTGCCCGGACTGCCAATCGTGGTCGCGCTCGCCACCCGGGTCGCGAGAGAGCCGCGCCGCGACTCCCGAAAGCCTGCGATCATTCGTCAGAGCGAGGGGCCTCATGGCCTTCGCAGGGGGAACAGTCCGCCGCAAGTCTCCCTCCCAGTCAACTTCAGTATATCATCGATATACGGATGAAGCAAGAGGGATCTGTTGCTGCCTTACCGATATGCTGTCGTCAAGCGCGCCCCTCGTCCGATCGGCACCAGCACGACCTCTCTGTCCACACGAGCACCTTTCAGCTCCACGTTGATCTCCAACATGGCATCCGTCTCCTCGCGGAGCGTCGAGATCATGCCCTTTCCGTCATGAGAGTTTCGCGATTCGGGCGTCCCACCCCGTCGCGAAGATCGGGGTGAGGGATCAATGGCGCCACAGAAGCCTCAGCCGTGCCCATCAGTCCCCCAACCCGTCCTTTGGAACGGGATGGGGCACCCTGCACGGCATCGAGAAGCCAAAGCGGACGAAAAGCGGGCCGTTTGTCGGGGCGAACGAGATCTCCTCTACGCCTCCGCGCGCATCTGATTGGCGTCCAGGAAGCCCTCGAGCTTGCGGGCGCGGACGGGGTGCTGGAGTTTGCGGATGGCCTTGGCCTCGACCTGGCGGACGCGTTCGCGGGTGACCTTGAAGATGCGTCCGACTTCTTCGAGCGTGTAGGTGTAGCCGTCGCCGATGCCGTAGCGGAGCTTGATGATCTCGC
>CAZQEN010000376.1:0-7239 GCA_964591605.1 uncultured Planctomycetales bacterium
CCGTTGCGGTCCCGCCGTCGGGCCAGCCACGCCAGCGGGCTTTCGGCGATATTGAGAAGCGGCTTTCCGCCGGGCTGGCACTGCGCCGGGGCGGGGATTAGAATTGCGATATGCAACAGTTGACGCGTGCAACTATTGAACCGGATCTGTGCGAGCGGTGCGCGCGGCAGGCGCTGCTGGCCATCCCGATGGTCATGCGGTTCATGCGCGAGCAGATGCGCAGCCATCGGCACCAGGAACTCACGGTGCCCCAGTTCCGGGCATTGATCTTCGTGCACCACTTTCCCGAGGCGGCGCTGTCGCCGATGGCCGAGCACATCGGACTGTCCTTGCCGGCGGCCTCCCGCATGGTCGAGCTTCTCGTGAAACGCGGGCTGCTCCTGCGGCGCGCGGACCCGCAGGACCGGCGATGCGTCCGGCTTGCCCTGACCGCGCGGGGACAGAGCGTCTACCGGACGGCGCAGCGGGCGACCCAGTCCGCGCTGGCGGAGCGTTTCCGGCCCGCAGGTTCGCGCGACCTGAAGACCATGAGCCGGGCGCTGGAGCTGCTGGCAGATACGTTCGGAGGACAGAACGGCTCGAGGGCGCCCGGCCGCGGGCGCAGGAGCCGTCCGACACCGCGACGATCGGGGTGATTCATGCGGAAACTGATCCTGATGGTGTTCGTGCTGGCGGCCATGACGGCCGGGGGCGCTCTCTACTTGAACCGGTCGGCGCCGGCCCAGATCGCGTATCGGACCGCGCCGGTCCAGCGCGGTGACCTGACGGTCACTATCGGAGCGACGGGCACCGTTGAGCCCGAAGAGGTGATCGACGTCGGTGCCCAGGTGCTCGGCAAGATCAAAGCCTTCGGTACCGACGCGAACGGCAAACCCGTCGACTACGGCACGCCGGTCGAGGAAGGCATGGTGCTGGCCCTGATCGACGAATCGCTGTACGCCGCCGACGTGCAGCAGGCGACCGCGCAGGTTGAGATGGCCCGGGCCAACGTGCGTCGCGATCAGGCGGACCTCGAACAGATGAAGGCCAAGCTGGTTCAGGCCGAGCGAAACTGGAAGCGGGCCCAGGAGCTTGGCCCGTCGCGGGCGCTCGCCGCGACCGATTACGACTCCTACCAGGCGCTCTACGAGACGGCCAAGGCGACGCTGGCGGTGGGCGAGGCGGCGGTCGTGCAGTCTCAGAAGGCGGTCGCCCAGACAGAGGCGGCGCTGCAGCGGGCGACGACCAATCTGGGTTACTGCACGATCCGATCGCCGGTCGATGGGGTGATCATCGACCGCCGGGTGAACATCGGGCAGACGGTCGTGGCCAGTCTTAACGCGCCCAGCCTGTTTCTGATCGCCAAGGATCTGCGGAGGATGCAGGTCTGGGTGGCGGTCAACGAGGCGGACATCGGGCAGATCCATCCGGGCCAGACGGTGCGGTTCACGGTGGATGCGTTCCCCAGCGAGACGTTCGTCGGGAAGGTGGGGAAGGTGCGGCTCAACGCCAGCATGGTGCAGAACGTCGTCAACTATACCGTGGAGGTGAATACCGACAACTCGAGCGGGCGGCTGCTGCCGTATCTGACGGCCAACGTCCAGTTCGAGGTGGTGCACCGGCCCGAGGTGCTGATGGTGCCCAACGCGGCACTGCGATGGAGGCCCTCGTCGGCGGAGCTCGTGGCGCCCGACGACCGCGCGGCGTACCTGGAGCTTTCCAGCCAGGGTGGATCGCGACCAGGCCGGGAAGGCATGGCCATGCGGAGCGGCAGCCGGCCGTCCCTCCGCTCCGCCGGGACGAAGCCGGACGGCGGCGTGGCGGCGACGCTGCCCGCCCAGACGGGGGTTGTCTGGGTGCAGCAGGGCCCGTTCGTGCGGCCGATCCGGGTGACGGTCGGGTTGAGCGATACCGGAACCACGGAGGTGGAGAGCGACCAGCTTGAGGATGGGATGGAAGTGATCGTTGGCACCATCGAGAAGGGCAACACCGATCGGGCCAGGAACCCGTTCACGCCGCAGCTCTTCGGCGGACCGCGCCGCGAGGGAGGGGGATGACGTGGAGGACGGCCCGCGGGGGGTGGCGAGGTGCGGGTTGAAGGCAGGAGAGCGGCCGCCCGCCGGCCGGGATCCGCGATGAGCGGACCGGCCGCCGGGAATCGAGATCCAGCATGACGGAGCTGATTCGCCTCGAAGACGTGCACAAGACCTACCACCTCGGTGAGGTGGACGTGCCGGTGCTGCGCGGCGTGTCGCTGTCGATCGAGCGGGGTGAGCTGGTCGCCCTGATGGGGGCGTCCGGTTCGGGCAAGACCACGCTGATGAACATCCTGGGCTGCCTGGACCGGCCGAGCGCGGGCCGATACCTGCTGGACGGGGAGGAGATCTCGGGCCTGTCGTCCGACGAGCGGGCGCTGATCCGCAACCGCAAGATCGGCTTTGTCTTCCAGAGCTTCAACCTGCTGGCCCGCACCACCGCTCTCGACAACGTGCTGATGCCGCTGACGTATTCCATGGAGAACCTGTCGGAGAAGCAGGCGCTGGAGCGGGCGCGGCAACTCCTGGACCGCGTCGGGCTGGGCCATCGGCTGGATCACGAGCCGTCGCAGCTCTCGGGCGGTCAACAGCAGCGGGTGGCGATCGCCCGGGCCCTGATCAACCGGCCGCCCGTGCTCTTCGCCGATGAGCCGACCGGCAATCTCGATTCGCGGACCAGCGAGGAGATCCTGGCCATGTTCCAGGAGCTCAACCGCCAGGAGGGGATCACGATCGTCCTCGTCACGCACGAGAGCCAGGTGGCTTCGCACGCCACGCGTTCGATCCGCATCAGGGACGGCCTGATCGAGAACGGAGACCAATAGCATGGCACTGCACACGACCCGGATGATCAAGCGGACGCTGCGGACGGCGGTGATCGCGCTGCGGCGGAACGTGATGCGGTCCACGCTGACCACGCTGGGCATCATCATCGGCGTGGCGGCCGTGATCACCATGATGGAGATCGGCGGGGGCTCGCGGCGGGCGATCGAGCAGTCGATCGCCAGCATGGGGGCCGACAACCTGATGGTCCAGCCGGGGACGGCGGCGAGCGGCGGGGTGTCCTTCGGCGGCGGCAGTGCGATGACCCTCACCCCCGAGGACGGCGAGGCGATCGAGCGCGAGTGCCCGGCCGTGCGGCGCACCGCGCCGCTGATCCGCGTGCGGATGCAGGTCGTCTATCAGAACCGCAACTGGGTGCCCATGTTCATCTACGGGTCGACGCCGGCGTACCTGGACGTGCGGAACTGGGACGTCGTCGAGGGCGAGCCGTTCACCGATCAGGACGTGCGCAGCGCGAGCAAGGTGTGCCTGCTGGGCCAGACGCTGGTGCGCGAGCTGTTCGACGGGCTCTCGCCGGTCGGGCAGGAGGTGCGGGTCCAGAACGTCGCGTTCAGGGTGGTCGGCGTCCTGGAGACCAAGGGCGCGAACATGATGGGCATGGACGAGGACGACATCCTGCTGGCGCCGTGGAGCACGATCAAGCGGCGGGTCTCGAGTTCGTCGGCCAGCACGCAGAACCAGAGCGCGGCCAGCGGGCTGACCGAGCAGCAGGTCAATACGCTCAGCAAGGTGTATCCGGGCGAGCCGAGCCTCTACCCGGTTCCGTCGCTGACTCAGCAGGCGAACACGCCGCTGCTGGTGCGGTTCACGAACGTCGACCGGATCATGGTGGCGGCCCGGTCGCCCGCGGAGGTGCCCGAGGCCATCCGGCAGATCACCGAGCTGCTGCACGACCGGCACCGGATCAAGCCGGGCGAACCGGACGACTTCAACGTGCGCGACATGACCTCGATGGTGAAGGCGATGAGCTCGACCACCGACCTGATGACCAAGCTGCTGCTGGCGGTGGCGCTGATCTCGCTGGTGGTGGGCGGCGTGGGGATCATGAACATCATGCTGGTGTCGGTGACCGAGCGGACGCGCGAGATCGGGCTGCGGATGGCGGTGGGAGCACGGGGCCGCGACATTCTCCGGCAGTTCCTGGTGGAGTCGATCCTGCTCTGCGTGATGGGGGGCGCGCTGGGGATTCTCATCGGGCGCGGCGGATCGTGGGTGGTGCGGACGGTGCTGAACTGGCCGACCGAGCTGTCGGTGGGGGCGATCGTGGCATCGATTGCGGTGTCGGTGTCGGTGGGCGTGATCTTCGGGTACTACCCGGCCTGGAAGGCTTCGCGGCTGGATCCGATCGAGGCGCTGCGCTACGAATGAGCGGGGCCTCTGACCGGACGCCCGGCGGAGCGCCGAGCGGCGCGGCATGAGCCCAGGCGAGTGGAGGTGCGACGTGGTGACACGTTGGTGGTGTGCGCTGGTATGCGCGCTGTCGATGGCCTCTGGGTGCCTGGTGGGGCCGGACTATCGTCCCCCCGAGACGCAGGTGCCCTCGGAATGGAGCGGGGGCGCGGTGGCCTCCACGCAGCCGGCGGGCCCGGCCACGCAGCCGGTGGACCTGGCCGTCTGGTGGCAATCGCTGGGTGACGAGCAACTCAACTCGCTGATCGAGCGTTCCGCACAGAGCAACCTGGATCTCCAACAGGCGGCGGCCCGCGTGCTCGAGGCGCGGGCGTCGCGGGACATCGCCAGGGCGGACTTCTGGCCGCAGCTCAACCTCGGCGGCTCGTACAGCTACCAGAGACGGAGCCAGAACAGCCTGCCCTCGTCGGGGGGAGACGGCGGCGTGGGGCGATCGGTCCTCGACGGGCTGCTGGGCCGCACGACCGTGCTGCCGCCGGGCATCGACCCGGCGACGGGGGCCGTGGTGCCGCCGGAGGTGGCCGTGAACGCCGACCGGTCGGCCGTTCCGCTCAGCACGCTGCTGCCGGAGCCCGGCTCGGGCATCCGGCGGGATCAGAACCTCTTTCAACTGGGATTCGACGCCTCGTGGGAGATCGACCTGTGGGGACGCATCCGTCGGCAGGTGGAGGCGGCCGGGGCGGACCAGGCGTCCTTCGAGGAGTCCGCCCGCGACGTCATGGTGATCCTCTTTGCGGAGGTGGCGCGCAACTACATCGAGCTCCGCGGCGCGCAGCGGCGTCTGCAGATCGCCCGCGAGAACATCGCGACTCAGCAGGACACGCTGGAGATCACGCGGGACCGCCTGCGGGCGGGCTTCACCACGGAGCTGGACGAAGCGCAGGCCCGCACGCAGCTCGAGAGCACGCAGTCGCAGGTGCCGGTGTTCGAGACGACGATCCGGCAGTCGATCTACGCCCTGAGCGTGCTGCTGGGGCAGCCGCCCGGCGCGCTGGTCGGGGAGCTGGGCCCGCCGGGCCCGCTGCCGCGGCGTGCCCCGGAGGTGCCGATCGGCCTGCCGGCGGACCTGCTGCGGCGGCGGCCGGACATCCGGTCGGCGGAGCGGGCTCTGGCTGCCTCTACGGCCCGGATCGGGGTGGCGACGGCGGAGCTGTTCCCGCAGTTGTCGCTGACGGGCTCGTTCGGGACGCAGAGCGCGGAGATGAAGCACTTCCTGGACCAGCGCAGCCTGTTCTGGTCGGTGGGGCCGAGCGTTCAGTGGCCGATCTTTACGGCCGGCCGCATCCAGGCCAACATCCGGGCCGAGGAGGCGCGGCAGGCCCAGGCGCTGGCCGGCTACGGGTCCACCGTGCTCGCGGCCTTCCGGGACGTGGAGAACGCCCTGGTGGCCTACAACCAGGAGCTGACGCGGCGGGAGACATTGGTGCGGGCGGTCGAGGCGAGCCGGCTGGCGGCCAGGCTGAGCAACGAGCTCTATACGCGGGGCCTGGGGCCGTTCCTCAACGTGCTCGAAGCGCAGCGGTCGCTGTATCTGACGCAGGACGAGCTCGTGCTGAGCGAGACCGCGCTGATGACGAACCTGGTGTCGCTCTATAAAGCACTTGGCGGAGGCTGGGAGGGCCGGCCGGTCGTCCCGCCGGCTCAGGCGGTGGCCCTTGAGAAGTAAGGCCGACAGTACTTCGGAGTGTATAGCCTCCTTTAGACTCTAGCCGGCCATCGCGACATCAGGGCGACGGCTGGTGGGCGGCGGGTCAGGATCCCGGTTCGGCGCGCGAGGTCTGGTTGAGCAGAAAGAGGGTGGCCATGCGGATGGCCAGGCCGTTGGAGACCTGCCGCAGGATGGAGCTGTTGGGTCCGTCGGCCACGTCGCTGGAGAGCTCGACGCCCCGGTTGATCGGGCCGGGATGCATGACCAGCACGTCGGGTTTCGCCCGTTTGAGGCGCTCGCTGGTCAGCCCGAAGAGGCGGACATACTCCTGCACGCTCGGGAAGACCTGGCTGGAGATGCGTTCGTGCTGGACGCGGAGCATGTTGACGACGTCGGCCTCCTTGAGGGCGGAATCGAGGTCGTGGGAGATGCGTGCGCCGAGCTGTTCGAACGCGCGGGGCACGAGGGTGGTCGGTCCGCAGAAGGTGACGTTGGCGCCGAGCTTGCTGAGGCCCCAGAAGTTGGAGCGGGCGACGCGGGAGTGGGCGATGTCGCCGACGATGACGACGTTGAGGCCCTCGATGCGGCCCTTGCGTTCGCGCATGGTGTAGATGTCAATGAGCCCCTGGGTGGGGTGCTCGTGCTGGCCGTCGCCGGCGTTGACGACGTGGCAGTTCGAGAACCGGGTGACGTACTGCGGGGCCCCGGCGGCGGAGTGGCGGATGACGAAGGTGTCGACGCCCATGGCCTCGATGTTGCGGACGGTGTCGCGGAGGGATTCACCCTTGGAGACCGACGACTTGCTGGCGCCGAATTCGAGGACGTCGGCGGAGAGGCGCTGGGCGGCGAGGGTGAAACTCATGCGGGTGCGGGTCGAGTCCTCGAAGAAGAGGATGACGACCACGCGGCCGCGAAGGGCGGGCACTTTCTTGATGCTGCGGGTGGAAACCTCCTGAAACCCCTGAGCAGTATCCAGGACATGAAGGATCTCTTCGCGGGAGAGGTCCTCGAGGCCCAGCAGGTGCCGGCGGGTCCACTGGAAGCCGGCGTGCTCTCCGTGCGGGCTGGCGCCGGCCGCGGGCTTGTGTCGGTCTGATCGGGCGTGCGTGCTCATCCCATCCTCACCTCATCCATGCCGTCGCTCTCGACAAGGCGGACCTC
The DNA here is from genome assembly GCA_964591605.1 of uncultured Planctomycetales bacterium. GTDB lineage: Bacteria > Planctomycetota > Phycisphaerae > UBA1845 > PWPN01 > CAYLLT01. The sequence goes on from CAZQEN010000376.1 coordinate 7,078, forward strand.
CACCCGGACATCCTCGCGGGGGACGCGGATACCGACGAAATCGGCCTGGATCGGCAGCTCGCGGCCGGGGCGGTCGACGAGGATGGCCAGGCGGATGGCCTTGGGCCGGCCCAGGTCGACGAGGGCGTCCAGGGCGGAGCGGACGCTGCGGCCGGTGTAGAG
>CAZQEN010000377.1:0-7220 GCA_964591605.1 uncultured Planctomycetales bacterium
GTGGGTCCGGGCCCAAACGCCCCTGGGCACGGCGTTCACGTATCAGGGGCGCCTTGAGCAAGCCGGCGCACCGCTGGCTGGCACGGCCGACTTACAGTTCAGCTTATGGGACGCCGCCGGCAGCGGCAGTCCACCCAGCGGCGGGACGCAGATCGGTGTCACGCAGACGGTGAGCGGCGTCAGCGTGACGAATGGGCTGTTCACCGTTCAGCTCAACGCGGGCGTCGAGTTCGGCGCGATTGCCTTCAATGGCGATGCCCGGTGGCTCCAGATCGCCGTCCGCTTCCCCGCCGGCACCGGAGGCTACACGCCGCTCAGTCCGCGTCAGTCGCTGACCGCTGCTCCCTATGCGCTCAAAGTGCCGGGCATCGACGGCCATTCGCTGGATGCGGCCGACGGCAGCCCGGTCGATGGGCTCTTCGTGAACAACGGCGGCAATGTCGGCATCGGTACGACCAACCCGCAGGGAGTACTCGAAGTGGTTTCGGGCACCAACTCATATGTCCGCGTGGACAACACTTATGGGGACTTGCACGCCAACGGCGGCACGGACGGTGCCTTCGGGATCTACAACGACAGCGGCCCCGCCGGGCGGACCGAGATCATCGGGCAGGGCATTCCACGGCTGGCGGTCACGAACAGCGGCAACGTGGGCATCGGGACGAACACCCCGAATTTCCAGTTATCGCTGGGAACCACGCTCTCACACACCAAGATCGCGTTGTATGACAGCAGCTCGACCAATCACTACGGAATGGGAGTCGTTTCCGGTCAATTCAGCTTTCATCTGAACAGCCCGTCGGCGCGCTACGCCTTCTATGACAGTGATGATCTCACGAATGAGGTTCTTTCCGTCCATGGCAACGGCGTCACACGGGTCAAGGTTCTTGAAATAACCGGCGCGGACCTGGCCGAGAAGTTTCCCACGTCGGAGAAGGTTGAGCCGGGCATGGTTGTCGCGATCGATCCGGAAAACCCCGGCAGACTGTGCCTGTCACGCGGGGCGTACAACCGCTGTGTGGCCGGGATCGTCAGCGGCGCGAATGGTTTCGCGGGGGGCACGGTGCTCGGCAACCTGCCGGGCCTCGAGGATGCCCCGCCGATTGCGCTCTCCGGACGCGTGTACGTGTGGTGCGATGCCTCGAGCGCGGCGATCGAGCCGGGCGACCTGCTGACCACTTCGCAGACGGCGGGGCATGCGATGAAGGCCGTGGATCCCAGCCGCACGCCCGGCGCGGTGCTGGGGAAGGCGATGAATCGTCTGTCTGCTGGTAAAATCGGGCTAATACTGGCGCTGGTTTCGCTGCAATAGCCTATGGAAATCAGGCGAGAAGGAGTCGAGTGATGAACTGCATCCGAAACACGTTGTTCCGACGAATAGTCAAAGTGTTCCCGGTGAGCAAAGGGCCTTCCGCCTCCGATCTCCGGAACGAGGGGCGGATGTTTCCGCTGTTCCTGCTGGCGGTAGGGCTGGCAGCTGCCGCACGGGCCAACGATGCGCCATTCGCGCGACATGTTGAGCCGTTCGCGCTTGATTCGAGAAAGCAACGCAGTTCGATCATCGAGGGTGGGCCGCGGTTCTCGAGACTTGTGATCTCGCGGAAGGCACCTTGGCTTCAGCTTCATTTCGCGGAGTGGAAGCTCAGCCAGGGCAGCTACCTGCTGCTGACCTCGCAACTCGACGGCGGACAGCAGAGGTTCGATGCCGCGAGCCTGCAGACATGGAGGGGCTTCAGCGCGTGCTTCAACGGCGAGGCCGTTGTGGTCGAACTGTACACCCCGGACCCGGAGGCCGCCGATTTCATCGTGATCGAGCAGATCACCGTCGGGAACTCGGACGGCGGTGAGCCGGGCGGGAGCTGTTCCTGGCCGTGCGGGATCTGCGATGGCGATGACCGCGTGCCATCCAACGACTCGCGCGTCGCGCGGACATTTCCGGGCGGCTGCACGGGATGGCTGGTCTCCAACGGGGCCTGCCTGAGCGCAGGGCACTGCGAAGAGGATCCCGGCTGGCAACTCCAGATGCTCCAATTCAATGTCCCGCTTTCGACATGCAGTGGCGGGCGCGTCAATCCGCCGCCGGAGGATCAGTACCCGGTGATCGAAAGTAGCATCGTCTGGCAGAACGCGGGTACCGACGACGACTGGGCCGTGTTCCGCTGCGGGCCGAATTCCAACACTGGCCTGCTGCCCCACCACGCGCAGAGCTTGTTTTTCCGCATGGCGCGTGACGAGTTTCCGACCCAGGCGCGGGTCACGGGTTACGGCATCGACGCCGATCCGCCCGGCTGCACGGATGATCTCAACGAATACAGCCAAACGCAGCAGACGGATTCCGGAGGTTTTTCGGCGCTCCCGCAGAACCCGGCCTTCCTGTCGATGGGCGCCGATCTGACATGCGGCGACTCGGGCGGCCCCGTCATTCACCCCAATGCCATCGTGGCACTGGGCATCGTGACACGCTGCACGGAGTCGTGCTTCTTTGTTTCGAATCATGGCACCGGCTTCGCAAATCTCGATCTGGCCTCGCGGCTCGAAATGTTCCCCGGCCCGGTCGTGCGTTATGTGGACGCGGGGCACCCGATTTCACAGGAAGATGGTTCGGTGTTCCGGCCGTTCGACACCGTGCCGGAGGCCGTCGCCGCCGCGCCGACGGGATCGATCATCAGCATCGTGGCCGGGAGTTACCCGGCGGCTATGGGGAACATCATCGTGGCTGGTGCGGACGGCAAAGCGCTGACGCTTCAGGCTCCTGTTGGGACGGTGGTCATCGGGAACTGAACTGGTGTTGAATAGTGTCTCCAAGAGGTTCAGCATGCTCTCCATAAAACGCGAGGCGATCTGGATGGCGCTGCTGACGTGCGGTGCCACGGCTTGGGCGCAGCCGCGCTACGAGTCGTACTACCTGTACCTCGGCAACTACCCGAGCAACGACAGCCCCGGCTACCACCGCAACGTGCAGGGCCTGGCGCACGACGCCGACCACTGGTTCATCTCACACTTGTATCTGCCGCCACCGGTCGGGTCCGAAGAGACGGGCGCGATCTGGCGCATTCCCGTCGAGCACGATCTGGACGACGTCTCACCATCCGACCCAGGCGTGACGCGCACCTTCCTGACCGACTATCCCGCGCTGGCGAACTACAACCACGTGGGGGACATCGTCCACTACGAGTTTCTGAGCAGCTGGATACTGAACATGACGCTCGAATGCGACGGTGTGCAGCAGTACATCGCCGTCCTCGACGCCGGAACGTCTCTGGCCTACTTGGACCACGGCTCACTCCCCCAGCAGAAGTGCGGCTGGGCTGCGGTCGACCCGGCCGGCTTTCTATACTCATCCGAAGGACATCCGGATACGCTGGTCAAGTATCAGGTTGATTGGGACGCCCTTCGCAATTCTCCGCCGGTGCTGAACATTCAGCTCGTCGACATACTGCCGATTCGTGACGAAAACGGCGCGCCGCTCCAGCTTCATCACGCCCAGGGCGGCGAGTTCTCGCCGTCCGGAGATCTGCTGTACATGTCGAGCGGCTATTACACCGACACCGACCCGATCACTGAGGGGTTGCACGTCTTTGACGCGCAATCGTGGGTCCGCGTGCAGCATTCGACCAACGGGTATGGATACTTCAATTACCAGTTCGAGCCGGGAGGCGTCACCGCTCAGGAGCCGGAAGGACTGACCCTCTGGGACCTCGACGACGGCCGGGCGCCCGGCATTCGCGGCCAACTCCACGCCCTGCTGCTCGACAACAGCGGCGTTCTCTCGGATGAGATTTTCATCAAACACTATACCCACATCATTCGCGTGGATAGGAACAACGCCGGTGCAGAGGATGGAACGCCGGAGCGGCCGTTTCGAACGGTGGGCGGCGCTGTAAATCTGGCTTGGAACGGCGCCGAGATCCGCACGCGCGCCGGTACGTATCCGGAAGCCATCATGATCTCGCGCCGCCTCCGCATGACGGCCGAGGGCGGCACGGTGCGAATCGGGGGCTAGCCGTTGAGGGAGAAGGCCAGAGCGGTTCTCGCGTCATCCCTTTTCAAGCGGAGGAAAGGCCTATTAAGGACGGGTGCCGCACTTTCTCATGGGGCCGCCGGGCGAGGGCTTTCTCGGAAGGGGAGAACGAATATGAAGCACAGCGATGCTCAATGTGCCGCCACATTCGGGGAGCTGACCGAAACCGGCATCGCTACGCTCGCCGTCACAGCGGGCGCCGTCCCGGATCTGGATTGGGATTGCGGCGTGGACGAGGATGACGTACCTGCATCGTATGCATCGGCTCCCGGGGTCCCCTGCGGCTCCGGGTGCAGCCGGAAGGATCTCGATATCAACGGTGATGTTGATTCGTCGGACTTGCCATCGTGCAACGCTGCATCAGCAGCACGGATGTCCCTGCCAATCCGGCGTACACGCAGTGGCTAGCATGAGGAGCCATCATGTTCACTAGACTCTGTGGCATCTCGGCAATCGCGTGGATCGCAGCGGAAATCGCAGAGGCCCAGTGCGGCTCAACATGGGTGAGGGGGCCGGCACCTGCGGTCAACGGCGTGAACGGACCGATCTATGCGAGCCTTTCCTGGGATCACGACAACAATCCTGGGACGGCGAACTGGCTGGTGGTGGGCGGCCAGTTCACCATTGCCGGTACGACGCGCGCCAACAATCTGGCCGCCTGGGACGGGAGCCGCTGGCACTCATTCGGATTAGGCCTTGTTTCCAACCAGGCGAGCGTCCGATCGCTGGCGGTCTACAATGGCCAGCTCGTGGTCGGCGGCAGGTTTGACACCGCCGACGCCGTGGTGGTGAACAACCTCGCTCGCTGGAACGGAACGACGTTTGAGTCCATCGGAGGCGGCGTGGGCGGCGGATCTTCGACGGTCGTGAATGCGATCGTCGTGCATCCCGGCACCAACAACCTGTTCGTCGGCGGACAGTTCACGACTGCCGGGGCCGGGCCGGCGCTGAATGTCGCCCGCTGGAACGGATCCTCGTGGTTCGCGCTGGGCAGCGGCGTTGGCGAGGTGAATGCGCTGAGGATCTACGGGAACTTGGTTGTGGCGGGGGGCAACTTCCCCTCGGATGAGAACGTGGCCACCTGGAACGGGGTTAACTGGACGCGGCTCGGTGGCCCGTTCCCGTGCCTTTTCTGCTTCCCCGGAGGCTGCTGTGCCTCGGTGTCCAGTCTGCTCGTCATGTCTAATGGAGTCCTCTACGCCGGTGGTTCCTGGGCGCGTTCGGATGCAATGAACTCTCATGGTCTGGCGCGCTACCGCGAAGATCTCGGCGAGTGGGACGATGAGGGCGACGACTGCGCTTTTGGTTTGTTTTCCTGCTTCCCATCCGTAAGAGCCATGGTCGAATATGAAGGCGCGCTTATCGCTGGCGATCGGAGCTACTCTGGGTCTCGGATCGGCGGCGGCGTCAACGGAGACGTGTTCTCGCTCTGCGTTCACAACGGGGATTTGTATGCAGCAGGATCGTTCAGCAACGCGGGCGAAGACCCGAACCGCGTTTCGGCCACCAACATCGCCCGCTGGAACGGCAGCAACTGGTCAGCAATTGCCCCGCCCACGCCGGTGCGCGCGATGACGCAGGACGGGAGCACGCTCGTGGCTGGTGGGGATTTCATCTGGCCGACGAGCACAGCGACCACCGACTACATCGCCGGCTACGACGATCAGGTCTTCTTCGCCTACGGGTACAACAACGGCTTCGGCCTGGGGGTCCGGTTCGCGCACTGATCACCTATGCCCCGCCGCCGCCGCCGCCCGGGCAGTTTGCCAAGCTGATCGCCGCCGGCGAGTTCCTCAGCGCCGGCGGGTTCCCGGCCAATCGCATCGCGCGGCTGGAAATCCTGGGCTGGACCGCGATGGGCGCGGGGTTCAACGGCACAGTGTACGGGCTGGGTACATACAACGGGGCGCTCTACGCATGCGGCAATTTCAGTGTTTCGGGAGCGACCGGCGTGAGCCGGGTCGCGCGCTGGGATGGCGCCAACTGGCAGCCACTGGGTACGGGCCTCAATGGGCCGGCATACGCCCTTGCCTCGTACGGCGGCTCGCTCTACGTTGGCGGGCAGTTCAGCACAGCGGGCGGCGTGTCCACCGGCGGCCTCGCCCGCTGGAACGGTTCGGCGTGGAGTCAGGCCGGCGGCGTCTTCTCAGGCACGGTCTATTCGCTGGCCGTTTACAGCGATGAACTCACCATCGGCGGCTCGTTCACCGGCACAGGCAACTCGCCGAACATCGCGAGCTTCAATGGCGCTTCGTACGGGACATACGGCGTCGGCGGCACAAACGCGACCGTGCGGGCGTTGGCGGTTCTCGGGGATCAGCTCATCGTCGCCGGCGACTTCACGATGGCCGGCGCGGCGCCGGCTTCCCGCATCGCCAGTTGGGACTCGACTGCCGGATGGGAGACGCTGGGCTCCGGCGTTGACGGGCCGGTGCTCGCGTTGCGCGTGTACAACGGGCGCCTGCATGTCGGCGGATCGTTCACGTCCGCCGGCGGCCTGAACAGCCCCAACTGGGCCATCTGGCAGGCCAATGCGGCGCCGGTGATCGCCCATCAACCCTGGAGCCAGTCCACCGACTGCGGGGGCAGCGTCGAGTTCAGCGTGGTGGCCGCCAGCAGCACCGGTACCCCCACCTACCAGTGGCGGCACGGCGGCATCCCGCTGGTCGACGGGCTTCAACCAGGCGGTTCGACCGTCAGCGGCGCCAATACCGGCGTGCTCGCGATTCAGGAAGCCCATTCCCAGGACGGCGGCGTCTACGACGTGGTGCTCTCGAACACCTGCGGCAGCGTGACCAGCGACGCGGTCATGCTCAGCGTGCCGCCGTCCGTCCCGCCGAACTTGGACGGCGATTGTGATGTGGACAGCGACGATCTGGTCCTGCTGCGGGTGTGCATGTCGGGCTCCGGCGTTCCTCTCGCTCCGGGCTGCGAAGGACGGGATTTTGATGCGGACGGGGACGCCGACATGAACGATTTCGGGATCTTCCAGCGCTGTTACAGCGGCCCCAACGTGGCCGCGGACCCGGATTGTCCGAACTGACAAGTGTTCGGTGGCGGCCGCAAAGACATCGCGGGGCTGAAGTGAGACCCGCAGGCAGGTCTTTTTGATTTGAACAGAACTCGGGGCAGGCCGGCGCCGATGCCCGGCCGCCGCGAATTCGGATCCTCGGGGCGCCGTGCAGGGCGTATCGGAACC
>CAZQEN010000378.1:0-7209 GCA_964591605.1 uncultured Planctomycetales bacterium
GCCCACCTGTGGCGCCCCCTCCGCTGGCCCAGGCGAGGTACTCTTCTTCCGGCATCACGATCACCTGGCCGGTCATGCCTGAGTGCTCCGTGCCGCAGTATTCGGCGCAGAACAGGTGATACGTCCCGACTTTTGTCGCCTCGAACCACAATTGAACGTAGCGCCCAGGCAGGACGTCCTGCTTGATCCGGAACGCGGGCACGTAGAAGCTGTGAATCACGTCCTCGCTGGTCATGACCAGGCGGGTGGGGCGACCCACGGGCACGTGCAGCTCGTTGATCTCCCGCGGTCCTTCCGGATGATGGATCTTCCACATCCACTGCTTGCCCACGACGAAGATCTTCGCCTCGGCCGCGACGGCCGGCACGCTGTACATCTGCCAGTAGAGCTTCGCCCCCCACACGAACATCACCATGGCAAGCAGGAAGGGAATGCCCGACCAGAACAACTCGAGCGCCAGGCTCGACTCCACCTGCTCGGCCCGCGGCCGCCGCGACCGCCGATACCGCACCGCGAAGTAGATCACCAGGACGTAGATCAGGACGGTGAAAAAGCCCGCTACGCCGATCAGAAACAGGTAGAGCGCATCCACCTCTCCCGCGACCGTGGAGGCACGCTCCGGAAAGATCAGGTTTTCGAGCCAGTCGAGCATCGTAGGTCAGTTGTCCGTGGTCAGTTGTCCGTGGTCTGTCGTTCGCTGTTTGTTGGTTGCCCCGCGTGCCCCTGCGCTGTGAGCAGTGCCCCCCGCTGCAGGCGGCGGTCGCGGCGGATCATGAAAGTCACGAACGAGGCGAGGGCCAGCACGGTGATGCCCGCCGCGATGCGCACCATCCGCATCACCGCCACGCCGTATTTCCCGGTTGTCGGATCGTAGTGATAGCAGTACAGGAGCAATTGATCGGTCCGGGTGCCGATCTTCTCGTCGCTCGCCTCCATCACCGCGAACTGCAGATCCCGCTGCGTGTATTCGACCCCCAGCAGGTAGCGTGCGATCGTTCCGCTCGGCGTCAGCACGATGATCCCGCTGGCGTGGGCGTACTGCCGGCTGGTGGGGTCATACTCGTAGCGAAAGCCCACGGCCTGCGTCAGTTTCTGAATCGACGCGAGATCCCCGGTGAGGAAGTGCCAGCCCTTCTCCGAGCCCTCGCGCCCGTATTGTTTGAGGTACGTCGCCTTCTTGGCCCGCGCCAGCGCCGGCGTCTCCTTCGGGTCGAAGCTGACCGTGAGCACCTCGTATTCCTGCCCGGCGTCGAACTCGACCGCCCGCATCGCCTTCACCAGCCCGTTGAGCACCAGCGTGCAGAGCATCGGGCACTGGTAATACACGAGCGAGAGCACGACCGGCCGCTGGCCGAAGTATTCGCCCAGTTTGACCGTCCGGCCGTCCTCGTCGACGAATGCCACATCCAGCGGAATCTGCGCCCCGAGGTTCTGATCGATGCCGATGTTCTGCAGGATCGGCGGCTTTTCTCCCGCCGACGGCCCCGCCGACGGCGCCAGCGGCCGCGCCTGCCCGAGTGCGGAAGAGACGAGCCCTCCCGCGATCAAGCCCGCTACCCAGATGTTCGTCCTGTTTCTCATCGCCGATTGCCCATTGTCGATTACCGAATTCCGATTGCCGATTTCTGATTGCAGGTGCCAGCGTTCACTGCGTCTGATGGGCCGCGCGGGCTGAACCCACGCGGCTCTTGGTGCTCACATCTCACGTCGCACATCTCGCGTCTCACGTTCCCCTTTCCCACTTTCTCACCTTCTCACTTTCTCACCTTCCCGCCGGCTGCGTCGCCGCCCGCACCGCAAAACCGCGCTGCAGCGCCAACTCCATCGCCCGCTCGACCGGAATCCGTACGATCCCCTTCTCGGGGCTCACCCACCCGTACGCCCCGTCCCCGTGCAGCAGCCGCTCCTGCGCCTTTTTCATCTCCTCCCAGTTGCGCGACGGGCTCACCTCGAGCCGCGGACCCACGATCGGCGCGTCCACCTGCACCAGCGGCGGCGAAAGCGGCGTCACCGGCGCCTGAATCCCCCGGCCCAGCACATAGAACATCACGAACATGATCACATGAGCCACGCCGATGAAGATCACGAAGCCGATTCCGAACTTGACGATGGCGCGCAAACTCATGTCCGACCGCTCGTAGCCGGCGCTCGGATCAGGGGGAGGAGTGTGTTGAGGTCCGAATTTCATGTGCTTTCCGCCGCCAGACGCTCCTGTCCGTGCTCCGGCAGTCCGGCCGGAATCAGCGGCCGTCGCCCGAGCTGCCAGATCACCGCCGCCACCCAGATCCCTCCCAGGCCCACCGGCGCCAGCACGTCCATCCAGCTCAGATGAAAGTGTTGGCTGTGGGCCGGAGCGATCAGCCAGAACAGGTCGACTGCCCGCATGAACAGGATCAGCCCTGCCAGCCGGCTCAGCCGCCGCGGATCGCGCTTGATTCCGCGCGAGAGCAGCAGCACGAACGGCACGGCAAAGTGGAACAGGATCAGGAGCACGGCCACCGCGCCCCACCCGTGGTTGGTGCGGGTCACGTACCACGGCACCTCTTCGGCCGTGTTGCCCGACCAGATGATCAGGAACTGCGAGAGCGACATGTACGCCCAGAGCATCACGAACGCGAGCGTCAGGTTGCCCACGTCATGAAAGTGCCCGGCTGCCGCCACGTTCGACATCGGCCGGTGCGGCGCCAGCCGTGCCAGAAGAATGGTCACCGCCGCAAAAGCGCTGAGCGCCTGCCCGACCACCAGCAGCATCCCGTAAATCGTCGAAAACCAGTGCGGCTCCAGCGACATCATCCAGTCGAACGAGGCGAACGACATCGAGAGCACGTACAGCAGGATCCCTGGCCCGCAGATGAGCTGCAGGCGTCGTGCCGTCTCAGCCGAGCGCGTCCGGTCCAGCTCGCGCGAGCCGCGATTCAGCAGGAACGCAAGCACATTCCAGATCGCGAAGTAGACCACCGCGCGAATGATGAAAAACCGCTCGTTCAGATACGCCTGCTTGTGCTGAAGCACCGGATCCTTCGCGACCTGGTCGGCGTGCGTCCATTCGTACAGGCTGTGCAGGCCCAGCAGCAGCGGAAGGAACAGCAGTGTCATGAGCGGCACGTTCCGCGTCATCGCCTCGAGAATCCGCCGCAGGGGCACGCCCCACGCCCCGCCGGTCAGATGATGCAGCATCAGGATGCCCATGCCGCCCAGCGTCACCCCCAGCGCCAGCATGTACCCGATCAGGTACGCCTGGAAGAACGCGTGATGCCACAGCAGTCCGCCCAGTGCGCAGAGACCCAGCGCCGCCGCCCCGCCGAAGGCGCACACCCGCTGCGCCCGCGGCAGCGGCTCGGGAAGGGTTGTCGTCTGTACGTCGCCCGCGCTCATAATGCTCCTGGCACGCACACTCAGAACTCAGAACTAAGAACTAAGAACCAAGCTCGTGCTGAGTTCTGAGTTCTGAGTTCTGCGTTCTGCGTCACGTCTCACTTCTCACGTCCCACGCCCCTCAGGCTCTCCTCCAGCCTCGCCCGCTCGGCCGGCGGCACGTCCTCGAGCCGCGCATTCTGGCTGAGCTGCAGCACCTTGATGTACGCCGCGATCGCCCAGCGGTCCTCGGGCGCGATCCGGTCCGCGTAGCTCCACATCACGCCGAATCCGTTCGTGATCACATCGAAAATCAAGCCCGGCGGGGCGTTTCGCAGCCGCTCGTCATGCAGCGACGGCGGCGGCCGGAAGCCGCGCTGCACGATCATGCCCTGCCCGTGGCCGAGCTGATCGTGACACGGCGCGCAGTAGATGTTGAACCGCTCCTGACCGCGCTGCAACACGTGCTGGTCGATCGGAAATGGAAAAACCTCGGCGTTCTTTCCATCGATCCGCCCCGTATACAGCAGCTCATCCGCCTGGAGCTGCCCCCGGGCCACCGTCCCCGCCACCACCGGCCGCGCCGACCGCCCGTCCGCAAAAAACGCGCTCGCCTCCAGCGCCTCGTACTTCGTCTGATCGTGCATGTCCTGCCGGCAGCCCAGGCCCAGTGCCGCCAGTAGATACAGCCCGAAGCGCCAGCCGAAGATTCGCCGTGGCAGGCGAGAGGTTCGCACGGTGTGGCGCCGGCGTCTCGCCAATGGGTGTGGCACGGGCATCTTGCCCGTGATCTGTTGCATGGGCATCCTGCCCATGCAGCATGGCCTGAAAGGCCATACGACTGTCCACGGCCTGGAAGGCCGTGCCACGTGGCCGGGAAGGATCCTCGCACGAGCGGCTCGCGCCGGCGCGGTTCGGGCACAGACAGAAGCGCAGATCGCAATCCGCAATCCGCAATCCGCAATCCGCAATGGCACTTCAATGCCCAACTTCATACACCTCGTGCACCGGCAGCGATTCCAGAAACCGTGCCGTCTCCTGGCGGTCGAACTTCGGGTCGCTCGCCTCGATGATCAGGTAAAACCGGTCGCGCGACGCGTGAATGAACTCGTCCACATGGAACACCGGGTGGTACGGCCGGGGCAGGCCGTTCAGGGCCAGCATCCCCAGCACGGCCGAGAGCGCCGCGATGAGCACGGTCAGCTCGAACGTCACCGGAATGAACGCCGGCCAACTGTGCAGCGGCCGTCCGCCCACGTTGAGCGGGTACGCCACCGCCGACGCGTAATACTGCAGCAGATACCCGCCCACACAGCCCGCCAGCCCGCCCATGAGCACGATGAACGGCAGCCGGCTGGGTCCCGTATGCAGCGCGTCGGCCAGTCCCTCGACGGGGAACGGCGTATAGGCATCGATCCGCCGATACCCCGCGTCGTACACCTTCCGCGCGGCCTCCAGAAGGTCCTCCGTGTGCTCGAACTCCGCGAGCAGGCCGAAAATCGGGGGCCTGAGTGCCTTCATGCAACCCCCCCCCGCCGAAAAGTCGAAAGTCGAAAGTCGAAAGTCGAAAGGGGCCGCAGGAAAGTCGAAAGCCGAAAGTCGAACGTCGAAAACGCCAGGAGTGCGTCAACCACGCTGACATGAATTCCGGGCCGAAGGCCCCAGCCATCGTAGCCGAGGGCAACGCCCTCGGAGATTGGCGGGCTTTGAGGTCCTCGCCCTGAAGGGGCAATCCAGGCCCTTCCCCGGGGTGCCCTTTCAGGGCGAAATACGCGGAATGCTCGGCGCCCGAGGGCGTTGCCCTCGGCTACGATGGCGCCGCCGTTCGGGCGGGGCCGGACATTTAGACTTTCGACGTTCGACTTTCGACTTTGGATTCTCATTTAGACTTTAGACTTTCCTTACGCTCCACCTCGTGAATCGCTTTGCTCCTCGTGCTCTTCCGCTACCGCGTGGGCCAGCTCGCCCATCTCGAAGATCGAAATCATCGGCAGCACGCGGATGAACAGGAACAGCAGGGCCAGGAACAGACCGATCGTGCCCACGTACGTCGCCCAGTCCCATCGCGTCGGCGTGTACATCCCCCACGAACTCGGCAGGAAGTCGCGATGCAGACTCGTCACCACGATGACAAACCGCTCGAGCCACATGCCGATGTTCACGATGATCGAGATCACAAACAGCACCGCGACGTTGTCGCGCACCCGGCGCAGCCACAGGAACTGCGGCGTGATGATGTTGCACAGGATCAGCGCCCAGTACGCCCACCAGTACGGCCCGAACGCCCGGTTCCAGAACGCGAACTTCTCGTACTGGCTTCCGCTGTACCAGGCCATGAACGTTTCCATCGCGTAGCCGTAGCCGACGATCAGGCCGGTCGCGAGCATGATCTTGGCCATGTTGTTCAGGTGCCGCATGGTGATGAAATCTTCGAGGCCGTAGAACTTCCGCAGCGGAATCGCCAGCGTCATCACCATCGCGAAGCCCGAGTAGATCGCCCCCGCCACGAAATACGGCGGAAAGATCGTCGCATGCCACCCGGGGAGCTGCGAGACCGAAAAATCGAAGCTCACTACCGTGTGCACCGACACGACCAGCGGCGTCGCCAGCCCGGCCAGCAGCAGATAAGCCGTCTGATAGTGATGCCAGTGCCGCGCTGAGCCCCGCCAGCCCATGGCCAGAACACCGTAAATCAGCCTGGCCGCCCAGTGCTGGGCCCGGTCGCGCATCGTCGCCAGGTCGGGAATCAATCCCACGAACCAGAACAGCAGCGACACCGTCGCATACGTGCTCACGGCGAACACGTCCCACACCAGCGGGCTGCGGAACTGCGGCCACAGCAGCATCGTGTTCGGGTAGGGCAGCAGCCAGTAGAACAGCCACGGCCGGCCCATGTGGATGAGCGGAAAGATCCCCGCGCACCCCACGGCAAACAGCGTCATCGCCTCGGCGAACCGGTTGATCGACGTCCGCCACTCCTGCCGGAACAGCAGCAGAATGGCCGAAATCAGCGTCCCCGCGTGGCCGATACCGATCCACCACACGAAGTTGATGATCGCAAAACCCCACGCGACTGGAACGTTGATCCCCCAGATGCCCGTACCCTTGATCAGCAGGTACGTGACGGCGTACAGGAGCATCATCACCAGCGCGAACGCGATCCCGAAGCCGATAAACCAGCCGGCCGGCGTGCGCTTGGTCAGCACGACCGAACTGATCTTCTCAGTCACACTCCGCGGGGTATGCCCCGGCTCGAGCACCGCGTACCGCGCGGGGGGATGCAGGGTTGTCGGTCGTTCACCGTCCACTCATCACTCCAGACGAAATGACTGATGTCTCACGACTGAATGTCTAAAGAACGCCTAATGCCCCAGTTCCTCCGTCTATCAGTCATTTGGGCATTCCGGCATTCATTAGACATTGGGGCTTAGACATTAGACATTCCCTCATTCGGGTTCTTCAGCCTCGCCAGGTACGTCGTCCTCGGCTGCGTATTCAGGTCCGTCAGCACGCCGTAATTAAGCGGCTCGCGTTTGAGCCGGCTGACCGCGCTGTTCGGGTCGGCGATGTCGCCGAACACGATCGCCTGCGTGGGGCACGCCTGCTGGCACGCCGTCACGATTTCGCCGTCGCGGATCGGGCGCCCCGCCTTCGACGCGGCGATCCGCGCCGCCGAGATCCGCTGCACGCAGTACGTGCACTTTTCCATCACGCCGCGCGTCCGCACCGTCACGTCCGGGTTCTGCACCATCTGCAGCGTCGGCGTCCTGGCCACCGGCTCGTTGTAATACAGGAAGTTGAACCGGCGCACCTTGTAGGGGCAGTTGTTCGAGCAGTACCGCGTCCCCACGCAGC
>CAZQEN010000379.1:0-2394 GCA_964591605.1 uncultured Planctomycetales bacterium
CGGTGCAGGCGAGACGCCTGCACCACAACACGGTCCCCCTGGCCTCAAGCCGGGGGCTTCTTGTGCACGGTATGGCACGCGCCGCACGCGGCCGTCACGCCCTTGAACCCGGTCCGCGCCTCTTCCAGATTCTTCGATCCGCCCGCGATCGCCACCCGGCCCGAGTTCTCGCGCAGCGACGCACACGCGTTCTTCCAGACCTCATCCGGGCAGCGCCCGTTCTCCATCAGCAGAAAACCCACCTCATTGAGCAGCGCCGCATGCCGCACGACCTCCGTCCAGTCCTTGTCTTGACTGGGTCCGTCGCCCTTGAGCAGTCCGCCGAGGGTGGAGCACGACGGGCCGTTGATGCCCGCCATCACGTGGCGAACCTGGGCGATCCGGGCCTGGCCGCCCCCGCCGGCCGGGCTCTTGCCGTCCGCACCCGCCGCCGGCTTGGCGTCCGCCGCAGCCGCCGGCGGGGGGGCCGCCGCCTGGGCGGCCGGCTGTTTGTGTTTGGCATGACAGGCGGCACACGCGGCCGTCACATTCGCAAACGCGTCCTGCGCCCCCTTGAGGTCCTTCCGGCCGGCCGCCACAAACACCCCCGACGTCCCATCCCGGAGCTTCGCTGCGGCATCCGCCCACACCCCGTCGGGGCAGCGGTTGTTTTCGACCAGCAGGTGCCCGCTCTCATTCAGCAGGGCGGCATGCAGGGCCAGCTCGGCCCACGCCTTGTCGTCCTTGGGTCCCTCGCCTTTGAGCATGCCCCCGATGGCCCCGCAGTGCGGCTGGTGAATCCCCGACATGATGACCTTGATGGTCGCAACGCGTGCCTGAGGGGGGTCGGCCGGCTTGGGATCCGCTCCCAGCCCGGTCCCGGCCCCGCTGCCCAGGACGGCAAGTCCGAAAACCATGGCCGCAGTGACTCTTCCGCAGGTTCTCATTTTCAGTTCCCTTGTCTGACCGATGAATTGGAAATAGCCCGCAACGCTATAGATACCACCGTCCGCGGGGTGCAGGCAAGTCGGCTGCCCGATTGGCACGGCGGGTCCGCGTGGCTATAGTGCGCCACCTTTCCTGATGCGCCGGGGCCTGACGGAAGGGGTGGTCATGGAGTCCGTCGTTGACCGCCATCGATCCGCCTGCCGGGGCCGGTAGTCGAGGCTGCCGCCTGGACCTGCTCATTCTGGCCGGGCTCGCCGGACTGTGCTGGCTTCCAATTGGTGTGTTATCCTTCCTCGCGGGCGCCGCCCTGGTCCTGTGGCTGCCCGGACGCTCGATCGTCCGCCTGCTGGCCCCGCTCGATTCGATGCCGGCCCGGCTGGCGTCCGCCCTCGGGGCATCCGTCCTGCTCGTTCCCCTGTACCTCAGTCCGCTGTGGATGTGGACCAACCGCCGGCTGCCCGTGTTCGCGGCGATCGTCGGGCTGAATCTCGTGTTGATCCTCCTGAGTGCAGGGCGCCGGTCCGGCGATCCGCCGCCCGCGGTCGCCTCCCGCGCGGTCCGATTCGGGCTGCTCGGACTCCTCGCTTATGTGTGCACGCTCGTGTTTCTCTTTTACTGGCTGCCCACCGCCTTCGACCGCGTCGCCTTCTCTCCGTCCGGCGACTACATCAAGCACCACGCCGTGCTCTGGTCGCTCTCCGAGTACCCGCTCCCGCTGCACAACCCGTTCTTCGCCGACCAGGCGGATGCTCCCTATTACTACTATCATTACCACTACCTGCTTGCGGTCGCGGCCCGGCGGATCGCCGGCGACGGCGTCTCTCTCGCGGCCGCCTTCGGATTCACCTCCGCCCTCGTGGCCGGCCTGTTCATCGCCCTCGTCTTCCTGATCGCCCGGAGTCTCCTCGCATCCGACGCCGGCGCGCTGCTCTCGGTCGTGTGCGCGAGCGTCGTCGGCGGCTGGGACATCCTCCCGGTCGCCGCCCGCGTGATCCGCGAGCACCGGATGGTCGTCGTGCTCGACAGCTGGTCTCCGTTTCCGTGGCGGATCCACAACGTGCTCGACAACTTCATCTGGTGCCCGCAGCACGTCGCGGCGGTGGTCTGCCTGCTGCTGTGCGCGTACTGGCTGAGCGGCGCCAACGGGCAGCGCTGGTGGCTCGTGATCGCCCCGCTGGCCGCCGCCTCCATTTTCGGTACGAGCGTTTATCAGGCGATGACGATGTCCGCGGCGGCCGGCGTGTGGCTCCTGCTCGCCCTGCGCACGCGGCGCGGCCTGGCGCCATCGCCCCGGATGGTGCCCGTCGCCTGGCTCGCGGTCGCGGTCGCGCTGCTTCTCGCGGCCCTGCAGGCCTGGCAGTACCGGATCATGAGCCATCGCTATCCCGGCGGGCTCACCACGTCCTGGGAGCGGTTCACGTTCGCGTTCGTCGGCCGTCTCGCCGGACCGGGCGTTCTGGCCAATCT
>CAZQEN010000379.1:2494-7112 GCA_964591605.1 uncultured Planctomycetales bacterium
GCGGATGCGGTTCGCCGGGTGGTCCGCCCGTGGCGGGCGCCGCTGATCGTCCTGGGCTGCGTCCTGGGAATGGCGGTCGGCGTCTACGAGCTGCCGGCGATGGCCATGCGCACCGTGCTGCAGGATCGGTTCCAGGCCGGCGAGCCCGACGTGATCCGATTCCTCCGCGACCGCCTGCCCCCGGATGCGGTCGTGCAGAGCGCCCCGCGCAGCGCCTCAGAGAGGCTGCCTCACGGCTTGTATCTCCCGCAGGTGACCGGTCGGCGGGTCGGCGTGCTCGATCCCGACAACCCCCACGTGCTGGTTCTGCGTCCGCCGGACCCCCAGCGCATGTACGAAGCCTTCGCCGAGGTCGAGGCGGCGTTCGCGACCAGCGACGCCCCGCGCGCCTGCGAGATTTTCCGGCGCTGGGGCATCACGCACGTCTTGGTGGGTGCGGACGAGCACGAACGCTACGGGATGATGTCCCAGTTTGGCGATGCGACGTGTTTCGAGCCGTTGTACACAAAGGCGGATTCGACCGTATACCGGTTGCGGGCGCGTCCCGGTGGGCGAGCCGCGACCGGTGAAGCGCGTTAAGATGAGGGCCATGATGAGACTTCACCACCTGGTGACGGCTGTTCTGACGCTCAGCGCGGGCCTCCCGACCGCCGCGGGCGCCGGCGTGGAGATCACCGGCGGATTCAAAGCGGCCTCGAACACCTTCGAGTGGATGATCACCAATCGCAGCCGCTCGCCGATCGTCTACGTCGCGTTTCCTCACTACCACGCCGACGCCCTCGTCGCCCCGGCGGGCTGGACCGAGGAGAGCACCAACCTCGTCGGGACCACCGTTCCCAACGACCCGGGCGTCTGCACGGCCAAGGCCGAGATGCTCGTCGATGCCATCGCCCCCGGAAACCAGAAGAAGTTCATCATGCGCCTCTCGCAGGCCGACACCCAGATCGGAAAGGGCACGGTGACGGTCCGGTTTGCCGACGGTTCCGAGGAGAAAATCAGAGGCATCGAGCTGCCCGTCAAAGCCCAGAAAGGCTTCGGCGCGGCGCCGGCGATCGTCCTGGCCGCGGCCTTCGGCGTGTATGTGCTCGTCCGGTACCTGAAAGGCCGTACGTCACCGCCACCACCCTCCCCATCCCCGCCGCGGGAAGAAGTGATCTGACCGCCCGGTGCGCCCTACAATGTCGGCCTCGGTCTGTTGTGAGCACGGTGGAGGTCGACATGGCGCGCATCCGATCTGCGGGCGTTTTCCTGGCGTGCGTTCTGAGTCTCCTGGTGGGTCATCGGGCGGCCGCCCAGGCCGCCCCCGTCGGGGGGCAGATGTCCGATGATCTGTTCCGCCTCCGCCCCGGCCGCGGCATGCGCGCCTCCAGCAGCGACCCCGACTGGCGCAACGGCAACGGCGATGCCCGGCGGATCCTGCCCGGCCAGACCCTCACCGTCGCCGACATCGAAGGCCCCGGCGTCATCCGCCACCTCTGGTTCACCATCAACGCCTCGGACGCCCGTTACGGCCGCTGGCTCGTCCTGCGCATCTACTGGGACGATCAGGAGGAGCCCGCGGTCGAAGCCCCCTTCGGCGATTTCTTCGCCGTGGGGCACGGCCTCAAACGCACCGTCGATTCGCAGATGGTCAGCGTCACCTCCGAAGGGCGGGCCTGCAACTGCTACTGGCCGATGCCCTTCGCCCGGCGCGCCCGCATCACGCTCACCAACGACGCGAAAAAGCACCGCATCAAGAGCGCGTACTTCTACGTCGATTACGAAAAGCTCCCGGCCCTGCCGTCCGACACGGCGTATTTCCACGCCCGCTATCGACAGGAATACCCCGCCGAGCCCGGCCGCAATTATCTCATTCTCGACACGAAGGGCGCGGGCCACTACGTCGGCACCATCCTGTCCGCCTATTCGCGCACGCCCGGCTGGTTCGGCGAGGGCGACGACTTCTTCTACGTCGACGGCCAGGCCGAGCCGGGCCTCCGCGGCACCGGCACCGAGGATTACTTCTGCGATGCGTGGGGTTTTCGCCTCTTCAACCGGCCGTACTACGGCGTGACCGTCTTCGACGGCTATGAGCTGGGCGACCGCGTCAGCGTCTACCGCTGGCACGTGCCCGACCCGGTGCGGTTCATGAAATCACTCAGGGTCGAGATCGAGCACAAGGGCGAGATGAGCGAGGAATCCGGCAAGACCATCTCGGGCTTCGCCGAGCGGGCCGATCTCTTCAGCTCCGTCGCGTTCTGGTACCAGACCGGCACGGCCACGCGCTTCGCCACGCTGCCCCCGCTCGAGCAGCGCCTCGTGCCTCAGACTTTCCGGGAGTGGGGGGAACGCCTGGGTGATGTCGCGGTCACGCCGGCCGGCGCACCCGTCGTGGCCCGTCGCGGCGAACTCGGCGGCAACGGCGTGCTCGTCCGGGCAAAGGACACCGCCACCGCCGTCGCTCTCTCGTTCCAGCTCGAGGAGCCTGCTCGCGGCATTGCCCGTCTGACGCTGGGCACGCTGCCCGAAGGCGGAATCTGGAGTGTGAAGCTCGACGACAAACCCCTCCCCGGCCTCTCGCACGTCGACACGTACGCCGCCGTGCACGGCTCGCGCGAGCTGCGCCTCGGCTACGTCGACCTCGTCGCCGGCGCCCATATCCTCACCTTCGAGTCCAGGCCCCCCAACCCCTCCTCCCCCGCCTCCTGGCTCGCCGTCGACGCCCTCACCATCGACCACCTCACCCCGCACGTCGCGAAGAAGCCGTAACGCAGGACGAGTGTGCTACAATATGCAGGAACCTGTGGAGGATACCCGGTGAAAAACTCAGTCAAACCGCCGCTGCCCAGCAAACAGTACGTGCGCGACCGGCGTTGGATGGTGCGGCACTACAGGGAGCTGTCCACGCAGTATCCCAACAAATGGGTTGCCGTTCACAAGAGCCGCGTCGTGGCGGTCGGTGACGACTTGGGCTCCGTAGAATGCCTCGCTCGGCAGCGAACCGGCGCCGTAGAAATCCCCGTCCTGCTGATCGACGACGGAACGATCATCTTCTGATCAACCAGAGGATAGCGCACTTTGGCACCTTATAGAACTAGCATCCAAAACCGGTGTGGTGTGGCACAGGCGTCTCGCCTGTGCCCGGCCGCCGCGAGGGGCGGCCGCTACCGGGTTCAGGGTACGCCCTTATTCGAACACGATTGTCGCGAAACTCTGCGGCATGTGGAAATTCGGCGTCGGATTCGCCACCGGCGCCCACGTCAGCCAGTGCGGGTGTGACGTGTCGTCGCCGCACTTGTAGAGATTGGCCCGCCACCTGACGCCGGGGGCGGGTTTGCGGGCGGTGGGGCAGTACGCGGCCAGCAGGTCGGTCGGCAGGCGGTATTCGACCGTCCACGCGGTCGGCGCGGTGATCTCGGGCTCGACGGTCCGCGGCAGCGTGTGGGCCACCTCGATTCGCTCGAGGTCCGCGGGCCTCACCTCGACCGGGTTCTTCCAGGGAATGACCTGATAGTTGAAAAGCATCGTCCCGCCGCAGTTCATCTCCAGGTTGAAATACCCGACGGCCACGTCGCTGCCCGGCGTGAAGAAGAACTCGACGCAACTGTCCTTGCACACCGCGCCCTGATGATGCGGGGCGACGGCCCGCACGTACCGGTCCTCCACGCGGAAGATCACATAGAGCGCGTCCGCGTCGTACGCCAGCCGGGCCTGCGTCCGCGGAAAGTGCGACGGCCGCTCGCCCATGAAGTGCCGCAGCTCCACCGCCGGCACATCCCGCCAGGCCGCCTTGTCCCACCGCGCATCGATCACCATCGGCCCGCGCAGCCGCGCGACGCGATACGCCGACGCCTCCTCCACCCGCCCCGGCCGCGGATTCCCCGCGCACCCGGCGCCCACAGTCAGCGCCAGAACCGCGCCGACCAGTTGAACTGTCTGCGGCATTTGCAGCCTACGATGTTCATCGTCCATGGTGTCGCTCGCGAAGAAACAGCCTCAAGCCATTCATGACGAACGTCTTACCATCGTCTCAGCCGTGGCACGGCATACCAAAGCCGCGGAGCGGCGCAAGATGGCAGCCCACGGCGCAAGCCGTGGGATTGGCCGCAACGTGATGCCTGAGCCCCGGCAGGGGCGAAAGAACCCAGCCACTGGCTCGCGTCGCCAATCTGAAGCTCATACGGCGGCTCCCGAGAGAATTGCCAAACCCAGCTTTCATGCAGTTAGGTGAACTGGCGAGTCAACGGGGAGGCTCAGTGGTCAAAGGACGAGAGACCTGTTTGGGCTCACGGCGGATCAGACGACGAGGGTCAACCTGAACTCGACGGTAATGCTTCGTCAGTTCACTCCAGTCATTGTGGCAGTCCTGCTCCGTCTGACGTCGGATCGCCCGGACCTCTTCGACGATGGGATCGCGAATCATCGTTGGAACTCCAAGCACCGGTTTGGGCATGACCCCGCTATTCTAAGCGTAACAGCCGCTCTTGCCTCCCTGGCGTGAACCAGCATACGCGTGGCGCCGGTTTCGCCGATCGAGTGGAGCGCCCGCCGTGTTATGCATGAGAAGGGGATCACGGGGCGAGGCCATGGCCGGAGTGCACAACACGAGGCTGCAAAACGAACCCATTTTACGGGCAGG
>CAZQEN010000380.1:0-7111 GCA_964591605.1 uncultured Planctomycetales bacterium
GGGTTGGTGTTGTTCTCGCCGTAGTAGGCCCACCGGAAGCGCAGCGGCGGGTGATACGTGCGGTCCAGCGGCCCGATGACGCGCCAGCCCTCCAGTTTCGGCACGTACGTGTGATCGGCGGTCAGGAAACGCACGCCCAGGTAGTCTTCGAGGAAGGTATACACGCCGTAGAGCACGCCGCGCGGCCGGCCGCCGAAGATCAGGATCTTCTTTTCGCGGAAAACGATGCGGAAGTCCTCGGGTCCGAGGTTCTCGTCCCACTGAAGCACGATGCCGCCCGGTGCGCCCTCCGACGGAGCGGCGTCGGGCGTCAGAACGGGCAGTTCGCGGCCCGAAGCCTCCCCGTATAACGCTTTCAGCTCCTCGGCCGCATAGCGCTCGGCGGGGGTCGCGTCCTTCGGAACGACGATGATCCAGCCCTGTGGTCGGGACAGGTCGACCGAATAAGGCGTCCCGGCGAGCGCGGAAGCGGAGAGGAGGGAAATCACGGCGCAGCAGGCGGAGCGGACCCGAGGCGGAAACGATCCGAAATCTGAGATTTGAGATCGGAGATGGTGGTAAAGCGTGCTTTGGCGGATCATGTGAAGACGCTCCAATGGTGATGGTGTGAATGGCATGGTGTCCTCCTGTACAACAGCTTATCCGGGCGCTGAGGAACGGGCACGCCTGCCGGTCTGGGCAAGACCCTGCACGACAAAAGGCTCCCTCGAGAAGCGCGGCTCGGGGGAAAGGACTCCCGCGAAGGAGGGTGCGAGAAGGGATTCTCGCACCAGCGAATTGCGCCCGGCAACGCGTGCAATAGAGCCCGGCGCGTGAGCCAGGGGTTCACGCGCTCGCGACATCTGTCTGCAAACCCCTCGCTCGCGCTTCGGGCTCCGTTCGACAGAGCAAAACACGTCCGTACGCTGCCCATGCCGCCCAGGGCGTCGGACCGCTACCACTTTTTGCCATTTTTGCGCGTTCCGCAGATGTAGACCTTGAGCCCCAGGGCGTCGGCCATTGCGGCCTTGGTCAGCATGGCCCGGTCGGCGTCGGCGTCGCTGGCGGCGTAGGCGACCTGGATGTGATTGGCCTTGTGGCGGGCCATCATCTGGTCGCGGGTGATGCCGTAGGTGACGGCGTGCATGATCGGCCACTGCGGCGTGGTGGCCTGCCAGCGGCGCTCGGTTTCCTCGTAGGGAAGCTCGACGACGCCGGCCCGCCCCAGGTCCATGCGCAGCTTTCCGCCTTCGACGTAGATGCGCGACCAGACAATCTCGCCGGGCCTGGAGATGCCCTTGAGCGTACCGCCGCCCAGGCGGAAATACATCGGCGGCTGCCGCTCGCTGGAGGCGCCGGCCCAGCCGTCGATGAAATGCGCGGGCGGCGCGGCGCCGCTGATCAGAAAGACCCACACATAGTCTTCCACCGTGCCGGAGCGGTCCACGTCTCCCCAGCGCAGATCGTGCAGCGTATTCTCGACCGGCTGGCCCATCGCCCGGTGCACGCGATACGTCATCAGGCCGTCCAGCCCGGCGCATTCGTCGACCTCGTTGAAGTGCGGCAGCGGCTCATTCTCGTAGAGCACGCGCGAGCCGTCGCGGCTCCGTACGGGCGGCCGTTCGGTGTTGTTGAGCGTGCCCTCGACCAGGTCGCTGGCGGGCAGCAGATCCTTGAGGCCCTGCTGATACTGAATCCCGATGCAGTCGCAGCCGAAGTCGTCGGCGATGCGCATGGCGGCGATGTACATCCTGCACTGCTGGTGGATCTGGGCGTCGGTCAGATCGGTTTCGTCGTTCGAGCCGGTCTGGAACTTCATGCCGCGCTCTTCCATCCAGCGGCGGACTCCGCGTGCCTCCTCATCGCTCACCTGCGTCGTCTCGTAGTACAGCGCCGACTGGCTGAGCCGCTCCTTGAACACGCCGGTGGGGTTCAGCAGGGCGTCGGGAATGATCGCGTTGAACATGCCCATGCAGCCCTCGTCGAACACGCCCATGATCGCGCGATCGCGCAGGAGCCGGGCGGCGAGGGATTCGCCCAGCTTGCGGGCCGCCGCGGGCACCTTCACGTCCTTGAAGCGGTGGACGTGCGAGAGATCGTGCTTGACCTGGCCGCTGGTGAGCCACTTCTTGAGCTTCGTTCGGAACACATCGTCGGAGAAGTCCTCGCTCCAGAGCGTGGAGTAGTCGACGCCCGCCTTGGTGAGCGAACCGTTCAGATTGAGCGTCCCCACCAGGCCCGGCCAGGTGCCCGACCAGTTCGCGACCGTAGCGATCGGACCGCGGTGGGCGATCAGCCCGGCCAGCACATGATGCGAGTACTGCCACACGGCCTCGGCCACGATGAGCGGGGCTTTCGGATCGATGCGGCGGAACACCTCCAGCCCTTCGCGCTGCGAGCTGATGAATCCGTGATCTTCCTTCTCCTTATAGGGATGGGCACGCACGACCTCGTAGCCACAGGCCCCCACCGCGTCGGCCAGCGCCGTTTCCAGTTTCTCCTGCTCGGGCCAGCATTTCTGGTTCGCCGAGAGCCGCAGATCGCCGCTCGCCACGAGCTGGACCTGATGCTTCTTGAGTTTGAGCCGGCCGTTGCCCTGGGACGCCATGGATGCTTCCTCCGATAGGTGTGGATGAGACCTTCAAGTCCAGCCTGTTCTAATCGCGCGTGGCGTAGCGTGCAAGCGGCCGCGCCGGCTGTGGTATGATGGCCGGGTCGGGCCTGCGGATTCGCCGAGTCGGAGAGGTAAGAAATGACCTGCACGAGATCGTCTCGCCGCTTTGCGGGATGGCGGGAGTACGTCCTGCTCGCCCTGGGGCTGGCGTCCAGCGTGTCCGGCCAGGTTCACTGGCGGGGGCTGGCTCATAATCCGCAGCACACCGCCCTCTCGCCGGTGCCCTCGCAGTGCCTGCGGCAGATCCGCTGGCAAACGCCGGTGGATCTCGCCCCGCCGTACAGCGGTTCGTCGCTGTTCATCCACTATGGCTCGCCGCTGGTGACGCCCGCCCACACGGTGATCCTGCCGGTGCGCACGAGCTCGAGCAACACGTTCCGGATTGAGGCGCGCCGCGGGTGGGACGGGACGCTCCGATGGCAGCAGACGACCGACTACGTTTACCCGCCCTACCACTGGCGGCTCAGCTACGGCCCTGCGCTGACCGCGGCCGGACGCGTGTACTTCCCGGGACGCGGCGGGACGGTGTATTACCGTGACGAGGTGGACTCCGCGTCGGGAGCGGGCGGTCAACTGGCGTTCTACGGCCTGGCGAACTACCAGGCCAACACGGCAGCCTTCAACGGCAGCGTGTTCATCAACACGCCGATCACCGCGGACGACGCCGGCAACATCTATTTCGGATTTCAGGTCACGGGGGCGAACCCGTTGAGCCTCGTGAGCGGGCTCGCCCGGATCGACTCCGACGGCACGGGCTCCTGGGTCTCCGCCGCGACGGCCGCCGCGGATGCGGCGATGACGAAGGTCCCCCACAATTGTGCGCCAGCCCTGACGGAGGACGGGGACACGCTGTATGTGGCCGTGTCGAACGGCACCGGCTCGGGTTTTGCCGCGTCGAAGGGCTACCTCGTCCGGCTGGAGAGCCAGACGCTCGCCCCCACCGGCCGCGTCCTGCTCCGGGACCCGGATTCGGGCCTGCAGGCGCTGATCCCGGAGGACGGGACGGCGTCCCCGACCATCGGGCCGGACGGCGACGTGTACTACGGCGTCCTGGAGAACCCCTTTCCCGCCAATCACGATCGCGGCTGGTTGCTGCATTTCTCTTCGGACCTGAGCCAGACGAAAACGCCCGGCGCGTTCGGGTGGGACAACACGGCCTCCATCGTGCTCGCGGGGCTCGTGCCGTCCTATGCGGGCAGCTCGCCGTACCTGATCATGACGAAGTACAACAACTACGCGGGGGCCGGCATCGGGGCGAACGTGGGCGATGGTGTGAACCGGCTGGCCGTGCTCGATCCGCACGATACGATGGTCGATCCGGTCACCGCCGCGACGGTGATGAAGGAGGTTCTCACGGTGGTCGGGCCGACGCCGGATACGCAGTATCTGTCGCAGTATCCCGGCGCGGTGCGGGAGTGGTGCATCAACACGGCCGCGGTCGATCCCTTCACTCGATCGGTCCTGGCGAACAGCTCGGATGGCAAGCTCTATCGCTGGGATCTGGTCACGAACACGCTGACCGAGTCCGCCACGCTGACAGGCGGCATTCTCGAAGCCTACACGAGCACACTGGTGGGCGTCGACGGGACGGTGTACGCAACCAACGACGCGATCCTGTTCGCGGTGGGCACGAGCACCGCGGCCGATTTCGATTGTGACGGTGACGCGGACGGCGATGATCTGGACATCTTCACGGCGTGCGCCACGCGGGCGAATGTCGCCCCGGCCGCGGAGTGTCACCGCCTGGACCTCGACCACGACGGGGATGTCGATCTTTCGGATTTCGGGCGATTGCAGCGGTGTCTGGGCGAGCCCGGCGTCACGCCGCCGGCCGGGTGTGCGGATGTCGCGGATTGATTCCGGTCATTTGCCGGGCAACAGGGCGGCCAGGCCCTCGTGGGGGCGGGCGATGACGTGGGCGAGGATGAGTTTTCCGCCGACGCGCTCGACGGCGGCGCGGCCGGCATCGACAGCGGCCTTCACGGCGGCGACGTCGCCTCTAACCATGACGGTGACGTAGGCGGCGCCGATCTTCTCCTTGCCCATGAGTTCGACGGCGGCCGACTTGAGCATGGCATCCGCGGCTTCGAGGAGGCCGACGTAGCCCTGGGTCTCGATGAGTCCGATCGCGTCGTGAGCCATGGTGAGCGGTTTTCCTTTCCGGGCTGACAAGTCTGACTGCGTCGTGGACACGCCGGCCAGGAGGTGGTCGTTCGCGTCGACGACGGCATTGTATTCCTGCTGACTGTGAATCAGAAAGCCCGCGCCGGCCGAGTAGCTGGGCCAGACGACGTGGCCGATGCGGACCTGCATGGTGTCGGCGATCGCGGCGCCGGCATCGACGGCCGCCCGCACATCGGCCGCGGAGCCGGTGATCTTCACGATCGCTCCGCCCGCGCCGTTGACTTCGATGCCGGCGATCTCAACGCTGGCCGCCTTGCAGATCACGTCGGTGATGACCAGCGCGGCCGAGAGCTTGTACACTTCGACCACGCCGACGCTATGGGGAAGTGCTGCGATCATCGGGTCTTTCGGTGCGATGAGGGCGGCTTTCTTAAGGAAGATCTCAGGCATTTCAGCGGGCTGGGCAGCGGATCCTGCCAGAACCAGTCAACCTGTATCCGCAGACCGGGAAGCACCGTACTGATGAACTGGCCCGCAGGCAGCGTGGCATGCTCGTAGGCATCCTTCCGGAGTACGTCCAGATGAAACTGGCGCAATTCCGTGTCAATGAGCCAGATCTCGGGAACCCGTCCTTCGTGATACGCCTGACGCTTGCGACCCAGATCATAGCGGCGCGTAGTGGGTGAGAGGATTTCGATAACCAGATCCATCGGCCCGAGGATATGACCTTTGCGCCGGCGACCGGCGTGCTGTGAGTCAAGGAACGAGACATCGGCGCAGAATCGCCGCTGTCCCAACTGGCTGACGGCATTGGGCCCGAACACCGTTCCCAGCTGATAATGACTGACGAAAGCGTTGATCAGGGTGGAGACAAAGACACTGAGGTTTTCATGCTCCGGACTGGCGGGAGAGTGCACAATCAGGACTCCATCCATGAACTCACATCTCAGGTCCTCATGACTGAGCTCTTCGAAGAGTTCCGGCGTTGCATCGTACATCTCATGCAGGAACGGCGGCTCCAGTTCCCAGAACGCCCGGCGCATGCGCTCGATGGGGCTGAGCCGCTTCGGCGGTTTGTCCAGGACCACGGCCATGGCTGACTCCTGCGCCCATTATAAGGCCCATCGTCTTCAGCGGGAACTACCGGCTGCGAAGCCCCTGCAGGACCTCGCTGGCGATGCGGTCGACGAGGCCGCGGTCGATTGCCCTTGGCGGGCAGCCGCCGGGGGGCTGGTCGGTGAGGCCGTATTCGTTGAGGATGCAGTGGACGGTGCGGCGCACCTCTTCGAGGTTGTACTGCTGGGTGGGCGAGAGGGGCTGACGGCCGGCACCCATCTGGAAGCCGCGCAGGCCGACGGCCTGGCGCACGCCCTCGGGGAAGTCGGCCCCGAAGATGATCAGCTTGATGAGCTCGAGCAGCTTGTACTGGATGGCGCGGGCCTCGTCGTAGCGGCCGGCCTTCGTGAGGTTGTAGAGCCGCATGACGACTTCGGGCACGACGCCGCTGGTGGCGACGGTGCCGCCGTCGGCGCCCATCATCACCGCGGGCAGGAGCATCTCCTCGCAGCCGACGAGAAACACGAAGTCGGGCCGGATCGGGCTGATCTCGTTGATCATGTTGAGCAGGCGCGGCAGGTCGCGGCTGGAGTCCTTGATGCCGATGATGCGCGGGTGCTCGGCGGCGAGGCGCCTGATGGTGTCGTTGGCGATGTCGTTGGCGAACTGGGGGATGTTGTAGAGCGTCAGGTCGATGGGGCTCTCGCGGGCGATCTCGGAGAAGTAGGCGTAGACGCCCTCCTGGCTGAGCTTGTAGTAGAACGGAGCGACGATAGCGACGGCGTCGGCGCCGAGGGAGTGGTAGTAGGCGGCGGCCTCAAGCGTGGTGGCAACGTTGGCCTCGGCCGCCCCGGCCAGGACGAAGCGCCGGCCGGCGTTCTGCTCGCAGCAGATGCGGACGATCTCCTTGCGCTCCTCGAGCGAGAAGCGGGTGAATTCGCCGGTGCTGCCGTTGGGATAGAGCCCGCTGATGCCGCAGTCGATCAGCCAGTCGACGATCCGGCGGAGTTCGCGTTCGTTGATCCGCCCGCGGTCGTCGAGCGGAACCATGTTGGGGGTAAAGATGCCGTGCAGTTTCTTGGTGCTCATGCGGTCTCCATCCACGTCCACAAGAGGATGGATTGTAACCGGAATGGGCCACTTGGCACGGCCGGCGAAGCCAAAGCGGCGTCGCGGCCGCCGCACTCCAAAATGACATTCCGCCGCACTCCCAGACTGCCTCGGCCCAGCGATTCCGTAAGTAGCCTTTCGCCCCGCCCGTAACTTCGTTTCCTATTG
>CAZQEN010000381.1:0-7104 GCA_964591605.1 uncultured Planctomycetales bacterium
CGTTTCCTGGCCGGCTATCACGGGGCGGCGGTCATCGTCTCGCACGACCGCTACCTGCTCGACCGCGTGGTCGGAAAGATCGCCGACCTCGAGAGCAGGCGGATCAGTGTCTATCCCTGCGCGTATTCGGACTACGTCGAGGCGAAGCAGGTCCGGCAGCTCACGCAGCTCCGCGAGTACGAAAAGCAGCAGGAATGGCTCGCCCGCCAGCGCGACTTCATCGCCCGCAATCACGCCGCGAAGGACACGGCCGCCCGGGCCCACGCCCGCGAGAAGATGGTGCAGCGCGTGATCGACGAGGGGCGGCTGGTCGAGAAGCCGAGCATCACGAAGCGACGCATCGCCCTCAAGCTCGATGCCCCCGGCCGCGTGGCCGACCGCGTCCTGCTGGCCGAGGACCTGCGCAAGGCCTACGGCGATAAGGTGCTGTTTGCGGGTCTGAACTTCCAGATCCGGCGCGGCGAAAAAGTCGGCATCATCGGCCCCAACGGCGTGGGCAAGACCACGCTGCTCAAGATGGCCGTCGGCCAGGTGGCGCCCGATGCGGGCAGCATTCAGCTCGCCCCGCGGGCCAGCATCGGCTACTACGACCAGGAGCACGCCGGCCTGAACTCCGAGCATCGCGTGATCGACGAGATCGACCCGGAGCCGGGCCCGCGCAGCGGCGAAATCCGCTCGTTTCTCGCGAGGTTCCTATTCACCGGCGACGACGTCTTCAAGCGCGTCGGCGAGCTCTCGGGCGGCGAGCAGAGCCGCGTGAGTCTGGCCAGGCTCGTCTGGAGCAACCCGCAGGTGCTCATCCTCGACGAGCCGACGAACCATCTGGATATCCCCTCGAAGGAGGTGCTCGAAGAGGCGCTGATCGACTTTGAGGGTGCGGTCCTGCTGGTGAGCCACGACCGTTATTTCCTCGATCGGGTTGTGAACCGGCTGCTCGTCCTGCCGGAGCGCGGCAGGTACGAGGTGCTGGTGGGCAACTGGAGCACGTACGAGGAGCGGCTGGCCCAGCGCGAGGCCCAGGAGCGGGCCGCCGCCGAGGAGGCCCGCCGCGCCCAGCGCCGCCCCGGCCGATCCCGTGGTAAGGGCCGCGGTTCCAGACCATCATCAACCGGCGTTGATTTGCCCTACGCCCGCTGGTCGCTGGAGCGCCTGGAGGAGGAGATCATCGAACACGAAAGCCGGCTCGCGGAGGTCGAGATGCAGTTCGCCAACCCCGACGTCTTCCGCGACGCCGCCAGACTGCAATCCTGCAAGGCCCAGGCGCAGTCGATCCGCGACGCCCTCGCCGCCCTCAATGCCGAATGGGAAACCCGCGCCGCCGAGGAGGCGTGAAGTCGAATTCATCGCCTTTGTCGCATGAGAATGACCACGAAGGCACGAAGACACGAAGAGGAGGAGACAGGACTGGTCATTCTTCGTGCCTTCGTGTCTTCGTGGTAAATCGTTGGACGCTCGCCCTGACCCTTCGCGACAACTTCCAGCCGCATTCCGGGCACACGCCCGACGTGTTGCCGGTCAGGTTGTATCCGCACTGCCCGCAGACCGGCTGCCGCGAGAGGGGCGATCCAGGCATGAAGATCGCGCGGCACTGCCGACAGCGGCGCCGCAGGTGAATCCGGTTCGTGGTGTCCGCCACGTCGGCGCCCGCCTGAATGAACAGTTCTGCGATCAGCGCGACGAAGGAGATGACCGCGATCGCGACGATCCGCCCCAGGTTGCCGACGCTCATGATCGCGCGGGTGCTGAAACCGCCGCAGTGCGGGCAGGCATCGCTTTGAACTCCAGGATCGACCGCCATAAAGCCCGTCACCCAGCATCAAGGTGTGGCGACAAGCCCTCAGTCACCACGATAAAATCGACCAGCCTCTGGGCAGGTTGACATCTGGGTTCCGATTGGCCGGATCGAAAACCAGTGCCCATCCGGAACCCATTTGAAACTTCACCCGGCCGTCGCCCAATACCGCGATTCTCCGAACTCTCAACCAGCCGACGCGCGTCGGCTGGTTTTGGGTAACCGGATTGCGGAGCATCTCTTGTGCCCGTGCTTCCAGCGCGCTGAAACTGTGGTCCCATGCGAAGGTTCTGAGCTGGATCTGCAACTGAGGTGTCGAGAACAGTAGAACGAACGAGACGATCGTGACAATCCACCGACTGCAACCGCTCATCCGGGGAGCGGAAATGCGCGGCTCGGGCCGCAGCCACTCCACGAGGCTGGCGAGAGCGCGAATGAAGAAGACAAGTCCGAGGAAGCACAGCGTCGCCGCCCGCACCCCTTCTGCTCGCATACCCAACCTACCGAATGGGTTCGCAAAGAGTTCGCGGCTCGCATCGACCAGCACCCATACTGTAACGGCGCTAACCAGAATCGTCTCAGCCCAGGTTGGCGGCGCGGCGCACGCTGCCCACTCACGACGATGAGTCCGGCGCATCTCCTCGCACCGTCGTGAGTCACGGAAAGTCAGGGGATCGAGGGGATCGAACGCTTCACCGCACTCGGGGCAGCGTGCTTCCGGCAGGCCGCGCAGTGAGTAGCCGCAGTGCAGGCAAAGTGCGAACTGCAGGTCTGCTCCGGATGCGTGTACCGAGGTGATGCGGTCCACAGATTCGCCGCTCAAAGTCATGTGAACACCACCGCCGCGTAGCCGACGGCGTCGCTCATCTCTCGCGCGGGTTCGCCGATGACTTCAGAGCTGTTCGTGTGCTCAAGCACTGTACCCTGGCGGGCACCCGCTTCGGCACAGGCGGCCATCGTGGCGGCGATGGCTCCCGGACCGCAGGCGCTCTGATGCTCACGCGCCGTTGGCACCACCCGCTCGGCGTCCATGGACGTCACCACATCGAGCAACTGCCGGTCGTTGACTTCCTTGGCCCAGCGGATGCCCTTGGCACCGTACCCGGCCGGCATGAATTCGTAGCGCGGTCCGTAGTGGGTCAGGTCGGACGAGCCGAAGAACATGACGCGCCGTCCGAGTCGGCTCGCCTCTCGGGCGACGATGCGGCCGACCTCAGGCGCCTGCTCCGTCGGCGGCACCATGATCGGCAGGAGCCGCGCCCGGGCGGTCAGCGCCTGCAGGAACGGCACCTCGACCTCGATCGAGTGCTCGGGCCCGTGCGCCGCCAGGTCCTCGACCAGCAGCGGCGACGCCTCGATCACCGCCCGGGCCAGCTCCTCATCAATCTCGATCTCGCCGAGCGGTGTGAGCCAGCTCCCCGAGCCGTAGACGGCCGCCGCCCGCCCCCGCGGCCGATGCACCGCCCCGAACACCACGAACGTCTCCACCTCCGGCTCAGCCCGCGCGCACCCCAGCGTCCGCGCTGCCACGGCCCCGCTGTAGGCCCAGCCCGCATGCGGCGCGATCCCGCCCAGGACACGCGTGCCTGGTTGAGGCGCGCCAGAAGGCTCCGATGTGGCCATCGAGAGGTAATGCTCCGCCTCCGCCTTGCAGCGGCGCGGCTCACCCGGATAGAACAGCCCGGCGACGGCAGGTGGGCGGACCGGCATGGCAGGTCCTCCAATCAGATGCCTACCCCGCCTGTATTATCCGCGCGATGCCGGTCTGAAACAAACCGAGCCGCTCACTCGGGTGTATCTCGGTGCCTGGGGAGCGTTTTCGGCGGCAAACCCGAATGACGGAATCAGAATGACGAATCAAGCCCGAAACCCGAATGTCGAAACCGCCAACGGTTGCCCTATTCGTCATTGAGAGTTCGTCATTCATTCGTCATTCGGGCTTCGTCATTCGACATTTCCCCTGTCGTCAGCACTGACTGACCTGTCACCAGTCACTCTGCACCCCCGGCGCCCACCTCCGCATCGGCAGCGCTCGCTGCCGCCTCGCCATCCAGCCGATGCGCCTTGCGCCCGCCGCGCACCAGCCGGCCGCGCTCGTCGGAGGCCAGCAGCCGCTGCGCCATCGCCACCGCCCGCTCGGCCAGGGCCTGCGCCCCCTCGCGCAGCTCGCGGCTGTGCTGCACGCTGGCGACGTTGCGCTCCATGTCCTCGGCCGTCCAGCCGCGCGAGTGCGCGATGTAGGGAAACTGTGGAATCAGGCAGCCGAGCTCCGCGAAGAAGCCCAGCATCTGCCCGGCCACCGCCTGCACGTTGTCCTGTCCGCCAGTGATGATGAACGCCGCGACCTTGTTCTGCATGAGCACCCGATTGGCGATCGTCTGCTGATTCTGGATGCAGTTCATCCGCTCGACCATCTTGTAGTAGAGCGAGCTGGCCGAGCCCCAGCGGATCGGCGTGGCGACCAGGATCACGTCGGCCCAGTGCACGACCGCCTCGTACACCCGCTCCATCTGATCGGCCGGGTCCATCTGCGTGATCGAGCACGGCCAGGTGCACGCGTGGGCGCTCTTGGAGTAATACCCCTCGCAATGCCTGAAAGTGAGGTCGTTCAGCCGGATGAGCCGCGTATCCGCCTTCAGCGCCGTTCGCGCGTGCTCCAGCGACGCATCGAGCAGGTAATCCGATGTGGAAAACCGTGGGTTGGCCCGGTCCATGACGCTCGTCGAGATGCCCACGACGCGGATCGGCCCGGCCTCCCGCAGGACCGGACGTGCGAGCGGATGCGCCGCGTGGGGGGCCTTCTGGCGTCTGCTCGCGGGCGTGAGGTTCACCAGCACGCGGCCGTTCTCGACCTTCACATCGAATCGCGGCACGCAATCCTGCTCGTAGCCCGGCTCACCGACGCCCGTGCGGCAGTGGAATTTCCAGTTGTGCCACGGGCAGACAACGTAGTCGCCATCGAGCCGGCCGTCGCCCAGCGGACCGCCCACGTGGTTGCACACGCCCGAGATCGCCCCGAACTGCCCGTCGCGATAGCTCAGCGCGACCTTCGTGCGATCGATCTTGAGCTGCTGCAGAGGCTTCTTCGCAAGTTCCTCCGCCGCCCCGATATCCCGCCAGTCCGCTTCACTCATGCCGCAGCTCCTCTGCGTCGCAGCGTTCACTGCGTTCGCCGGACCGCGCGGGCTGAAGCCACGCGGCTCTTTGATGAACTCACATCTCACGATCTTCCGTAGACCGGTACAAGGCCTCCGCGTGTGACGGCATTCTGTGGCGAGGCGAGGAAAACGATGGTCGCGGCAACCTCGTCGACCTTCGGCCACTTCGCGTGATCTGCTTGGGGCATCGCGGCCCGGTTGGCCGGCGTGTCCATGATCGAGGGAACGACCGCGTTGATCCAGATCCGCTCGGGCCCGAGCTCCTCGGCCAGGCTCTCCGTGATCGATCGGACCGCCGCCTTGCTCGCGCTGTACGCCACCATTCCGCCCGCCGGGACCATCGCCGGCCGGGCGGCCACGTTCACGACGCGCCCCTCGCCGCCGGAGGCCCGGATCCGCTTGACCGCCTCGCGGCAGCACAGGAAGCACGTGGTCGCGTTCATGTCCATCATCCGGCGGAAGTCGGCCAGGCTCGTTTCGGCCAGGGCGGCCATGGCGAAACCGCCGGCCGTGTGGATGGATGCCCACAGCGCCGGTACGCGTGCATAGAACCGTTCCACCGCGGCTTCTTCGGTGAGTTCGACGCCGGGCACGACTGTCACCGCTTCACCCCATCGCTGCCTGAGTCCCTCGCCCTCCCCCTCGCCCCGTGCGGGGACGTAGCAGCGGGCTCCTGTGTCGGCCAGCATCGCCACCACCGCCGTGCCCAGCGCCCCGGTTCCGCCCGTGACCACCACGTTCCTGCCGGTGTAGTCGATCTTCATGCGCGGACTCCTCTTCTACCTGGATGCTCCCGCTCCCGGCCCCGTTACACCCTTTGGTGCGGTCGCTGCGACACTACTCTGGCTCAGGGGGGAGCGTTATGGCTCCGTGCATGGCTCCCCGGAGCGGAGGCTTTCAGGCCAGCACGCTCCGCGTGGGATGAAAGCGGTGTCCAGGCCGCCGCGCTCCCAAAGCGCCCGTCCTGTCCGGAAACCTGCCACGGGCCGGCGATGCAGACCGCCCCGCAATCCCCACGTCCCGCCCTATGGTATACTACCCCTTATGCCGCATGCCTCAGAGGGAACCCCGCCTCGGGGCGTGCGGAATCGGGCCTCTCGCCGGGAGATCGTTCATGTCCACGCTCGCCACCACTGTCAACGGGCTCAATCTGCCCAACCCGTTCATCATCGGCTCCGGCCCGCCCGGAACCAACGCGAATGTCATCTCGAAGGCGTTCGACGAAGGCTGGGGCGCGGTGATCTGCAAGACGATCAGCCTCGATTCGTCCAAAGTCGTCAACGTCGCCCCCCGTTACGCCCGTGTCCGCGATGAGAAGTCGCGCGAGGTCTACGGCTGGGAGAACATCGAATTGATCAGCGACCGCTCCTTTGGCGTCTGGATCGACGAGCTGCGAGCGGTGAAAGATCAGTACCCCGACCGTATCCTCATCGCCTCGATCATGGAGGAATACAACAGGGACGCGTGGGTGGAGATCGTCGAACGGACGCAGGCCACCGGCGTCGACGCGTTCGAGCTCAATTTTTCCTGCCCGCACGGCCTGCCCGAGCGGCGCATGGGCGCGGCGATGGGCGAGGATCCGTGCATCCTCGAGGAGGTGGCCGGCTGGGTCATGTCGGCCGCGAAGGTGCCGGTGTGGGCCAAGATGACGCCCAACGTCACGCACATCGTCGACCCCGGCCGGGCGGCCCTGCGCGCCGGCTGCCAGGGGCTCAGCGCCATCAACACGATTCTCTGCGTGATGGGCGTCGATCTCGATACGCTTCGCCCCGAGCCGTCAGTGGAGGGATATACCGTCCCCGGCGGGTACTCCTGCCGGGCCATCCGCCCGATCGCCCTGCGGATGTGCATGGAGCTGGCTACGATGATCCGCAAGGAGTTCCCCGGCCGCACGCTCAGCGGCATCGGCGGCGTGGAAAGCGGCGAAGACGCCGCGGAGTTCATCCTGCTGGGCGCCGACACCGTCCAGGTCTGCACCGGCGTGATGAAGCACGGCTACGAGCTGATCCACAAGCTCACCGACGGCCTCGCCAGCTTCATGGCCAAACACAATTTCAATTCCATTGACGACTTCAAGGGCCACAGCCTCCAGTTCTTCACCACGCACGCCGACCTCGTCCGCCGCCAGGCGCAGGCCAAGGCCGCCGCCCGCGA
>CAZQEN010000382.1:0-7098 GCA_964591605.1 uncultured Planctomycetales bacterium
CCGCTCCTGCCGCCGAATGCTTCGGTGGGTGCGATGGGTTCATGCGGGCTGGTCAGGGGCATATAGAGGAAAAACGGCTTCCCGTCGGATGCGCGCTGTGCGATGAAGCTCTCGGCCTGCCCGGCCAGCGCCGGCAGGATGGCCTCAAACTCCCAGCCGGGAAGCTGGGGCCCGGGGAGGCCGTCGAGGTTGCGCTGTTCTTTCCGGGCGGTGGGCTGACCGACGGTGCGGTCGTCGCGGATGAAGCAGTAGGGCGGATAATTCGGGACATCGGTGCCGAAGTAGAATCCGAAGCCGCGGGTGATCGGCCCGTCGGCGATCGGTTGATCGAACACCACATCGTCGCCGCGGCGCGGCCAGGACCAGCCCAGGTGCCACTTGCCGATGCAGGCGGTCTGGTAACCGCGGCGGGCCAGCAGTTTCGGCAGCGTCAGCCGGTCGGCGGCGATGAGCGGCGGATCGTAGGGCCCCAGCACGTGTTTTTGAAGGCGGGTGCGCCAGGCGTAACGCCCGGTGAGCAGCCCGTAGCGCGTGGGTGAACAGACGCTCGAAGGGGAGTGGCAATCGGAGAATCGCAGGCCCTCGGATGCGAGCCGGTCGAGGTTGGGCGTGCGGATCCGACCGCGGTCCGGGTTGTAGCAGGACAGATCGCCGTAGCCGAGATCGTCCGCCAGAATCAGCACGATGTTGGGCGATCTCGGCGCTGCGCCCATCACGGCCGCCGCGCCGCACGCCAGCAGTTGCAGGAGCATTGGGGACTCCTCTCGTGAGGCACCTTATCGCGAAGGGTGTGTTCTGAAAACGAGTGTGCCGACCTTCGCATCCGATGGGCGGCGGGCGCGCCGGTCAAGGAGAGTCCCTCGTGTTTCCATCATCGAGGCGCCCCCATCGCTGCGCGATGGATGGGCCACCCCGTCTCGCGCCACGGCGGATGTGGAGCCTGACCGGCGGTCGTGTTGACGCGGGGCCGCCCGGCGTGTACTGGTCAGTATTCACGGGCATCAGTCAAAAGGAGACTCGCCATGGCCGATACGACACGACGTTCGTTCCTGCAGGCGATGGGTTTGGGCGCCGCCGCGCTGGGGCTGCCCGGTGCGGCCGCCGCCGCCCCGGAGAAGCCGATCCAGGGCTTTGAGAAAGCCCCCGAGGACCCTGACGCCTCCAAGGGTTGGAAGCCGGTCTCCGACCGCAAGGTCCGCGTGGGCATTGTCGGATACGGCGTCTGCCGGTTCGGCGCTGCGTTCAGTTTTCAGGACCATCCCAACGTCGAGATCGTGGCGGTGAGCGATCTCGTGCCCGATCAGTGCGCCGCGCTGGCCAAGGTGGTGCGCTGCGAAAAGACCTACCCCTCACTGGAGGAGCTGGTCAAAGACGACCGGATCGAGGCCGTCTTCGTCGCGACCGACGCGCCGCACCACGCGCAGCACTGCATCGACGTGCTCAAGCACGGCAAGCACGTGGCCACGGCCGTCCCCGCCGTTTTCGGTTCGCTCGAGGATGCCGACAAGCTGTTCGAGGTGGTCAAGAAGAGCGGCCTG
Organism: uncultured Planctomycetales bacterium; assembly: GCA_964591605.1. Lineage (GTDB taxonomy): Bacteria > Planctomycetota > Phycisphaerae > UBA1845 > PWPN01 > CAYLLT01. The sequence goes on from CAZQEN010000382.1 coordinate 1,539, forward strand.
AAATACATGATGTTCGAGACGTCGTGCTTCCATGGCGACCTGTATGCGATGCGTCAGCTCTACAACGAAGGGAAGCTTGGCAAGATCGTCTACGCCGAGGGCGAATACTATCACTACATGGATACGCCGATCGCCTCCTACAAGGACTGGCGCGTCGGGCTGCCGCCGCAGTGGTATCCGACGCACTCGAATGCGTATTTCGTCGGCGTGACCGGCGGGAGCTTCACGGAGGTGTCGTGCATGGCCATGCCGAGCACGATCCCGCACCTGAAACCCGAGAGCAACCGCTATCGGAATCCGTTCGGCACCGAGATCGCCCTTTTCCGCACGAGTGAAGGGGGAAGTGCTCGCATGGCGGTGAGCTGGGACACGCCCGGTGCCGGCGGGGAGATGGGCCGCATTCGCGGCCAGAAGGGCTCGTTCTACGGCAAGTTCGAGGGTCTTGAGCCGGCTCCGCCCATCAAAAAGCCGCCGCTTCCTCCGAAGGTCGAGGCGGGCGGCCACGGCGGATCGCACGGCTTCCTGATGAACGAGTTCGTCACGGCGATTCTCCAGGATCGCAAACCGCTGGTCGACGTGGCGTGGGCCCTCAACATGACGGTGTCCGGGATCGTCGCGCACCAGTCGGCCCTCAAGGACGGCGAGCTGCTCAAGATCCCGCAGTACAAGATCTGACGATCCGGTCGGTCAGCCCGCCATCCTGCGGGCTGAAGCTCGCGCCGATGGAGCCCGAAATGCGGGCGGGAGCTGACGTTGTTGCCTGCATGCCCTGCAGGATCCTCACCCAGCTCGTCGAGGGTTATTCCGCGCAGCCTTCGGGGGGCGGCAAGTCCGCGCCGCCCAGACATTTGACGAAGAGATTCACGTCCGTCGTGTTCACGCCGGCGTTGCCCGCCAGCTTCGCGTCCTGGCAGGCCGGGTCGGTCTGCGAAGTGGCCCCGCTCAGGCAGAGCTGGAGATGGGCGTAGTCGGTCTGATCGACATCCCCGTCGGCGTCGAAGTCGGCGGGAGCAGCGGTGGAGAAGGTCCAGACCGGCCCGAGGGCCGTGCCGCAGCAGGTTTCTGTCTGTATTCGCCAGTAGTAGGTGGCTGCGGCGCGCACCGCCGGCCCGGGATCGCAGGTGCGTTCCGTGAGGTTCTGGCAGACCACGGTCGTCGGCGGATTCACCGTGTCCAGAAGAACGCTGTACAGCGTCGGACTCGTGCAGGCGGCATCCACGCCGCTGATGGTCATGACGAGTTCGCCGCCGCCGGGCGTGCTGAAGTCGGCCACTTCGATCAGGTAAGGCACGCCGGCCTCCACCGGGACGCCCAGCGTCGAGCCCAGCCCGCAGGCGGAATCGTCGCTGCAACCGAGCGACACGAGCGCCCCGCAGCTTCCTTTCCAGACGGCCAGCACGGTGTCGTAGTCGCTGCCGCAGGTGCTCACGACCATGGTGCCCGATTGTGCGGGGACGATCCTGTACCAGAGGGTGTTGGAATTCGAGCTTGCGCCGCAGCCCATCGCCGGATCGCCGGGGGAGGTTGTGGCCGCGCTGGTCTGGCTGGCGGTCACCAGGATCGGACTGGCGCCGATGATCGGCTGCGGGCTGGTGCAGTAGTCGGGCAATGCGGCCGCCGTCTGCGGATCGGATGCCACCGACGGCAGGGCGTCGAGCGGGGTCTTGGCGGCACCGGTTGCAGCGGGATGGAGGGCGCCGCCGACGGGGGAGAGCCACGCGTTGCGGGCGAGTGCCGCGATCGGCGGATTCTGAGCCGCCGGTCCTGCGGCCGTCGGCAATGACGCCAGGGCCGCAGTGCCCGCCATGGGCGTGAGCTCCACATTGTCCAGGGCGAATCGCGGCGCTTCGGGATGCGTGAAGGTGATGACCGCTCGGGCGATGCCGGTCGCAACGCTGGCCGAGTTACGCCCCTCGGCCCAGGAAAAGCCATGGTCCGTGGCATCGGCCGTGACCACGCCCAGTAGAGTATCGGACGCGTCATACAGGCTCATGGACGTGGCGGAAGCCTGCGGTGTCTGGGTGGCCAGAACAAATCCATAGGCGACGCCTGCCACCGGTGTGCTGAAGGAGAGGGTGAGCGTCCCCGCCCGGTTGCCCTCGATGTTGGGCGTCTGCACGTACAGTGTGGCGCCGGGACCACCGTCGATCGTTGCGTCGTTCGATGAGAACGAGAAGTTCACCCCCGCGATGGTCATACCGTTGACGACGGTTCCGTAGGGCAATTCGTCGAACGTGATCATGTGGTCGGGCGGGGTCGAGAGATTCCATGAGAGGATGGGGTCGGATGTCACCCTGGTCGCCTGATCCGCGGGCGACGGGTCGGCCACGAGCCCCAGGCAGGGAATGACGCCCAGCGTGACGGTGGCGATGTCGGACTCGCCGCCGTCGGGCGGGATCTTTCCGTCACTGGCTTTGAACTGGAAGGCGTCGGAGCCGCTGAAAGCCGCGGCTGGCGAATAGACCACGCTGCCTCCGGAGGCGGCCAGCGTGTATGGAACGGTGGTGATCGCGCCGGCCTGCGGATCCGAGAGCGTACCATGGGCGGGCAGTGATACGATCACGAAAGTGAGCGGGTCGCGGTTGGGATCGACGGCGGGCAAAGCGATCGTGACCGGTGTCTCGTTGGCCGTGGGGATGGTTGTTGACGAGGCGATCGGGGCCTGGGCCGGCGCCTCCTGGATGCAGACGTTGTCGACGTACCAGACGTCCTGGATATTCGCGCCTGCCGTGGCGATGTTGCGGAACCGCACCTGGAAGGCCGGATGGAAAGCCGGCTCTGGCAGCCGCAGCATGACGGATTCGAACGTCGTCATGGCCGGTCCTTCGCCGTAGTGCCGGCTCAGCTCGATCCACATGCCAGCGGCATCGAGATACTCGACGATGAGGTCCTCGCTCAGATCGGGCTGATCGAGCGTGCCGCCCTGTTCATACCAGTAGCGGAGCTCAGCCCCGTGCAGGGCGGAGAGGTCCATGGCGCGCGACATGACGAACTCGGCGCCGCCGGGATAGCCGTCGAGACGCAGCGCGCCGGGCGGACTGGGCGGGGCGACGGCCGTGGAGCTGATATCGACGCCCGGGGCGGAAACGGGCCAGTTGCCCGCGTCCAGCGACGAAGAGGTGAAATCATCAAATAAGAAGCAGTTGAGAATCGTCACCGACGCCGTCGCCGGCGCGGAAGGGCCGTGGTAGGGCGGTGCCCCGCCGTCGTCGGCGACGAACTGGAACGTATCGACGCCGTTGACGCCGGGCTGACTGGTGTATGTGACGGTGTTGCCCGGGAGGGTATGAGGCGTGGTGGTGATGGGGCCGCCGGCGTCGCTGAGCGCGCCTTTGGACGGCAGCGCTGTGATCACGAACTGCAACGGGCCCGGCACGCCGTCGTCCACCGCGGAGAACGATACGGTCACGGGCAGCGTCGCGTATGCGAGTGCGGCGGTATCGAAAGCGGTGGGCGGCAGCGGATGCACCGCACCGTTCGCATTGAGCCTCCGGCCGCTGATCGTGCGGCCCTGCATCGCCGGGATCAGGTCGCCGCCGTACATCAGCCGGTATTTGAGGGCATCGATCGTGAGCGTGGGGTCGGCCGCCAGGGCCAGGGCGGCCACGCCGGAGACGTGCGGGCACGCCATCGAGGTGCCGGAGTAGAGTTCGTATGCGCTGGTGTAATCGCCGCCGATGTATCGCACCGTGATGTCGTCGATTTCCACGCCCTGGAAGTTGTTGTTGGCGCTGTCGGTCACCCATCGCCAGCGGAACCGGTTGTCGGCCGCCCGGCGATTCTCGGGAAGCTCGGCCTCGATGATGTAGTAGAAATCGCCGTAAAGGCCGGTGAAATTGGAGAATGAAGCCAGCGTGATCCAGGCGGCCCCATCCCAGACGTCGATGGCGAAGGTGTCGCCGGCGCCGATGTCGAGCCGGATGAGGGAGCTCACGACGACGCCGCGCAGGCCGCGGGTGTCCATGGGCGGGGTCGTGATCCAGCCGTTGCTGCCGCTCAGGTAGGGCTGGGAATTGGCATAATCCGCCCGCGCGGCGATGTTCCCGGCCGCTCCCACGGTCGTTGCCACCGTCCCCCAGCGCGACATTGGACCCTCCGATGTCATCTGCGTACCGGCAAATCCCGGCGGTGTCGCCCCCTGGAAGTCCTCGGTGAAGAGGGTCACGAAATGCGGCACCGTGCTCAGGATGCTCTGCCCGGGTGCACCCAGGTGAACACTGTGATCGCCGTAATTCGAGAAGGAGGCGAGCGAATCGGTGTGTGTCGTCGCCGCGACGGAGACGACGTTCGAGACCGGGTAGTTGGCCGGATAGAACGAGCCCGTGTCGTTGTCGGCCGCGGCGTTGCCCGCCGCCGCGACGAACAGCACGCCGTGGTTCCGCGCGTTCTCGATGGCCGCCTGGAGGGAGGCCGTCGCCCCGCCGCCGCCCCAACTGTTGCTGAGCACCTTCGCCCCGTTGGCCACCGCGTAGTTGACCGCTTCGACGGCGTCGGCCGTGTCGCCGCTGCCGCCCGCGCCCAGAAACCGGCAGGCCATGATCCGGCATTGCCAGTTCACGCCCGTGGTGCCCAGGGCGTTGTTGCCGCTGGCCGCGATGGTGCCCGAGCAGTGCGTGCCGTGCCCGTTGGGATCGCTCGGATCCGGGTCGTTCATCGCAAAGTCGTATCCGTACACGTCGTCGATGTAGCCGTTGGCATCGTCGTCGATGCCGTTCGTCTCTTTGCCGCCTCCGGTCTCGCCGGGGTTGCGCCACATGTTGTTCACGAGGTCCGGGTGGAGGTAATCCACGCCGGTATCGATGACGGCCACGATGATCGACGATGATCCGGTGACGCTGTCCCACGCCTCGGGCGCGTCGATATCGGCGTCGGGGGTTCCGCCGGTCTGTCCGGTGTTGTTGAGTGACCACATCTCGGGGTAGCGCGTGTCGTTGGGGGTGGTCAGGATGTGCACGCGGTAATTCGGCTCAACGGCGATGATCCGCGGGTCGGCGACGGCCCAGTTCTCGGCGATGGCTTTCTCGACGGTCTTGTCCGCCGGAAGCTGCACGCGGTAGACGGTCTTTTCCTTCCCGACGGACATCCGCCGCGTGACCTTGCCGGCGAGAACCTGCTCGACGCCGTCCAGACGTTCTCCCGCCTCGATGCGGCCGTTGCGGTTGGCGTCGCCGGAAGCCAGTACGAGCACCTCGCCCGGCACATAGTCGCCCGGCGGCAGCGGCCGCATCGCGGTCCCGAGGGGCGTCCCCGCCACCGCCGGGGGGGCGGTGACCAGACCCAGCCCCAGACCCACGAGCAGACAGACGCTCCGCGTCCCGAGAGAACCAAGGTTGTCAAACATGGGAGCTCCTTACCGGGAGGGATCAGCACGTCACAGCCATCAGCGAAACCGCGCCCGCGGCGAGGCCTGAGCCGTGCTGTCCTGGCAATGTGGGGGTCGGAGAAACTTCCGGAACTCCGCTGCGCACCGAACCTTACGATGGTTAGTGCCTTCAGGCGGTCTACGCTGGGCGTAGGGAGTCCGTCCTCCATCCATATAGACAGCGATCGAAGGAAAAAG
>CAZQEN010000383.1:0-7079 GCA_964591605.1 uncultured Planctomycetales bacterium
GCCCCGTGATAGCCGGCCAGGAAACGCTCGAGGAAGCGCGACGCCTCGATATCCAGGTGGTTCGTGGGCTCATCGAGCAGGAGGAGGTCGGCCTCCTGGAGGAGCAGTTGGGCAAGTGCCGCCCGGCACTTCTGGCCGCCCGACAGATTCGCAATCGGCACGTCATAATCGGCCGGCGCAAAACCCAGTCCGCCCAGCACCTCCTTGACCAGCACCTCGTAGTCGTACCCCCCTGCCGCGTGCAGCCGGGCCTGCAGCTCGTCGTATTCGGCCATCAGTTCATCGACGCGGTCGGTCTCGTGATGCTCGGCGATCTGGTGGGCCACGTCGGCGACGCGCTGTTCGAGCTCGCGCAGGTGTTCGAAGCACGAGGTCACGCCGGCCAGCAGCGGCTGGCTCGTCTCGAGCTGCGGCTCCTGCGGCAGATAGCCGACCTGCAGGCCGCGCGTTCGCGTGACCGTCCCCATCTGCGGCGTCACGTCGCCCGTGATCAGCTTGAAGACCGACGTCTTGCCCGCCCCGTTGGGGCCGATGAGCCCGATCTTCTCGCCGCGCTGGATCTCCCAGTCCAGATCGTGCAGGACGACCTGGGCGTCATATTCGAGGTGGACGTTACGCAGCGAGACGAGAGACATCTGGTTGCTGTTCGTTGGTTGGCGTCTGTCGCGATCGGCTCTACCCGGTCCACGCGTCGCCGGGAGCTGGCGAGCAAACCGATGCTCTGCCCTGACTATATGATACCGCAGGCGACGCTTCGGCGGCCCGGCCTGCGGCGAGCCACGTCTTCTGGCCCGCCCTCTTCGTCAGCCGCAATGCCAAGTTTAAGGCCATTGTGCAGACCGGTCACGCGGACCCGTCTCCCACGGGAGATCACTCACACCATCCCCGATCCGCGGGGCCTGGCCCGAAGCAGCTCAGACGATCGCCGCAGATTCCGCCACAATCGTGAGCGCAACCACCGGGCAGGCAGACGCCAACCAGCATGTGCCCCGTGTTTTGCGGATTCCGCAGTGGACACAGCCGATTTCAGATGGACTCGCCCGGCAGAAACCGTCAGCGGATCGCTTTTTCACTTGCTTTTTCGTCAGTATGGTGTATAAATCATCGTAGAAAGAGGAGATTCCCGCATGGCGTTCATTTTTGGCTGTCTATGCTGCCTGCTTACCCTCGCAGATCGGAGGCTCGCCTAGACTACGCCTGAAGGTGTGTGAAATCAGCAGGGTCTCGGCAGTCTCTGATGGCTGCCGGGACTTTTTTATTGCGCCGTGACGGCCGGGGAATCGGGAAACCGGCGCGACCGCAGGCACGGTGAATCTGCGCGCATGGATGCACAGGCGTTCCCTGTGACGTCCCGGCGATGCCGAGACCGTCGGGAGCGCTGCAAATGACGATTCTGCGCAAGCGCACGCCTCGTGCACCGCGCACCAACGGCCAAGTAGCCCAACTGGCAGAGGCCGCGCGCTCAGAACGCGTGAAGTGTGGGTTCGACTCCCACCTTGGCCATCCGCGGCCGTAGGCAAATCGGCAAAGCCGCCGGAATGAGAGTCCGGTGCGTGGGGGTTCGAATCCCTCCGGCCGCATCGTGTCCTTTCAGAGGAGATAAGAGTGTCGAGGGCTTCACGTGAGCGGCGAGGAGGCAACAGGATGTCCACGACCGGGTGCCCGAGCGGCCAGGGCGCGGCCTGCAGAGCCGCAGTACGTGGGTTCGAATCCCACCCCGGTCTTGCATGCAGTGCCAGCATTCTGCCCGCGCGAGAAGTATGAGAAGCGCGTCGCCAACGTTTCGCCGGTGCGACGGGGTCCGCGGGCACCTGGCTGGATAGTCTGACCGGAAGAGGCACAGGGTCGGACATTGCAAGAGTAAACCACCTTCATCTCCCGCACCACCTGTGCGCGGTACGGGGAGAATGAGCTTTTCCTGTCGGCAAGGCAGCGTGGGAAGCGGCACATCTCCAGGATGGTGCTGGAAAACGACTGATACGACCTTTGATCGTGCTCGGGCCTGCGTGCGCGGCCTGAGGAGCGAGTGGTCAATCCAGCCATCACTTCTTCCCCGACCATGCAGAGGCTTCAGCCGGATTAATGCCGCGGTCACTTCCAGCGGGTGACACGGCGCGAAGCATCTCCGGAGTTGCCTTTGGTCAGATCCTTCTCACGCCTTCCCCCTGTCAGTAGATGAAGTTCGACCAGGGGTGATTCGCACCTGGTACGCCGCTGATGTCGCCAACGCCAGCCGCGTTGACAATGGGTCCATGCGAATTACCGGGGGCGATCGAATAAGGCGTTCCGCACTGGCTCGCGGCGCAGCGGCCAATCATGCTGCCGCTGCCCTGAAGGGCGAATCCTGTCCCGGCACAACCCGTTGCGACGCACTCATCCAGGAAGTTGCCGGAATCCTGCACTCTGAAACCGTCCAATCCACCGCTGGCCCGGCATCGGCTGAAGCGGCCGCGCGCGAGTCCTACGAATCCGTGGCCTAGACAGCGTTCCGCATTACAGTCCAGAAAGAGGGCGTCGTTCTCGAAGTCGAAACCGACGATGGAGTTCTGAAACGAGGTGCACGACTGCACCGTTCCGCCGTTGAACAACTTGAAGCCGATCTGACTGCTGTACGTGACGCACCCGTACATCAGGCCGCCGTGGGCGAGAGAAAACACCGTGGCGTTGCAGTCGGCCCCAACGCACCGGTCGATGATACAGCCGGCGTTCAAGTAGATTGCGTGGGCGCCCGTGCTCTGCGAGCAGCGCAGGACGTGCAAATGGCGGGCAACGCTGTTGCGGGTCTGATCACCGAAGATCCCGAATCCGGGCCAGTCGCGGATGACACCATTGCTGATCGAGATGTTGTGTCGCAGCCCCACGATGAGAATGCCGACAAGCGCCTCGGGCGCCCCGACGAGTTCGAAGCCGCCCAAATCGAGCGCGACGCCGTCGGACGAGATCTCAATGGTGTTCCGCCCCGCCTGGGCAGGGATGCTGGCCGTCAGGTAGTAGCTGCCGGGCTGACTGATCTGGTGCACCGCGCTCGCACTGCCTGGTAGACTCTGCACCGGAATGCGCGGTTCGGCCAGCCCCAGATTCGTGCGGGCGACCTTGTCGTACAGTTCCTGCAGTGTCCGGCCCGTCGGAGCGATTGGCCCCGCCGGGGGCGTCAGCGTTCCGCCCGCGGCCAGTTTCGCCAGCACCCCCGCGCCAGCCAGACCCGCACCCGTCAGCAGTATTCGGCGATCAATCGGGTCCATGCTTTTTCCCTCGATTGAGAATTGAGACTTGAACCCTCATTCGTCAACGATGTTGATCGTGCACCATGCAGATTCCGACGCAGGACATCCTGCACACCCGCTCCCGCACAGGGATTCACAGACCCGCAGGGTGACCGACCCCAGACCTTCCTTCTGCGGTGTGTTGAGATCATCGGCCGCACGAAGGGCGAGACTGTACGTCGACTCGATGGTCACGGGCCCGTGCTGCGGTGAAACGTCTGCCAGGAAGCTGTGGTCATACGAATCGAGAATGCTGAGGCTGCCGCCGTTGGATGTGAACTCCCACCGGAGTTTCAGCATGTCACTGAACTCCGGATCAACTCGCACGACCAGACGACGGGTGGCGAGCCCCCCCCGAGGAGAAAGCGTCGCCGGTAGCTCCCCGGGGCAGCTCAGTGTGAACATTCTTCTGCCAGTTTCGGCGTCTTCTGCAAAGCTATCGAAGTCATCGTCAGAGGGGAGGTTCTGACCCTGCCCGGCGGGGTTCAACACTGTGGGTACCAGTGTTGACCCACATTCTCCGCCCACGAATACACCGAGTGCCAATCCGGATATCAGCAAAAAAGAGAATCTGCGCTCGACTCGCATCACTTCCCTCACCTGAATCATCCGGCCGCGCGATGGGTCCATTTCAACCAATGGTAAAGGCGACGAAAACAGGCCGATGTCAGCATTTTTTCTGAAAAAGCAGAGGCCGGTGTGGGGAAGCGTCCGGTCTCGCTGAATGATTAAAATGAAGCAGGGCAGGAAGCGAGAAGTATGCTCAGATGTCATGAACTTTTCGCAGATTCTTTCCAGGTGTGCCTCAAACAGGCACCAGGCGCGTGGATTTGATTTGCCGATTCCCGTACACTGTCAGCAGCACTTTCCCGTTGACAGGGCCGATTGTGAGGCATGAGATTCGTCCACCGAGGCACATCCGCTGACCAATCCTTCATTCAGTTGCTCGCCGCCGCGCACGCCGGGTCGGCGGAGTCACGCGCCAGGCTCCTGCACCTCTTCCGCCCGTACCTGTTCTATCTGGCCCAGAGCCACATGCGGGGCTGGCTCCGGCAGAAAGAAGGGGTCTCGGATGCCGTGCAGCTCACCCTCATCGAGGCCCAGCGGGACTTCGGCCGGTGCGACGCGGAGGATTCGGCCAACCTGCGGCTGTGGCTCAGACGGATCCTCATCAACAACGTAGAGGACCTGCGGCGCAAGTACGCCGGAACGCGCGGGCGGGATGTCTCCCGCGAGCGTTCGCTCGAGTCGTTCGAGTCCCGCGAATTCCTCACCCGCCTGGCCAGGGCCGACTCCGAGTCTCCGAGCCGGCGCCTGAGCCTCAAGGAACAGTCGCAGGTCGTGGCCCAGATTCTGGAGGGTCTCCGGCCGGACTACCGCGAGGCCCTCGTGCTGCGTTACGTCGACGATCTCACGTTTGAACAGATCGGCGCCATCGTCCATCGCTCGCGCGGAGCGGCCGAGCAGCTCGTCAAGCGGGCACTCCTCAAGTTCGGCACGCAGTATCGCAGCCAGGTGAAAGACCATGGGGAACCGTAGCACATTCTCGACCGATGGTGCGGATGATTCGGGTGCGCCGGTGATCGACTCGATGACGTGCCCGTCCGCCTCTGCCGGGGAGCCGCCCAGCACGGTGATCGACGCGGCTTCTCGGGCTTCGCTGATCGCTCAGGCCGACCAACTGCTTCACCGGTTCGGACAGGCTCACCGTCACGGGAAAGCGCGGCAGCATCTGGATGAATTCCTCCGGGCCGCATTTGCAGACCGACGCGAGACGATGCTCGCAGATCGATTCCGGCTGCTCGCCCCGCTCGGCGAAGGGGGCTTTGGCTTTGTGTGCCTGGCCCTGGATACCCGGCTTGAGCGGCAGGTCGCTCTCAAGTTCCCCAAGCCTGAGTTCCTGCTGCATGATGGATACCGGCAGAAGCTTCTGCGCGAGGCCCAGGTCGCGGCCGGCCTGGATCATCCCGGGATCGTCAAGGTCCACGAGGTGATCGAGGAAGGCGACCTGTGGTTCATCGTCAGCGGCTACTGCGAAGGCCCGTCCCTGGCCGGCTGGCTGCGGCAGCACGGCGAGCCTGTTCCGCCCCGCCTGGCCGCGCGGATGGTTCTGCAGATCGCGGAAGCGGTGGACTACGCCCACAAACGCGGCCTGTTGCACCGCGATCTGAAACCCTCGAATGTGCTGCTCAGCCTCGATCCCGCTTCGACGGACGCCCAGCCCCGGCTCCTGCTGACCGACTTCGGGCTGGCCGCGCGATACGACGCCGACGCGAAGCCGGGCGGACGCGTCAGTGGCACGCTGCCCTACATGGCCCCCGAAATCTTCGACCCGTCCTCAGGCACGGTTGGCGTTGCCGCCGACACCTACGCCCTGGGGGTCATCCTGTTCGAGCTGCTCGCCGGAAGCCCGCCGCTGACGGTAGACTCCTCGGACGGCATCCACGAGATTCTCCAACAGAAGCGCCGTCCGATGCCGCAGATTCGCTCGCGGCGGCCGGACGTGCCGCCCGATCTGAACGCCATCTGCCGCCAGTGTCTTCAGGCGGCCCCGGAGGCACGGTATGAGACGACCGGCGCGCTGGCTGATGATCTGCGCCGGTTTCTGACCGGGCGGCCGGTCGCAGCTCGTCCCGTCGGACCGGCGCGGGCTTTCTATGCCTGGACGCGGCGTCATCCCCTCACGGCCGGACTCATGCTGGCAACGCTGGCCAGCCTCCTCATCGGCGGCGCCATCAGTCTTCGGCAGTGGCGAAGGGCACAGCATCAGGAACGCATCGCACTCGCCAGTCTCCAGAAAGCGGAAGACGCTGTGGTGTGGCTCGGGTGGGCCATCGAGGACGCTCTCTTCTGGGCTCCTACGGACACACTGGGGAGCACTCAGCGTGCCAGACTCACCCACTACTATGCCGACGCTCTCAATCAGCGCTCGGTTCAGGAGACCGTCCGTCCGATCGATGCGGCCGCTCATTGCTTCTTTGCCCGCCTCGACCTGCTCGATGGAAAGTACGACGACGCCGAACCGAAGCTCCGTCGCGCTCTGGTCGAATGGCACGACATCAACCGTCGGCATCCCGACCACGCCCTTTACCGCCGGGCCCTGGCGCGAACGCTCTACTGCTACGGCCAGTTCCGCCTGACCCTGCGCAACGAGCCGGACGGGATGCAGCAGATCCGCGACGGAAGACTCTTCGGCGAGTTCGCGGTGAATGATCCGGCCGACCGCCCGCTCATCGCCGAGTATGCGGAACTGCTGCTCGAGAAGGGAGATGCGCGGGTGGAGCGCCGACTGTCGGCCAGCCCCGCCCCGGATTTCAGGGCTTCATTGGCCCTCTCGAGCCTGCTGTGCCAGGCCGAGCCGCGACCGGAAGATCGATTTCGCCTGACGCGGGCCCGGATGGCCCTCTCGTCGGTTCTTCATCACAACGACGCAGCCGAAATCCGCCTCCTGCGGACCTCCGCGATGAGCGAACTCCGGAAACTGGTTCGGGAAGAGCCTCACAATGACGCATTCCGGCTGGAGCTGGCGTCGGCGCTCACCCGGCTCTGCCGTCGCCAGGACCCCTCCGATGAAGACTGGCAGCGCGCGGAGGAAGCCATCGGGCTTCTCTCGCCGCTCGTCGATCGTCCATCTCAGTCAGAAGGAAACCTGCTGTACGCCAAGTTGCGGTTCATGCAGGCACGGTATCTGGCCCGGAAAAAGGATGCCAGAACAGGAGCCTTCATCGAGAAAGCGGGGGCGGCCTTCTTACGGGCCATGGACTTGAATGAATGCTCTACGATCCAGGCGGCCAGCAACCTGTATAAGCTGGGAAC
>CAZQEN010000384.1:0-7024 GCA_964591605.1 uncultured Planctomycetales bacterium
AGGACGTGCTCCGTGGAGATCTTCAGAAACCGCGACAGCTCCGAAATCTCGCGCAGTCCGTACGTCAGCAGCAGGCCCATGAAGTTCGCCCCCAGCCGGCGCTGGTGGATGAACCCCGCCCCGATCGCGAACACGCCCTTCATCGCGGCGCACAGCTCGACGTCCACCACGTCCCGCGTCACGTCGAGGTGCAGCCGGTCGCTCGAGAGGGCGTTGGTGAGCGCCAGCAGCTTGTGCACGTCGTCGCAGCCGAGCACCGCCTTGGCCGGCCGCCCGCCGGCAATCTCCTTCGAGATGTTCGGGCCCGAGAGCACTGCCACCACCGCCCCCGGCAGCACGTCGGCGATGATCTGACTGGTGGTACGAAACGTGGTTCGCTCGAGGCCTTTCGACGCGGTCACGATGATCGGGTAGGGGGGCTGGCACCGCTCGCGGATCTGTTCGGCCACTTCGGTGACATGTGCCGAGGGCACCGCCATCACCAGGATGTCGGCCTCTCCGGGCGCCGGATCGGTGAACGCCACTTCGACCAGGATCGAGGCCCGTTCCGTGCCGGCAATCCCTTTCAGGGCATCGCCGGTGGGCGCCAGGAGATCCGACGATCGGCACCAGAGGCGCACCGGCAGGCGCGGATTGAACAGCCCCGCCAGCGTCGTTCCCCAGCTCCCGGACCCGACGATGATGATGCTCATGAGCCCTGCCCCGCGCCCGTGCGGACTGCGAATGGGACCGACACCCGGCGTCCCGGGCGGGCCACCGGCCACTCCCGCTCCGCAATCTGAGAGTGCAAGCTCAGATCGGCATGCCGGTGAAGCGACCCTCAAATGCCATCTGGTTGTTCACGAACGCCTGCACGTCGCAGATCGTGCGTCGCGGCCGCACGTCGACGCCCTTCAGCACGAAATACATCCGCGCGGGCGGCGAAACCGCCAGTCGGAACTTCACATTGTCAACGCCTCCAAACCCGAGGAACTTGTCGCTGGGCTGAACCAGGTGCGTCACGTAAGACGCCATCTGGGCGGCCGTCTCGATCATCAGCACGCCCGGCAGCAGCGGCCGTCCGGGAATGTGCCCGCGCACCCAGAACTCATCGCTGCGCACTTCCCGCAGCGCGACGGCCAGCAGGTTGGGCACGTCAATATGGACCAGCCCGTCGAGCTGCATGAACTCGTGGCGGTGCGGGAGCTGCTGGTAGATCTGCTCGCGCGTGACGATGATCTGATCGAGATTGATGGTGGACAGATCCAGCAGAGGCGGGGCGGGCATACGGACCCCCATCCGAAAAAGCGCAGGGACGACAGAACGCGGCTGAGAATGCTCTGCCCGCTCGGCCTCGGCAAGCCGCGGGTCGCGGTGTGAGTCTGGCGGCTAATGCTGCTCGGACGATCGGACCTCGAGGATCTTCTTGCGCACTTCCTGGGCTGCGTTCTTGATGTCCTGCATGGACTTGCGAACGCGGGTCCCTGCCGCCTTGTTGCCGCCTTCCGCCTTGGCCACGTCGTCGGCAGCCGCTTCGACCAGACGTTTCAGATTCTCGTATTCCTGCATCCGTTCAATACTCCGTTTAGAAACGCGTACCCCGCCCATCTGCGTGTGCCGACGGATGGGCCGTTGGGACTCGTGCTCGAGTCAGGGCGCGGAGTCTAGCAAACTCAACGCCGATTGCAAAGGGCATCCACGGCCGCAGAGCTTCGACTATCTCGCGACCGGGGCCGTCGCCGGGGCTTGCGGCTCCGGGTGGTCACCGGGTAGGACGGAAGTCCGTCTAATCCCGTAAAACCTGTTGGAGAAGAGACTTTCGATAAACATCAGCACCAACAGGGCCAGGCCGAGCGGGACCGCCAGCCCAAAGCCTGTGCTCGTGGGAACCGCCCCGCCGGCCAGCACCACCGGATCGTGGACGATTTGCGTTCGACCGGCCGGCAGACGCCCCATCAGCTCCGGATCCTCGACGCGCGACAGATCGGACTCGGCCTCCCGCACGTTCACGCTGTAGGTCAGTAGAACGTCCCGACAGGCCGCATCCGTACACAACTGATACGCCCCCGCGCTCGCGGTCGGCACCAGCACGCGAGCCCCTTCCGCCTCCACTGTCAGCGTCGAGGGGCCACCCGTCTGGTACACCGAGGTCACCCCCGGCTGGGTCAGCGTGAGGGCAACGCCTTGGCCGGCTGCGTAGGAGCCCGCGCCCTCCGCCCGGGGCCCCAACTCGCCCAGTATGGTCTGCAGCAGAACGAGAAACGGGGCCGCCTGGGTTCCGAACTGGCCCCACTCGCGCTGCGGCGAGAAGGCCATCAGCACGATTCGCCCGCTGCCGATCGCACGCTCGAGCAGGGCCGGCTGCCCGTCGACGAACGGCGCGATCACGTGGCTGCCCTGCATCAGCGGCCCGACCCGGAGACGCCGGAACGCCCGCGGCGCGTTGATCGAGTCCACGTCGCCCGAGGCGAACGGGCGCAGATACGGGTGTGATAGCTCCGCCGCGGCCAGGCCCATCGGCGGATCAAGCGGCTCGACACCCAGAATCGGCGCGGGCAGCGGCGTCGTGCCCGTGTAACCCGCTTCCAGCACATGCGAGCCCGGCACCACCAGCACGGATCCGCCCGACCGCGCGAATGCCTCGAGTCGTCTCCACTGCGCGTCGGTGACCCCCGGCAGGTCCGCCAGGATGACGATGAATGCGTCGATCTGCGGGCGGCTGTCCCACGACGCGGGTGTTCGCAGATCGAGTGCGAATCGATGCTGACCGGCCGGCTGGGCCGGCGGCGCCACCATGGCCCGCAGAAGACCCGGTACTTCCGAATGACTCTCGTCCCCGACCAAAAGCACCCGCGGCGTCGCCCCCGCCGAGACCGTGGCGAAACGCTCATCGTCGCAGGCCATCGCATCCTCAGGATCCAGGTGCACCGCGATGCGATGCGGGCCCGCGTCCAGCGGGGGCACCTGGATCGTCACGTCCTGCCGGCTGCCCGGCTCCAGCGCCGCCAGCGCCTGGACGCCCCGCCGCTGGCCGTCGACCGCGATCGAGAGCTGGTGCGTGTCCGCACGGATCCCGTCCGACGTCACCGCGACCGTCAACTCCGAAGGGCGGCTGGTGGGGACGAGCGATGCGGGGGCCCGCGGCCAGCTCAGGCTCAGGTTCGGTGATTCCGCCTGCCCCACGTCCAGCACAAACAGACCCGACATCTCCGGCGGCGGGCTGGGCAGGGGACCCGACCAGGAAGATCGCGTCATGTCAGTGAAGAGGTAGATCTCGCGAACCTTGTGCCGCGCATGCCGCAGCATGGCATAGCTCTGCTCCAGCAGCCGCAGCGCGCTCACATCGTGATCCGCCGGGGCGAGCCGGTTCAGGTACGTCGGCGCGGCGGACGGCTCCATCCAGGTCGGCGGAATCTTCTGCGGCGGGCCCGTCACCAGCGCGATCTGCGAGCCGGCGGGAAAGCGGGTCGTGTCTTCCAGCAGCGATCGCGCATGCCCGATGGCCCAGGCCAGCCGCGTCTGACCCTGAAACCGGTAACCCATGCTCGCCGAGTTGTCGAACGCGAACACCGCCGAGACGGGCAGGCCCGGCGGGTGCTGCGGCCCCGCCGATGCGGCCGCCGTCCCCGGTCGATACCCCGGCCGCATCAGAAGCCCGACCAGGAGAAGCACCACCGCGATGCGGCACGCCAGCAGCAGGAAGCGCTTGAGCCGGTGCGTGCGATTCGCGGTCTGATGCGCCTGCAGCAGGAATCGCAGCGTCGGCAGCACCTGCCGCCGCGTCCGGGGACGAAGCATGAGGTGGATCAGCACCGGAATCGTGGCTGCCAGCGCACCCCACACCATCATCGGCGCCCCGAACTCGATCGCGGCCACAACGGGTGGAACCATCATCCAAGTGCATCCGCTCACCATGCGCCGCTATTGTACGCGTCCACACGGAATCAACCGAGTCCGGCGCAGAGCGGGAACGCAGAATGATTGACAGCTCATGGCCAATACCAGATAGAGAGCTTCATGAGACGAATCAGCCTGCTGACGTATATTCCGGCGCTTGCCGCGTTGTGCTCCATCGCCGCCGGGAGTGAGCCGCAGTCCCTGGCCACGAGCGAGGTAGAGGCGTGGATCCGGCACCTCGTGCCTCTGCCCAGGAAGATCGAGCTCAAAGAGCGAGTCTGCGTTCCTGCTCGCGGCGTCCGTGTCATCGTGCCAGATGATGCGCCCGCACTCGTCCGCCAGGCGGCCACGGAGCTGCGCGAGGCGATGGGTGCGTCTGCCGGGGATCCAGACACGCCCGCGTTCAGCCTGGAACTGAGCACGGATGCGGGTCAGGCCCCGTCGCTCGCCGATCTCCCCAACCACGACCAGGCCTACGCGGTCCGCCCCACGCCGCACGGCGACGGCCTCGTGCTCATCGGCGGCAGCCCCCGGGGCCTCTACTACGCCGCCAAGACGCTGCAGCAGTTCATCATCGCCCGCCGCCAGGGTGAGCAGGTACTGATCCCGCTGGTCACGATCACCGACTGGCCCGACCTCCAGGCCCGCGGCCTCTGGGGCAGCGACAGCGCCGGCCAGCTCAAGTGGATGTCCGACCGTAAGATGAACTTCGACGAACAGATCGCCCGCAACACCGTCACTGCAGACAGACGCTGCGAGATCGGCCTGAGCGGCAGCAAGCAGCGGATCATCGACGAGGGGCCCACCTGGGGCATCGACCCGGTGCCGGTGATCCTGCACCTCGAACAACTCTCGCGGACCGGCATCTTTGGCGCCTATCCCGACCTCATCGCCAAAGATGGAAAGCCCGGCACAGTCTGCTACTCAAATCCGACATTCGTGGACGTTCTGGCGAACTGGCTCGTCCTGTGGCGCGGCCAGCCCGGCGTCAAGACGGTTGACGTGTGGATGGCCGAGAACCTGGGCGGCCAGCCCGGTTGTCAGTGTGAATCATGCCGCCGCGAAGACCGCAACGTGCTCGAAGCCCGCGCCATCGTCGCCGCATGGAAAAAGGCCCGCCAGACGCATCCTGATCTTGGGCTTTACACCCTCACCAGCGAAGAGACCGAGAAGAGCAATCCCCGCGTCTTCCAGGAGCTCCCGCGCGAGATCCGCATCTGGTACTACCACAGCCTCTTCACCTACAACTCCAGCGAATCGCCGATGATCCGCCCGTACCTCGTCGACGCGATCCGCGAAGGACGCCGGCTCGGCGTGTGCCTCAATCTCTGTGCCGCCGTCGGGTTCAACCAGCCTTTCACCGGCGCCCACTTCGTTCACCACCGCATGAACGAATTCGTGGACAAGAAGCTCTCGGGCTTCATGGGCTACGCCACGCCGCGGGTCTGCAGCAATGAATTCAACGTCGAGGCGGCCGCCGAGTGGGGCTGGAACGCCAGAGGCCGCTCCCCCCACGAGTTCGCCCTCTCCTGGGCCGTCCGGCAGGGTTTCAAAGACCCCGAGAGGTTCGCCCAGTGGTCCGACACGATCGGCCCGGTGGCCTGGGACATTTACGGCAGCGAATGGCCCAGCGGCCAGAAACGCAAGCGCCCCGGCCGCATGGCCACCCTCCTGAAAGAAGGCAACGTGCCCGAACTCGGTTCCTCGCTGAGCGAGGGTGGCTTTCGCATCCCCTGGTCCGACATCAGGACCCCCGACCAATTGAATCGCGACGTGGCCCAGGCCGCACGCGCCCTGCAACTCGCCCGTGACATGGACATCGACGCGTTGATCCAGGAAAGCCTCGTCATCCAGGGCTACATCCACTCGCTCAAGGCACTCTGGGAGCTCAAACAGCTCGTCAAGCCCTCCGGTGTGGCTGACTCGGACAAGTCGTCCGCCCGCCGGTGGTTCACGATGTACGCCGAGGGCCTCGGGCAGGCCCGCAACGCCCTGCGGGCCTGGGAAGCCTCACTCGAAAGCTGCGGCGGCCGACATTACGGCTTCCGCGGCGGTGACATCCTGGCCGACATGATCGACGAAATGAACGCCACCGCCGCCGACCTGGGCTGCCGGCCGTGACCCCCGCCGCAACGGACGGGCGCGGCCATGGCTGCCGCGGGTGGGCCGCTTTTGCGCTGTGTCACCTTGCCTGGCGCCGTCAGGCTTCGAATCGTCGTTCTCTGACAGCGTGTGTGAGAAGCTCGATCAGAGCCGTGCCCGTGAGAAAGCGGCCTACGATCACGCTGAAGAACCCGCACCCTGACAGTCGGGGCTCTGCTGGTTTGACCGCTTCTCGCACACGCGCTGATACCCGCATAAACCACTGGCGAGGGCTCAGAGGCTTGTGCCTGCGCGGCCTTCCGGCTTCTGCCGCGAGGCCAGCTCGCGGCTCAGCCAGGCGCTGGCAAAGCTCCAGTCGCGCTCGACGGTGGCCACGCTGATCCCGAGCGCCTCGGCAATCTCCGGCACCGTGAAACCCCACAGGATCCGCATGTCCACCACCTTTGCCTTACGTTCATCCACCGCCTGGAGTCGGTCCAGGGCGTTGAACAGGGCCTCCATGTCCGGCGTGTCCCCGTCGCGGGGTGCGACCGCCGCATGAACCTCGGGGTTGAGCTCGATCCGCAGCCGGTCGCCTCCGCGTTTGAGCGAATACCGGCTGCGGAAGTAATCGAGGAGGACGCGCTTCATGACCTGCGTGGCAATGGCAAAGAACTGCCCCTGGTCGTCATACTCTCGGGGCCGTTTGACGAGCCGGAGCAGCGTCTCATTCACCAGCACCGTCGGCTGCCAGGTGAGGCTGGCCGCGGCCCTGCCGAACCGCTGCCGCAGGTGCTTTTCGGCGATCGATCGGAGCTGGCGATACATCGCTTCCGTCAGGTGCCGCTCGGCATCCGGGCGGCCGCCCTGGAGCTGCGCCGCGAGCCGTTCAATCTCCTGGGACTCTGCGGATGACATATTCTTTCGGCCCATGAGGGATGTGACCCCTCTTTTACGACTATTGGATAGCGAGATCAATCGAAATCTCGAGGCAGGGGAGTACCGGGTCCGTGACAGCTTGGGCGGGGTGGCATGGGCAGCTTCAATGCGCCGCCCGGCATGCGTA
>CAZQEN010000385.1:0-6959 GCA_964591605.1 uncultured Planctomycetales bacterium
TCATGGCTCGAGCGTTCAGCAACACGCTTCAGTTCGAGTATGACCCCGCACTGCCTGGTGAGCAGCGCATCCACTTTGGCGAAACCATGGCCTACTACCACATCACGGCCGTCAACCGCAGCCTCAATGCAGTTGAATCATTCGTAGATCCCGGCGTGGTACCGGTTGTTGCTTTTAACGGAGTGCATGTCGGCGATTTCTGCATGCCCCTGAGCACTCAATATGATCCGATGACCCGGACAATCTATCTCGCGGCAGACTTCGGCTGCAATCAGTCTGACGCCTTGGACGGTGATGTGATTGTTCACGAATACATGCACGCAGTGCAGCATTTTCTGCTTGAACTACCCGCAAACGCCTTTGTCTCAACTCAAACTACCATGTCTGAGCAGGCACGGGCTTTGACGGAGGGACTGGCTGACTTCGGAACGGCATCGCGATTCCATGACGCGGAAGTCGGCGAATGGTCTGCGATCATCTTTCATGGAAGGGAGTATCTGAGAAGTGTCGAAAACTTTCGATGCTGGCCGGTTGACCTCCGCGAGGGAGATCCACACCGGACGGGAATGGTTTTCTCCGGAGCAATGTGGGATCTGCAGTCCGTTGTCGGAGGTGCGGTAGCTCAGGCACTCTGGCTTCGGATGATGTCGTCGATTGCGGACAACGATCCGGGCACACCGGAGATGAACACGACATTCGCGGATGCGCTGACAGGCCTGCTCGAAGCAGACCAAACTCTCTATGACGGCGGGCACGAGCAACAGATACGGCAGGCGTTCGCCGTCCACGGGATCGGAGAGTACGACTTCACCACGCCCTATCCGATGGTTCGGAATCCCGGAAACGGCTATGACGGCATCCTAGTCCACATTGAGCCCGGGGCCGCGAGCCTCCTGGTCAGATTCGATGAGTTCGTCTCCAAGCTCGACGACTCGCGATATACAACGAACGAACTGCCCCAACCGGGGGTGGACGAGAAGAGCACGTGGGATGAACTTCTCGTGCTCGACGGGTCCGACACAGTGATCGACGCGTTTACCGGCCGGCAGCTACAGGGCGCGACGGTCCGGGTTCAAGGCGACACGGTCAAGTTTCACCTCGTCACGGATTCATTCCTGCCGCCATTCGGCTATCGCGTGGTGGACATCCGGCCGATTGTCGCGGCTGATTTCGACGGTGACGCCGACGTGGACGGCGATGACCTCACCCTCTTTGCGGCGTGCACCACCGGCCCGGCCGTGGGGCCGCCGGCCGCCGGCTGTGAGGATGCCGACCTGGACGCGGACCAGGATGTCGATCAGAACGATTTTGGTCTTCTGCAGCGGTGTTTCAGCGGGAGTAACACAGCCCCCGACGCAGGGTGCATGAACTGACGCCCATCGTATTCCTGCCTTCCGGCCGCCGCACTTGGTCTCGGATCACCAGACGCGAACAATTCTTCTGATGCGTGCAGTGCGGTGGAGCCTGCGTCGGGCCGCGGATAACAAAACCCCGGTGCCGTTTCCTCTGGTCTCATGGCGAGCGCGCATTCAAGCGATTTGGGTTGCGGTCTGCCGGGGTTGTAAGGGCCGAGGATAGTGAACCTTACGAAGCCATGCGCCCGTCTGTCCGGTGAGTCGGTCACAGCGGAAGGTCAATCCGGGCATCGTGGGTTTTGCTAGCTGCGGTGCGACCCGCGCAACTCTTTGTCAAATCGCGGTTTTCATTGAAGTGGTGGATGCAATTGTGGTACTATGTTGTGGTTGAAGCGCGCCTCTGGCAGGAACAGGCCCCAGATTCTCCTCGCCTGCGCGTGTTCAAGGGTGCGGGAGGCGCGGATACTGCAACGGATGCGACTCCTATGAGACGAGGGAGATACATCCTGGGATGTGTGGCTGCGGCAGCCGTTGCCATCGGCCTGGCCGCGCCGCCGGCGGTGGCCGATCTGGTCCTCGACTTGTCGTTCGGCGGACTGGACGGGTCGTTTATCTCGGGCGGCGTCGGCACCGACTACGGCACCTTCACCGCCGTGGGCAGCTCCTTCCGGACCGCCGACGGCCTGACGGCCAGCACGGCCGGTCACGTGGAGCGGTTGACGAATGACGGCCTGGCGGGGATCGCCGAATTTGACTGGAGCGCGCCGATCGGATCCGCGTCGTTCACCCTTTCTCTGGAAATGACGGACATCGATCGTCTGAATCGCACCGCCCAGGCCAGCGGCACCATCGTGATGAGCGACTTCGATGGCGACTACATCCTGGGCACAGTGAGCGGCTCGTGGCGGGCGGATGGCGGCGTGGCGGCGTTTGCCGGAACCGTCAGCCCGCTCCTCGTGGTGGATATCACCCCCGACTCCGCTTTCAACGGCAACCTGTGGGGCAGCCGTTTCAGCACCGACTTCTCGGGCTACTCCCAGTTGCTCAGCGCGACGGTCAATCTCGCCACCTACGAGGAATGGTTCCCCGAGACGGGATTCGCTTACATCGAATCGTCCGTGATCAGCCAGACCACCCCCATGCCCGCCCCCGGCGCGTTGCTGCTCGGCGCGATCGGCCTGAGTCTGATCGCCTGGGCGAAGAAGCGGTTCGCGTAAGAATTGTTCGATGCGTGTTTTTTGTAGTCGGTTGAGTTGAACGGTCGGCCCTGCGGGGCGGCCGATTTCGAAAGCGAATGAAACATGAGAGTCTCTCGTGCTCTTTGTGCAATGGCTGCCCTAACGACATTGGCAATCAGCGGTCCGGCCACCGCGGACGTCGTCAGTTATACAGTGACGGGCTGGGCACATCAGTATCCGGCCCCCACTACTCCACCGGCCAATGCTCCTTGGGGCGTGAATGGTTACCCGGGCGATACGCTGGAAATGGTTACCTATACTGGCGCCCTCGACCTTACACCAGGGACATACACACTGAAGATCAATCTGCTTGAATGGACTATTGATTACACCTATGGCGGTACCGCGACCGACCCGAATGCCTGGAGTGATCTGACCTTCAATGATACAGCGATCCGCAGTATATCTTTTGCCAGCGGTCCTTCGGGTTTCCTTAGCCAGACAGCCCGTCTTGAGGCCACGTGGGAGAACGATTTTCTGACGATCAATGGAGGTCCTACCAGTTCTTTCACGGTCGGTGGTTTCCACGTCGATGTAACGCCGTTGGGACTTCCCGAGGTTGGTGGCTCCAACTTTAGCGGTTCGAATCCGTGGGCTCAGCCTTCGCGAGACATCATGGCAAGATTTGATGTAACCGCGATCCCCGCCCCCGGTGCGGCCTTGCTGAGCGTGATCGGCCTCAGCATTCTAGGTTACATCCGCAAGCGATTCGCCTGATCGGATCGATCGAGACGGATTCTTGACCATCGCCCGCCGTGGTTCGCCGCGGCGAATGATGGGTCGTTGGTTTTCAACAGACTGCGCCGCCACGCACAGCACCGATGCGTCATACGGCCGTTCTCCTTGCGACGCGCCGGCTCGCCCAGCAGCGCCCGGCACGCCATCCTTTGGTGGGCGGGTTCTCTCAATCGTCCGACTCCGCATCCGCTTCCATCTCCCTGCGCAATACCCTGGCGCCGGCGGTGTGCATGCAATCTCTCGTGTCTCAATCCCTGCCAGAAAGATCCCGAGGAAATGGCCCATGAAGCGTCGAATGACTCTTCCGGCTGTCCTGCTGGCATTCGTGAGTCCTCCGTCCCGCGCCGGCTGGAAGGATGACGTCGGCTTCACCGAACTTCAGAATCGCCTGGGCGGCGCCCTGCCCACGGGCACGGGGGTGGTCGTCACGCACACCGAGGCGCCCAGCGGCAGCAACTACATGCCGGACACCGCCAGCGCCGAGTTTGCGGGCAAGACGATCTTCGGCATGAGCGGAGCCAGCGGCGTATCGAGCCACGCCACGACCGTCGGTGCGTACTACTACGGCCTGACCGGCAGCATCTCGCCGGGGATCCCCCTGATCCTGGCGTACAACGCCAACCACTGGGTCGGCACCGGCCTGCTCCGCACCTCGACCGCGCTGGCGCCGCTGGCGGAGTCGTCCCGCGTCGAGAATCACAGTTGGATCGGAACCTTCGGCAACGCGGCCGATGATGCCGACGCCCTGCGGCGCATCGACCTGGTCGTCGAGCGGGATGGCGTCGTGGTGGTCGCCGGCGTCAACAACGGCGCGGGTTCGGCGGTGCCGACGCTGCTCACCAGTGCGTACAACGTCATCGCGGTGGGCCTGACCAACGGCAACTCCAGCTACGGCCCGACGCCGATCGACGCACCCGGCCGGGTCAAGCCCGACCTCGTCGCTCCCTCCGGTCTGACCAGCTACGCTGCCCCCATGGTCGCCTCGGCGGCCGCGCTGCTGGCCCAGGCCGTCGATAATGCGGGCGCCCTCTCGAGCCTGCCCGCCCAGCAGCAGAAGTCCGCCAGGGCCCTGCTCGTCCGGACGCTGCTCATGGCCGGGGCCACGAAAACGGAGTTCCCGGATTGGCGGAGGGGTCTCGCGACGCCGGCCGCCGACGGCACCGTCCCGCTGGATTACCGCTACGGTGCGGGCGAACTCAACATCAACAACAGCCATCTCCTGCTCACCGCCGGAGAGCAGGAGGGCGGCACCACCGCCGACGTGGGCCTGACCGGCTGGGACTTCGCCGGCGTCACCGGCGGGGGGGCACGGCCGTATTTCTTCCAAATACCATCGTTTTCCTACGCGTCGTCCGTCTCGGTCCTGACCGTGTGGAACCGCCGGATCACCACCAGCGAGGGCACGCCGCTCGAGTTGACGCCGTCCCTGGCCAACATCGACCTGCGCCTGTATGAGGCCGACGGCGCGGCGCCGGGCGCGCTCCGCGATCAGAGTGTCTCGACCGTGGACAACGTCGAGCACATCTGGCGGCGCCACCTGGGCGCCGGCCGCTACGCGTTCGAGATCACTTCAGACACCGACTGGGACTACGCGGTCGCCTGGGTCGTCAAGCCGGCCCCCACGCCGCCGTCCGACCTGGATGGTGACGGCGACGTCGATGCCGATGATGTCGGTTTCCTGGCGGGCTGCGCCACCGGCCCGGCCGTGGGGCCGCCGGCCGCCGGCTGCGAGGGCGCTGACCTGGACGCCGACCACGACGTGGATCTCGACGACTTCGGCCGGCTCCAGCGATGCTTCAGCGGCCGCGACACGCTGCCCGTCGCCGAGTGCCTGGACTGAACCGACGGCTCGTCGAACCGAAGCCGCCGCGACTCGATGGCGGCTCCTGCAAACGCGGAAGGTTTTCCGTCCGATTTCTCATGCCGATGGCTCCGCACCCGACCCGCGATAACAAAACCCGCCCCGCCCGACCGGGTGGCCGGGCGGCTCAGGCGATGTCAGACACCATGCCTCCGTGCGCATCACGGCATGTAAGATCGGCAGACGCTGGCGATTATGAAACCGGTCCGGTCAGGCCTGGTGTTGCGGGCCCTGAGACGAGCCCGGACCGGGCATCGGGCGGTTTTGCTACGGGCGCGATTTGCGCGCAAAACCTTGTCAATTCAAGACTTCCATTGACAGGCCCGCCGCCGCGGGGTAGGATATGTGTGTTATACGGGCCACAGCGCGCTGTGTTATTTGTGTACGGGTCGAGCGACCCACCGCGCCGGGCCGAGGATGTGCCTTGAAGCCGATGCGTACCATCCTGGCGATCCTGAGTGTGGCGGCCACCACCGCCACCGCATGGGCCGACCTCGCGCCCTCCCGGCCGCGCGCCGCAGCCGCGGTGGACTTCGCGCTCATCGCCGACACGGGTTCCGCGGAAGCTGCTTTTCTTCGCGGTGATCCCCTGGCGATTGACGCCGCGCTGGCTTTCACGCCGACCGAAGCGCTGAGTGAACTCGACGCTTCAGACCCCGAAAGCCCGGCCACCGGCCGCGGATCGGAGGACGCCGCAGCGCCCGCCATCCGCGAGCTCCCCGGCGCGCCCGGCAGCGCCGGCCTGGTTCTCTCCGCCCTCCTGACAGTCGGCGCCTGGCAGTGCACACGCAAAGCCACGCAACTGCGCTTCGGCCACGTGCCCGACTGGTACCACACCGGTGCTCCCGACCGCATCGGCCACACCGTCGCGCTGGATCTGAATCTCGATAACCTGCTGCCTTGTCCTTTTGACGCGGTCGTCGCCGCCCCTGCGCTCGCGCCCGACCGCTTCGAGTCTCCTCCAACCGCGCGCCTGCTCGCCCAGTGCGCGCTCACCCTCGCCGCCCCACGCGGACCGCCGATCTGCTCCTTCTGATCACGTTCGAACGAGCTCCGACTTGATATGGTTGCGCGTGTTCCGCAGCTAACGCTTCAAAGATCAGAAAGGATGGAGATTATGCGTAAGATTCCTATCACCCTGTCAGCGCTGGCCATGCTTGCAGCTTCTGGTGCAGCTCACGGGGACATGTACTTTTCAGCCACTCAAGGCAACTTGTCTGCAAGTGTCAACTTCCACATCGTGAACTCCAATACGGTTGAAATTACGCTCACTAACACTTCAACCGCAGATGCGATGGTGCAGGCGGACATTCTGACGGCGGTCTTTTTTGACATCGATCCGACCCAGACTCTGACTAGGGTCAGCGCGGTCCTCGCGCCGGGATCCACGGTGTTTGACGGCGGGACCGATCCGGGGGCAGTTGTGGGAGGCGAGTGGGCCTACAAAAGCGGATTTACCTCCGCCCCCGGAAACGCGGGCTTGGGCATCAGCTCGTCTGGCCTCGACGACTTGTTTGGTCCTGGTGACCGATTTCCTGGAAGCGATCTGCAGCCCCCGGCCAGCCCGGACGGGGTTCAGTACGGGATCACCTCGGCTGGCGACGATTTCGCCACTGGAAATCCGGCGTTGACTACCGTCGACAACAAAAACGCCCTGATCAAGAACGCCGTTGTTTTCACCATGAACTACACAAGTCCGTTCACTGTGAGCAATGTCTCGTTCCAGTACGGAACGTCACTAGATGAGCCGAACATTGTGGTTCCGGC
>CAZQEN010000386.1:0-6938 GCA_964591605.1 uncultured Planctomycetales bacterium
CGCTCAGCGAAGCCGAAGCTGCCCATGCCACCCCGCCCAAGCTGTCACGGACCCCCGCCGCGAGCAGGTCCGCGCCTCCCCTCCCCTTTCTGCCGTCCCGCCGGGTATCATGTCGCGACCCGTGGAGGATTGCAGGATGCGCAGACTCTATCACTGGCTGGCTGCCCTGATCACCCTCTCCTGTTCACCGCTTTGCCTGGCATGGGGCGGCGACGGACATCGCATCACCGCCGAGATCGCCTCACGCCGGCTTTCGCCCCAGGCGGCGGCCGCCGTCGGGCAGTTGCTCGCTCCGCAGAATCTGCCCGACGTATCAACCTGGGCGGATGAAGTCCGCCGAAGAAGCGAGTATTCCTGGTCCGCCCCGCTCCACTACGTGAATCTGATGCCCGGCACAGACCACTACGACGGGCAGCGCGACTGCCCCGAAGGCAAATGCGTCGTCGGTGCCATTCAGGACGAGATGCGCACGCTCCGCGATCCGTCCACCCCGCGTGAAAAGAAGGCCGAAGCACTCAGATTCCTCGTGCATTTCGTCGGCGACGTGCATCAGCCGCTGCACGTCTCCCACGCCCATGACAAGGGCGGCAACGACATCGCCGTCGAGTTCTTCCACAACCGGGCGAATCTGCACCAGGTCTGGGACTCCCTGATCCTGCGCCGAACGCAGAAATCGTGGCAGGAATACGCGCAGCAACTCAGCGATCGCATCAACCCCGATCAACAGGCCGAATGGGCTCGCGACATCGATCCGGCCCGGTGGGCCACGGAGTCTTACCGCCTGGCCGTCTCGCACGCCTACGCGATCCCGAAGGACGGCCGGCTCGACCAGGCGTACTACGAGCGGAATCTCCCGGTGGTCGAGCAGCGGTTGTCCATGGCCGGCGTGCGGCTGGCGGCCGTTCTCAACAGCGTGTTGACGGGACCTGAGTACTCGGCCACCGCCGAGGCTTCGCCCGTCGGCCCGGCCGACGCCCCCGCCGCCGTCGTCCGCCCGGCGCTGAACCCGTCCGACGTGCAGACCATCCGAAGCCTCACCGACGCTCAGTACGATTCCCTGTTCGACCTCTACCGCCACCTGCACCAGCACCCGGAACTGTCCCTGAAAGAAGAGCAGACCGGCCAGCGGATGGCCCGCCTCCTGGCCGAAGGCGGCTACGAAGTGACCGGCCGCGTCGGCGGCCACGGCGTCGTCGCCGTCCTGCGCAACGGCAGCGGCCCCACCGTCATGTATCGCTGCGACCTCGATGCCCTCCCCGTCAAGGAGAATACGCGACTGCCTTTCGCCAGTACCGTGACGGCAACCGACGACGACGGCAACGAAGTCCCGGTGATGCACGCCTGCGGCCACGATGTCCACATGACCTGCCTGATCGGCGTCTCCCGCGTGCTCGCTGCGATGAAGGACCGCTGGAGCGGCACCCTCATGCTCGTCGCCCAGCCCGCCGAAGAACGCGGCGGCGGCGCTCAGAACATGCTCAAGGACGGCCTGTTCACCCGTTTCCCGAAGCCCGACTACGCCCTCGCCCTCCACGTCGATTCGATTCGAGAGGCCGGGAAGATCGTGCACGTGTCGGGCTTCGCCATGGCCAACGTCGATTCGCTCGACATCACCATCCGCGGCCGCGGCGGCCACGGCGCCTCGCCCCACACCACCGTCGACCCGATTCTGCTCGCCTCCCGCACGATTGTCGCCCTCCAGGGCATCGTCGCCCGCGAGATCAAGCCCACCGAGCCCGCGGTCGTCACCGTCGGCTCGATCCACGGCGGCACCAAGCACAACATCATCCCCGACGAGGTCAGGCTGCAGCTCACCGTCCGCTCCTACAAGGACGAGATCCGCCAGCAGCTCAAGAAGGCGATCGAGCGGATCGTCCGCGGTGAGGCCGTCTCCGCCGGCGCCCCCGAGCCGATCATCGATTACACCGAGGGCACGCCCTCCACCTACAACGACCCCGCCCTCGTCGCCCGCTGCGTCCCGATCTTTCAGACGATGGTCGGAAAGGATCGCGTCGAAGCCGGCGAGCCCGTCATGGGCGGCGAGGACTTCAGCTTCTATGGCCGGGCCGGCGTCTGCGCCTTCATGTTCTCGGTCGGCTCGGTGGATCCCGCAAAGATCGCCCGCAGCAGGGAACCCGGCGGCCCGCCCCTCCCGTCCCTGCACTCCGCCCTGTACGCCCCCGTCCCGGAACCCACCATCAAAGCCGGCGTGAACGCCGCCTCCGCCGCCCTGCTCCACCTCCTGCAGACTCATTGACTTCTATAAGGCGGTTATCACCTCGCGATGTGTCTATCCATTGGGCAGCCGGGACCGGCGTCCCGCTGAGAGCCGCTGCGACCGGTGCTCCCCGCGCCGCCAGGTCATCCCCGCGCCCGCCGCGCGCAGCCCGCCCATCCCGAAAGCTCCATCCCCCCTTCATGACGCCAGGAGAGCGTTGCCTCGACACCGTCCATTTTCCGGGTGGCATGGGCAGCGTCGGCTTCGCCGGGCGAAGCCGACGCTGCCCGTGCTGGTCTCACCACTGGCAATCTGCATTCGCGTCTGCGAATGCACACTCCCAGTGCCGTTTTCGGTATGAGAGTTTCGTGCTGGGTGCGCTAGGCCCGGCATTCATGCCGGGTCACCGGGCGGCATCGGATTACCCATGCCGGTTCACCGGCATTCTCGTCCTGGCTTGAGCCACCGGCGGCGCTAAAGCAGGAAGAGAAGCCCGCTGGAAGCGGGCTCGAGGCCGACGGGACGCCCCGAACCCGGCCTGAAGGCCGGGCCTGGCGCAGACAACCGAAACCGTGTTACCGAAAAGGACACCACCGCGTCTGCAGGAATGGGCGCGTCAGACCACTATTCCACCGTCACGCTCTTGGCCAGGTTGCGCGGCTTGTCCACGTTGCACCCGCGCAGCACCGCCGCGTGGTAAGCCAGAAGCTGCAGCGGAATCACGCTCAGCAGCGGCTGCAGCGGCTCGGGAACCTCGGGAATGGAGAAGATATGCTCGGCCACGTCCTGCAGATCGCGGTCGCCCTCCGTCGCGACGGCCAGGACCTTCCCGCCGCGGCTGCGGACCTCCTCGATGTTGCCCAGGACCTTTTCATACTGATGACCCTTCGTGGCGATGAACACCACCGGCATGCCCTCGTTGATCAGGGCGATCGGCCCGTGTTTCATCTCCGCGGCCGGCATGCCCTCGGCATGGATATAGCTGATCTCCTTGAGCTTGAGCGCCCCCTCCAGGGCCACCGGGTAGTTGTACCCCCGGCCCAGAAAGAGCCAGTTGTCCCGCTCGATGAACTGCTCGGCGGCCTTGCGGATCGCATCCGACTGCTTGAGCACCACCGAGACCTGCTCCGGGATCTGAGCCAGCGCCGCGATGAACCGGTGTGCCTCCGCCTGCGACAGGAATCGCCGCCGCCCGAGCTGAATCGCCATCATCGCCAGCACCGCCACCTGCGAAACGAATGCTTTCGTGCTCGCCACGCCGATCTCCGGCCCGCAGTGCAGGTAAACCCCCGCGTCCGCCTCGCGGGCGATCGTGCTCCCCACCACGTTCACCACACCCAGCGCCAGCGCACCCTTCTGCTGCGCCTCGCGCAGCGCCGCCAGCGTGTCGGCCGTCTCACCCGACTGGCTGATCGCGATGATCACCGTCCCATCCTCGATCAGCGGATTCTTGTACCGGAACTCGCTCGCGTACTCCGTCTCGCACGGCAGCTTGGCGATGTCCTCGAACAGGTATTCCCCCACCAGCCCCGCATGCCACGCCGTCCCCTGCGCGGTGAAGATGATCCGCCGCGCCCGGGCCAGATCGCGCGTCTGCCCCGCAATCCCCCCCAGAACGATGCTCCCCTCGCGCACGTTCAGCCGCCCGCGGAGCGTGTTCGACAGCGACGCCGGCTGCTCGAAGATCTCCTTGGCCATGTAATGCTCGTGCCCGCCCAGCTCGATCTGCTCGAGCGTGAACTCCACCTCCTGTACGTCCTTCGTCACCGGCACCGCATCGAGCGTCGTTGTCCGGAAGCCGCTTCTCATCACGACGGCCATCTCGTTGTCCGACAGATACACCACCTGCGCCGTGTGTTTGACGATCGCCGCCGCGTCGGAGGCCACGATGTATTCCTTGTCACCCACTCCCACGATCAGCGGGCTGCCCTTGCGGGCCACCACGATCCGGTCCGGCTCGTCCGCACACGTCACCGCGATACCGTACGTCCCCTGCACCTCGTGCAGCGCGCCGCGAACCGCCTGCTCCAGGTTGCCGTCATAGAAATGGCCGATGAGCTTCGCGAGCACCTCGGTATCCGTCTCCGACACGCAGCAGACGTTCTCATGCTCCAGAAACGTCCGCAGCGCCCGATAGTTCTCGATGATCCCGTTGTGAACCAGGGCGATCCGCCCGTTCAACGCGGTGTGAGGATGGGCGTTGTTCTCGCTCGGCCCGCCGTGCGTCGCCCAGCGGGTGTGAGCGATCCCCAGAGTCGCCGTGCTCGTCGTGTGGTCGAGCTTCGATTCGAGCGTCGCGATCCGTCCGACCGCCCGTGTCACCACGATGCCGTTTTCTTCCAGCAACGCGACGCCCGACGAGTCGTACCCGCGGTATTCGAGCCGCTTGAGCCCCTCGAGCAGGATCGGCAGGGCCCGTTTATGTCCGATATAACCGACGATTCCGCACATGTCAGATGGTCTCCACGCCCTGCGGGCCAGGCGTCCGCCCCGGGACATACCCCCGGGTCATTATCGACCATCGCCGACATGTCATCCACTCATCCAACCGCCCTTGTGGCACAGGTGCGTGATAGACTCAGCGGAACCGCCAATTGTGGTGCGGGCGTCCCGCCTGCACGTGTCCCGGCGCGCCGGGAAGATCCCGATGCATCGGGACACCACAATCGGCCGGCTCGGTTGGTCGCCTGAAGTGTCACGCACCCGGCTGGCACGCCTGACTCCCCCCGCCCCACGTCCGGAAACACCCCATCACAGGGTGCCCATCCCCCCGCCGGGTGCCCCATCCCTCCCGTCGGGTGCCCCATCCCTCGCGCAGCGAGGGGCGGGGTCTCGATGATGGGAACACGCAGGATCCTCTCGCCTCCCGACGATTGTCCCCATCCCCCGGCGACCGATCCGTCACCCCGCCCCATGCAGCTCCGACAGCATCCGGCCCGCCGCCGCCACCAGCGCATCCGCCGCACCGCGCTCCAGAAAGGACGACCGCGCCCGCCACGTCTCGTACCCGCCCAGATCAAACGACCGCCCGGTCGGAATATACCCGGCATAGTCGTTCGCCAGCTCGATGCACATCGTCGCCGCCAGCGGACTCTTCTTCTTGACCTCCAGCCCCATCTCGACGAACGCCTCGCCGGGAAACGTCACGATCCCCAGATCTCCCACGCGGATGGCCTGCACGGGCACCTCCACCCGCTCAGGATACTCCGCCAGCAGCACCGTCTCGCGGGCATACACCTCGGCCAGCCCCTTCAACTCGGGCCCGGCCTTCGCCAGGATCTCTCTGGCTCGCTTGACGTCCTCCGCCGACGGACGGCGCACCCCCAGCGTCAGCCGCGTCTCGCGGACCGCCAGGCGAACCTCATCCTGAAACCGGATGGACTTCCACCCCTCGACCGCCCGCTCGGCCAGCCGCCGCGCCACCTTCCGCATGTGTTCATACACGTACGCCTGCTCGAACGTGCGGCTCACGTCGACGTTGTTGATGTCCCCCGAGCATCCGTTCGTGAGCATCGCGACGAACGGCGGCCGCCGATCATCGACCCCGTCGTATTGACCCAGCGATCGCGCCACCTCCTGGGCCCACATCGCGAAATAGTCCGCCGAAATGTCCGTCCCCGGGTTATTGCCCACGTAATGCAGGGCATAGCTGCCCAGCAGCGCCAGCGGCGCCCCGTCCGCAGTCTGCACCGCCAGCAGCGAGAGCTGCGGATCCGTCGGACCCGCCGGCTTCACGATGTTCGGGTTGAGCAGACCCGGGTTCATCTGCACCTGGTCCACCCCGCCGAACGGATTCGGCGCCACCGTGCCGGGCTTCATGTGGTACCGCCGGTTGAACACCAGCGACGGCTCATCCACGCTCCCCCAGCCCGCCCGCGCCGGCTGCAGGTTCGCCACGGCCGTGCGCACCCCATCCGCAATCCGCGTCACCACCCACTCGAGATACCGCGGATCCGGCTCGGACTGAAAAACCGACACCGACGTCGCCCCGCTGTGCGTGTGCGTCCCGCAGATGAGGATATTGTGCAGCGGGACGGCCGTATGCCCGTGTATCAGGTGCCGCGCCGCCTCCACCTGGGCTTTGGCGATCGCGATCAGGTCGCACACGGCAAACGCGACCTTCTCCGCCCCGTCATCAAGCACCAGACACCGCACCGCCAGCGGGTCATGAACGCGCACCGACCGCCGGTCATTCAGATACCCCACGATCGACCCGCCCAGCCCCGGCGTGATATCCATCACCGCCGCCCCCGCCCGCAACTGCCGCTCACCCATCACCCACCTCCCCAACCCCCGCCGACACCTCTCGCACTCCGCCCCCCATCTCCCATCTCACGTCTCACGTCTCACATCTCACATCTCACGTCTCACGTCTCACATCTCACGTCTCACGTCTCACATCTCACATCTCACATCTCACATCTCACATCTCACATCTCAGATCCCCAATCACCCACCCCCTCCACCTCGCCCCCGCTCCGCCTGTGCGAGCTTGAGCCATTTCCCCCCAAAACGCAAGCCCGCCGCACGATGGTTGCCGGGATCCGATGCACCCAATCCGCCCAGGGCAAAGCGGAGAACCAAGCACGAGACGGCTCACCTCCACGCAGCTGTCCTGCGGACCCGCAGACCGCAACGCCCCGCTCCGCGTCGTGCTGCCCATCTGGAGCACCCGACGTGTTCTCTCAAGGAATCAGTCCACCCGATGCCCCGCACCGGA
>CAZQEN010000387.1:0-6876 GCA_964591605.1 uncultured Planctomycetales bacterium
ACCATCTCCTCGCTCGGAGCTGGCAGGGGGCTGAGCCACGCCCGCATGGCCAGCTCGGCCTCCTGTGGCGTGACCTGCCGTGACGATGCCCCTTGCTCCCGGTCCGCCACCCAGAGCGTCCGGCTCGAGGGATACCAGGCGAGCACCCCGGTCTCCGCACGATAGTATCTCTTCTTCGAGGGCCAGATCACACCTCCGGGCACAACCCAGAAGGATGAGGAGGGCGAGACGTAGAACCACCAGATGCTCACGGCGGTTGCGGCATAGCCCAGCAGCATCATCAGAACCAGGGGCGATGAACGGCGCATGAACAACGCAATGTAGATCACCGGAAAGATGGACCAGAACCCGATCTGTTTCAGATGCCGTGCCCGGAGAACAGGTCGCAGCCAATCGGGCGTGTCGTGTGTTTCAGGTATTGCAGTGGGTGAATCTGGCGTTGCGGAGCTCGAGAGGGCCAGAAAGGCAGAATCTGATTCGTCCAGTCTCACGGGTTCGAACGGCAGACGGAGCGGCGCGACGGGCGGCTCCGTCTTTTCGCGAGGCAGATACAGGCGGATGATCGTGCCCGTCGATTCGCACCGAGCCAGCAGCTCGGTGAGTTCCTTCGGCTTCTGAGCGACGAGTGCGATTTCTTCGGCCGCGTCATCGTCATCATGCAGCACGCTATCGAGCCGTCCACGCATCTTTCGGAGCCGCTGCTCGATGCGGTCGCGCCGGGCTTCCCAATGTTTGTGAGAAGTGACCCCGATGCAGCCGACGATCAGGAGGCCGCAGATCAGACCACCGGCCAGTCCGATCAAACTGCCCAGCGACGAGTTCGTGAAGAATGCCCCCGCTATCGCGCCCACGAACAACGAACCGAGGACGGGAATGGCAGCGATGGTGCCCGATTGATCGGGACGGAACTTCAGATCGAAGACCGGAAGCGGTCTTGGGTACGCAAGAGGATTCTCGTTCCATTGCCGATCCACAGGGGCATTCTACGCGATCATGCTTATTGCGGCGCGCCGGGGAGCGTGGCCGTCACGCGGTAGTCCCAGAAGAAATCGAAGACGTTGTCGACTTGGCCTCGCTCGTTGACAGTGAGGAGGTACCTGCCGGAGGATTCGGCGGGGACGGTGAGGGTGTAGCCTTCATCCGGGCGGATCTCCAGGGTGGCGCTGGGGACCTGGTCCACCTCGTAGAACGCGCGGCTGCAGAACGGGTTGGTGTCCCGGTAGAGCGTGGAACCGTCGGGGGCGGTGACGGTGAAGGTCGCGCACTCGTCGTCGCCGCCGAGGTTCTCGAACTCGAACTGCAACCGGGCCAGCGTGGTGCCGCCGACGATTTCAAGGTCAATCGCGAATACGTCGGCGTTTCCCTGAACCGCCCGCGCCGTGAGGGGGGTATCCAGTGAGAGCGATGTCGCCTGTTCGGGAGCGTCATTCGGCTCCAGCGCATCTTCAGGCACGCGCGGACAGCCGGCGCCCATCAGGCAAAGCCCCGTCAGAATGATGAATCCGATCGTGCGCATGCTGGATTCTCCGATCCGTCGGCTCCCGATCACAACCCACATGATTACCAGAAGAATGGATAGAGGGAAAGCGGAACGCCCGGCAATGTCTTCCTTCGGGCGTATCCAGCGTTCTGCGGAAGTCAGGTGGCATGGGTTCCGATGGGCCGTCAGCCACCCGCACGGGCAGCGAGTACGCTGCCCATGCCACCCGAGAGGCTGTGCGGGCAGCGAGTACGGTGCTCATGCCACGCGAGAGACCGCACGGGCAGCGAGTACGCTGCCCATGCCACCCGAGAGGCACGTCCCTGTATCTGGGATGCATCCTCTTGCTTCCCGCTTTCCCTGGGGTTCACATGAAACAGCGCGCGGCCCCGGCGACGGCACTCGCGCAGGAGCGGTGCTTCTCTTCATGCCTTGCGCGGTTATCTGCGTTCATCGGCGGGTCCAGCGCGTTGCCTATGGGAGCATCGTTCTGGACACCTGCGCCCGTCGCGAGGGCTGGCCGAACTGGATGGCGGCGATGAGCATCCGGCCGTAGCGCGCCCACATCTCGGTCTCACCCAGGCCGGCCACGTCCTTGCCGAACTCGACCGTCACGATCGGGATGCCCAGCGTCTCGCCCGCGTACGAGCCGAGCGAGCCGTCGCGGGCTCCGACGCGCTTGACCTTCAGATCGCACACCGCGGCCATGGCTTCCGCCAGCTTCTTCGACTCGGGCGGACCGTCGTAGTCCATGCAGTCGAGCGGCTCGTGAAGCGTGATGATCCGGTCGGGCTGATATTCCGCCAGCAGCGCGTGCAGTGCCCGGCTCTCCGGCTCCGAAAGTGCCTTGGGACCGTGCTGGCGCGTCGCGGAGAAGTTCCTGGCGGGGAAGTTGCGATTCAGGTCCACGCCGCGGGTGTTGCCGCGGGTTTTCTTTGCGGCGCCGTCGGGATTGGTCTCCGGGATGAGCAGCACGAGGCGGCCGTCGAGCAGGTCGGGGTTCTCGCGCAGGTGCTGGCCGAGCCGGCGGACCAGCGGCGTGCCCGCCCGTTCCGTGCCGTGGATGCTGGCGATGATCAGGACGGTTTCGCCGCCGCTCCGGCCGTACATCTCGCAGGAGATCGGCCGGCCCTCCACCGACTGGCCGACGACCATCCGCTGAAACTCGACCCGCTGGGACGGGGGCCGCGGCGAAGCCTCGGTGCCCCAGAGACTGCCCTGGCAGCCGCTCAGCAGCGTCAGACCCAATGCCGCTCCGACCGCGGCCCGTCTTGCGTGTGAAGCCTCAACTCTCAAGTGGATCTCCTTGTGCATGCTCATGGTATCGGCCAGGGGCGTGGGTTTCATCCAATCCCGGCCCATCCCGCCGTCCGGCACGCAAGGCACCCCGGCATGCTGCCGCGACCGGGGCAGGGAATTGCCGCAAGCCACGCGGACACGTACGATTGCCCAGGCCGCGAGAGGCAATATCCGAGGCCCCGCCATGCGTCGGATTCTGGGGAGTCGAAGCCCGGTCCGGATGAGCGATCCCGAGCTGGTGCTCGTCTTTCAGAGTCTCCTGCAGGAGGCCGGCATCCCTGTGGTCGTGCAGGACGAGGTGCGCGGCACCGTCTTCTATCCGACCCTCTGGGTCGTCAACGACGCTGATTACGAGCGGGCGCTCGAGATCATTGACGCCAACCCGCCGGTCCCGCGTGAGTGTCCCGAATGCGGCTACGATCTTCGGGGTTTGCCCGAACCGCGCTGCC
The DNA here is from genome assembly GCA_964591605.1 of uncultured Planctomycetales bacterium. Classification (GTDB taxonomy): domain Bacteria; phylum Planctomycetota; class Phycisphaerae; order UBA1845; family PWPN01; genus CAYLLT01. Next base: position 3,229 of record CAZQEN010000387.1, read on the forward strand.
CGGAGTGCGGCGAGCCGTTCTTCCGTCCGATCCGCCCGCCTGACTGGATCTGCCCGCATTGCGACGAGAGGCTGGAAGGGCAGTTCACCGCCTGCTGGAAATGCGGGGCGAAGCGGCCCGAGAAGCCCGAGACTCTGCCGCCACTGCCGCCGGCCGATGAGGAGGCGTGAGCGGGCGGCATGGAGGCCGCTCTCTGACACCCTGCGCTCGCCCGCTGGCGCAGGTGCCTGTATAATAGGGGCATACGCGTCGGAGATTGGGCAGTGAGCACAGTGACCGGGACATACAGGCAGGGCCAGGTCCAGCTCGACACGCCCGTCGACTGGCAGGAGGGTGTTCGCGTCCGGGTCGTTCGCGAGGAGGAGGCGGTGGGCATGCGCGAAGAGGATTGGCCGACCACCCCGGAGGGTATCCGTGAACTGGTGGCTCGGATGGAAGCATTGGAACCGCTGGAACTCACGCCTGAGGACGAAGCTGAGATCGAAGCCGCGCGGGCCGAAGTGAAACGAGTCACCCTGGAAGCGGTACGCAAACAGATGGGGCTGTGATTGCGTCGATATCTTCTGGACACGGGCATCGCGAGTGACCATTTGAATCAGCGATTCGGGGTGCATCTTCGCGCCCAGGCGGTTGCGAGAAACGGCGACCGTGTCGGCGTGTGTATGCCGGTGGTTGCGGAATTGATCGCAGGCATCGAACTGAGTGTGACGCGCGAGAGGAATCTGGCTCGCTTCCGCCGCTTCCTCGCGACAATAACTAACTGGCCTTTTGATATGCGTGCAGCCGAGGAATATGGCCGGATCTTTGCCGCATTGCGGAGGTCAGGCAGACCTATGCAGCAGATTGATATTCAAATCGCCGCGATCGCCCTCAGTCTGGGGAATTGCACTGTCGTATCGAAGGATACCGACTTTTCGGCTATTCCCGGGCTCGCTGTTGAGAACTGGGCGCAGTAGGGTGTCTTAACGGTCCATGATCACACGCCGTAAAACCCGTCAGTTCAAGATCGGTCACGTCCCCATCGGCGGAGACGCGCCGGTCGTGCTGCAGAGCATGACGAGTACGTACACGTACGATATTGACGCCACGGTGGCTCAGATCAACCGGCTGACGGCGGCGGGGTGCGACGTGGTGCGCGTGGCCGTGCCGGATCAGCGCGACACCGAGGCGCTGCCGGAGATTCTGCGGCAGACGCGCGTGCCCATCGTGGCCGACGTGCACTTTCACTTCCAGCGGGCGCTCGAGGCCATCAAAGCGGGCGTGCACAAGATCCGCCTCAACCCCGGCAACATCCAGGACCGCAAGCAGGTCAACGAGGTCATCCGCGCGTGCAAGGATGCCGGCATCCCCATCCGCGTCGGTGTGAACGAAGGCGGCATCGTCGAGCGGAAAGACAAGGCGCTGCGGGCGGTCGAAAAGGCCGCCATCGAGCAGGACCGCCACGCCCACCTGATCCGCATCATGATCGAGAAGCTCGAAGAGTATATGCGCATCTTCGAGGCCAACGATTTTTATGACGTGGTGCTCAGCGCCAAGAGCATCGACGCCACGATCGTCATCGACGCCTACCGCGCGATCAGCCAGCGGTTCGACTTCCCGCTGCACCTGGGCGTCACGCACGCGGGCCCGCCGGAGACCGGGCGCATCCGCAGCATCGCCGCCCTTGGGACCCTCCTGGCGGAGGGCATCGGCGACACGATCCGCATCAGCTACGCCGCCGACCCGATCCACGAGGTCGAAGACGGCAAGGAGCTGCTGTGCAGCCTGGGCCTGCGGGCCCGCAACGAGCCCGAGCTCATCGCCTGCCCGACCTGCGGGCGCATCGAGGTCGATCTCATCGAGCTCGTCAAGAAGGTCCGCGAGAAGCTCGCCCTCATCAAGGTGCCGGTGAAGGTGGCCGTCATGGGCTGCGTGGTGAACGGCCCCGGCGAGGCCGAGGGCGCCGACGTGGCCGTCTTCGCCGGCAAGGGTAAGGGCATCATCTACGTCCAGGGCGAGCAGGTCCGCACCGTCACCGAAGCCCAGATGCTCGACGCCCTCTACGAAGAGTCCGTCAAGTTCGCCGAGCGCGTCGAACGCGGCGAGGCCACCCTCACCAACGCACGCGTCGACATCAAGCCCCCCGATCCGATCGGCCCCCTGGGCAGCGGGTACGAGAAGATCAAGTCCGGCGGGCTGGGATTGCCGGTCGTGGAGTAGCTCGAGAAGTGAATCGGACACCTTGACACGTGCCTGGGCGGCATCAATAATTCCTTTGATCGTAGGAGGATACATCGATTTCAGCCTTACCTGGTTTCGAGAATCCGCCGGTTGTGGAGACGGTCCTGGGGGTTCAATTCGCCCCCCTGAAGGGCCTTCGGCCGGCCCATTTCGGGCTGTTCTGGAAGTCGCTTCCCGGTGAATGGCCCGGACTGATCGACGCTCCGGCCATCGAGCCGCAGTTTGAGGAATTCACCGAGACTACGGCGTGGAAGCCATCCGGCATTCAACTCAAGCTGGCCAAAGTGCCCGATCTGCGGCTTCAGATCAAGAACACAACTGAAGATCGGATGATCCAGGTCCAGAACGACCGTTTTCACTACAACTGGCTGCTCCGGCCGAGCGGAGGAACCTATCCCCGCTATGACGATACGATCCGGCCAGAATTCTTCAGGGTCTTTCATGAGTTCGAGAAATTCCTGGAAGGAGAGGGATTTGGGGCGGTAAGCGTTAATCAGTGGGAAATCACCTATGTGAACCATCTTCCGCGCGGCTCGGTTTGGAAGTCGAGCCAGGAGTGGCCAGAAGTTCTGCCCGGCCTGTTGGGAAGAATCGATCCAGCCACCTCCCTGTGCTTTGAAGCGTGCGAGGGAGAGTGGCATTTCCAAATCCCGGAGCAACGAGGCAGGCTGCATCTTGCTGTCCAGCGGGGTCGTGAGAACCGGCCCGATGGGGACGATCTCCTGATTCTCAAGTTGACCGCCCGTGGCCCTGTCTTGGGTTCCTCTCTGGAGTCTGGTTTGGATTGCGGCCATCAGGCGATCATCGACGGCTTTTTGGCTGTGACCTCTGAGGCTGCGAAGGCATATTGGAGACCTCTTCATGCCGACAATTACGCGAGCTGAGGCACTGGCAGAATGCGTCACGTCGGCGCAGCGAACCGGCGTTGCCGCTGATGAGTCACTGGCGTCTGTCGCCATGCGTGATCGGGATCGTGAAGGCTGGCAGCACGCAATAGACACCTGCCTGATTGAGTGGGGCCGCAATCCTTCCGCCGTTCAGGATGAGGGAATTCAGCCACCTACAGCCAACTCTCTTTCCAGGGCCTGCGAGTTGGCGACGGCAATGAGAAACGCGGCGGAGCCACGACCCCTCCGGGTGGTGCCTGATGGCGAAGGCGGAGTTGTATTTGAGAGGCGGGCAGGTGAACTGTTCGAACGTCTCGAAGTCGACAGCGATGGAAAAATCGAGTATGCCATTCTGAAAAACTTTCAACTGGTCTACAGAGGACAGATCTGATCGGTCTTCAGGTGCTCATGGATGTGCCAGGACGATGGATCCGAGCCCGTTGAAGATGCTGAAATCCTCTATAGGCGGGTTCCAGCGTGCTACATGTCGGAGAGCGATCCTCGTCCGTCGCCGCAAGCTTTCCATCCACAGCAGAGAGAC
>CAZQEN010000388.1:0-6874 GCA_964591605.1 uncultured Planctomycetales bacterium
TCAAGGTCTCAGGCGTCGAGATCGAAGGCAAAGACGAGCCCGGCGTCGACGTGCAGTATCCCTGGGAAGAGATCCCTCGCCGCCACCACGACAAGGAGCTCGACGTCAAGGCGTTTTACATCGACCGCTATCCGGTGACGAACGCGCAGTTCAAGAAGTTCCTCGACGCGAGCGGCTACCGCCCGAAGGACGATCACAACTTCCTGAAAGACTGGAAAAACGGCTCGTTCCCTGCCGGCTGGGAAAAGAAGCCGGTCACGTGGGTGGCCATTGAGGACGCCCGCGCCTACGCTGCCTGGGCGGGCAAGCGTCTCCCGCACGAATGGGAATGGCAGTATGCCGCTCAGGGGAACGAAGGGCGTCCATACCCCTGGGGCACGCAACCCGACGACTCGGCCGTGCCTCCCTTCGAGGATGGTCCCGTCATGAGCCCCCCCGCCGACGCCGACGCACACCCCAGGGGCGCCAGCCCGTTCGGCGTGATGGACATGACCGGCAACGTCTGGCAGTGGACGGACGAATTCCACGACGAACACACGCGGGCCGCCATCGTCCGCGGCGGCAGCCACTATCGCCCGAAGGCCTCGCACTGGTACTTCCCCCGCAACACCCGGCTCGATGAACACGGAAAGTATCTGCTCATGGCCCCGAGCAAAGACCGCTCGGGCATGGTCGGATTCCGGTGCGTCGTGGATGCGGAGTAGAAGGCCCGTTCATAACCGGGCCGGCCGGACCTCTTCGTCACAGAGACGGCTCAAGCACGGTTGACGTCAATCGATCAGCCCGGAGGTTCAATCGCCCAGTGCTCAGGTGTTCTCCGTTCCGGCCGCTCCGGAAACTCACCTGCGTTGGTACAATGCCCTGCAGATCGGGAGGTCGAAATGCGTCTTGACATGGGACAGATCGAAGTCGTGGATGACGAGATCGCCCGGATACTCCGGACCATGACCGGTGCCCAGCGACTCCGGATCGCAAATGATATGTTCGTATCCGTGCGGAAGGCGATTGCCACGATGCTTCGATCTGAACATCCCGACTGGGATGAGACCGCCATCATGAAGGAGACTGCACGGAGGCTCTCGCATGGAGCCATTTGAGCTGCTCGACAGGGTCGTGAGCGTGATCGAGAAGCTCGGGTCCCCCTACCTGGTCACCGGCTCGATGGCCACAATCTTCTTCGGCGAGCCGAGGCTCACCAACGACATCGACATTGTCCTGGATCTGCCTCCCAGACACATCACTGCCTTCTGTCAGGCCTTTCCCATGCCGGAGTTCTACGTCAGTGAAGACGCGGTTCGACAGGCGGTTCAGAACCGCGGGCAGTTCAATATCATCCATCCGGCGTCGGTATTGAAAGTGGACATCATGATTCCCGATAACACACCCTTCAACCGGAGCCGCTTCGCACGAGCGCTGCGTGTAGAGCATGCTCCTGGACTGAAGGCCGCATTCGCCTCTCCAGAGGATGTGATACTCAAGAAAATGGAATACTACCGCGAGGGTGGGTCGGACAAGCACCTTCGTGATATCTGCGGGGTGCTCAAGGTGCTCGGTGATCGGCTTGACCGTCCCTATATCGACGGATGGGTGGGTCCACTGGGTCTGGAGTCCATTTGGCGGGCGGTCCGGCAGCGGCTCACGGAGAAGGGCACGCCTTCCTGAGCACGCAGGCTCTGCGCTGCCGCCCACGCCTCACGGAAGACCTCCGCTCACCCGTCAGGGCTCCGGCGGCGCCCGATCCGTGATCAGGTTCGACGCGGTCGCCGGCTTGGTCCGGTCGTACACCGCGAAATCCTCGAAACTGGCCGCATTCGCCGGCGGCAGACCATACCACGGAGGAGCACCCAGCAAGGCCTTGTGGAACTGAACGTGGTTGTCCAGGTACACGATGTTGCTTCCGCCCGTGCTCCCCTGGTGCTGAATCTGGAACCCGATCTGGTTGTTCACGTCGTTCCGGTCGCGCTTCTCCCAGCCCTTGCGCTCCAGGCTGGCCACGTCATCCCCCACCTCGCTGAGCAGCATCTTCGACGCCGGCCGCTTGACCGACGACATCTTGCGGATCGCCCGCAGCGGGTTGGGCTTCGAGTAATCGATATCGTACGGGATGTTCAGCGTGACGCAGTAGCTCAGCATGTACTCCACTTCCGTCTTACCCGCCACGTTCCGCCTGATATTGGAAGTATGGTAGTACTTGTCGTTCGGGCATGTGTACCACTCCAGGTAGGCGTAGTACTTGTTGGGGGCCTGCGTCGTGATCCGCGGGCACTTGCCCCAGTTCTTGAACTCGCCCGGTGTCCCGCGCTGCACGTACTTGTGGAAGAACTCCCAGCAGTTGATGCCCAGCACACTCAGGCCCGCGCCCGGGCTGGTCGCCTGGCTGTGATCGTAAGGGAAGAAGTCCCGGTTCGACGCCGCATACAGCGTCATCGCCTGTGAGCTCGTCCGCATGTTCGCCGCACAGGTCACCGTGCGCGCCTGCTCCCGAGCCTGTCGCAGCGACGGCAGCAGCACCGAAATCAGCAGCGCGATGATCGCTACCACCACCAGCACTTCAATCAGGGTGAACGCGCCACGGCCGTGCCGGCGCGCGTGACCGCAATCAGTCGACCAGGATGGTCTCCGGGATCTCTCCGCCGCGAAGCTCTGCAAACTGCCGTCCATGAGCCAACCTCCAGGGAATCATAGGGCGCTGGCAGGATTCCTGCCGCCCGCCTCCGCTGCACCAGGGAGAAAACACGCGTTGCTGTAGCGGCTGCCATCGACGGGCTTCCTACTCATCTTATCGGTTCGCCCAGTGTCCGTCAACAAGATTAAAAGCTATGCGCCAACCAACCGGCAACGACAATTTCACAGCACGCCACGGGAATCCCATGCGTGCATCCGAATCAGTAATAATGCAATAAAATCATTTTTTCTGAAGACGCATCCGCTCGTGATCCGACGCTTCTTCATATGGCTCAAACAGTTGCGGTGCTGGAAGTCTGACTGGACCTTTTCATCCCACACAGCCCGTCTTCACCGGGTGCCCGGCCCCTGGGCAACCTCCGCGGCGCGGGCCCTCCCTGCCGGCCGGTGTGTTTCCGGGACGCTCACACGGAAGAATCGGGAAGCGGAGGCGCCGGTGGAATCCGTGCAGCGCAACTCGTGATGGCCCACCTCCACGGCGATCACACCCGTCTCCCCCGGACTCACCAGCTTCCCGTCGAGGAACCACATCACGCGATCCGACCGTGAAGCCACCGGACGGACCACGGCGGTGTCACCCACTGTCACCATTTCCGCATCGGGTGCGGGACTGAGAATCTGCAGGCCGCCTTCCAGCTCCCGGGGCGGGGCGAGTGGAGACCGCACCGCCAGCCCCCGGGGCGGCGGGGGATCTTCGGCCGTCCGCACACCTGCGTGCTCAAACAGCGCCGCCAGCAGCGGCTCGGCAACAAGGCCCCCCACGTAATCCGGCGACCCCTCCCCCGAGAACCTTCCGATCCACACGCCGATGGCATAACGCCGGTTATGACCGACCGCCCACGCGTCACGACGTCCGGAGCTCGTACCGGTTTTCCACATGAACCACGCCGGCTCGTCGCCCCCCTCCAGCCGGCCCGCCGGCTGTCGACGCCGGCAGCTCAGAATCTCATCGAGAGCCGCGCACACATCCGCATCAAGCACCCGGCTGCTCTCGGCCGACTCATCCAGAAACAGCCGCGGCCTGGAGCGAATCCCGCCGCGTCCCAGCGTCGCGTACCCGTTCACCAGGTCGAGCAGCGAGACCTCAACCGCCCCCGTCACGACGGCCAGCCCTCCGCGCGACTGCGCCCGTGCCGGCAGACGGATCCCGGCCGCCTCGATCACGCCCAGACACCGCGGCAACCCCACCTCCTCCGCGACCAGGATCGCCGGAATGTTGAGAGATCGCCGCAACGCCTCGGCCGCCGTCACCTGTCCGCTAAACGTTTCATCAAAGTTCGCCGGACTCCAGCCCGCCCGCGTGATCGGAATGTCGTACACCGTCGAATCCGGTCCGATCCGGCCGGCCTCGAACGCCGCCGCGTAAATGAAGGGCTTGAGCGTCGAGCCGGGGCTGCGACGCGCCAGCGCGCCGTTCACCCCCCCGCTGATCGGATCCGCCGCATCCGCCGACCCGACCAGCGCGACAATCTCGCTCTGCGCAATGTCCAGCACCACGACCGCCGCCTGGGTCCGGGCCGGCAGCGAGGCCAGATGCCCGTCCACCAGTCGCGCCACGTCGGCCTGCAGCCCCGCATCGATCGTCGTCCGCCCGCCGCCCGGACGTCGCTGCAGAGCCAGCCACGCCACGTGCGGCGACCGGTCCCGGCGCCAGCGCGAGGTCAGCTCCGGGCAGTGCGCGCCCGCCAGATCCGCCTGCTCGGGCGTGATCATCCCCAGTTGCCGCATGCGGGCCAGCACATACTCGCGCCGCGCCAGTGCCGCCGGCATGGACCGATCCGGCCGGTATCGCGACGGAGACTGCGGCAGCCCCGCCAGCAGCGACGCCTCTCCCAGCGACAGATCCGCCGCACGCTTGCCGAAATACGCCTGTGCCGCCGCCTCGATCCCCCGCAGATTCCGCCCGTAGGGAGCAAGATTCAGATAGATCTGCAGAATCTCCGACTTACTCCGCAGCCGCTCCAGTTGCAGGGCCCGGAACGCCTCGATCGTTTTCGCCCGCCACGTGCGCGACCGATCGTCCATCATCCGGCACACCTGCATCGTGATCGTGCTCGCCCCCGACACCGTTCGGCCCGCGCGGACGTTCTGACCCATCGCCCGCAACACCGCCCACGGATCGACGCCCGGGTGCCTTTCAAAACGCTCGTCCTCCGCCGCGATCGTCGCCCGGACGACCCACGGCGAGATCTGCTGCACCTCCACAGGGAAGCGCCACTGCTCGTCCGTCCCGACCACCGACAGCAGCACCCTCCCGGTGCGATCCGTCACCACCGGACTGGCCGGCCACGACTCCAGCCGCTCGATCGGAAACGGCCAGACATGCCACGCGGCGACGAAGCCCGCCGCCAGCCCGGCAACCGCAGCGAGACCGCGGATGAGACTCCGCTTTCGCCGATGCACCAGCCCGGCCGCCAGATGAAACAGCCTCATCGCGCGATCTCCACGTGCCCGCTGTCATGCACCGAGGCCACCCCCGCGTCGTACATGCACGAAGCCTCGATCGGCGGCAGCGAAAACGTGCCCGCCGTGATCGCCCGGATCGCGTAGCGGAACGTCCGCCGTGCCCTGCCGACACTCGTGAAGATGACCACCCGGTCGTCGCGGAACTCCACCCGGTCGGCCTCATCCGTCTTCTGTGTCGACGCCGCGGACGTAATCAACCGCGGATTCTCCACCTCCATCCCGCCCGGCAGCGCGTCCACGATGGCCACGTTGTCGATCGTCTCACCTTCACCCAGAGAGGGCGCCGACACGCCCGTCTCGACGAGAACCAGGTCCCCCACCCGCACCCGTGCGGGATCCACCGGGTCGCCCTGCCGATCCATCCAGCGCCGGCCCACCTGCAGCCCGCGGTCGTACTCCCGGGCCTGCCCATCTCGCAGCAGACCCCGCGTCGTCACCGACACACACACCTCACCCTGCCCCGTCGACTCGATCTCGATCGGCCGGCCCTCCTGAGCGAACGCAAACACCTCGGCCACCCCGCTGCTGAAGGGCCAGGACCCCGCACTCCCGCAGCGAACCACCCCCTGGAACACCGCCCGCTCCCCCTGCGCCAACTGGTAACGGGCCAGGGCCGCGATCGCGCTCGCGTTCTCGAGCGTGCTGCCCCACGCACCCGCTGTCCGCGCCTTCTCGAGGCGGGCCACCACCGTGGCAATCCACGGGTGCCTGCGATCCAGATCCAGCAGCACATTCAGCAGCATCGCCTCCGCCCGAACCTGAGAACTCAATCGCCCGCTCGTGGTCGTCGTCACCGGCGCCATCAGTGATTCATCAATCAGCAGCGCGGCGGCCCGATCTCTGCGACCCGCTTCCAGCCATGCCCCCGCCAGGTGAGCACGCCCATCCAGGTCGAGCTCGCCTGCCTGCTCCGTCAGGCGCGACATCCACCCCTGCTGCGGTTTTCCCATCGACGCGAGCACGTAGCACAGATCCGCCCGCAAATCCGCATCCGGCGCATCGACGAGCTGGCTGCGAAGCTCCTCCTCGAGATATGAACCCAGCGACGCCTTGAATCGCCCGTCCAGCGGATGCCCTTTCCGCTCCGCCTGAACCAGCAGGCCGGCCGCATAAGCAGTGCCCCACACGTCCGGCTCACGCGAACCCGGCCAGTAGCTCAACCCGCCCGACCGCGTCTGCATCGACCAGAGCCGGTCAATCCCCGCGCGGATCATCCCGTCGATCGCCGCCGCCCGGCGCTCGCCCCCTCCCGACGCCCGGACCAGATCCGGCGCGTACAGCAGCGCGTAAATCTGGCTCGTGGTCTGCTCCACGCAGCCGTACGGATAATCGATCAACTGCTCCGCCGCCGGCAACAGATTGACGCTGGGATCCGCGCTCACCGTGACCGAGGTCTTCGCCGTGCCTCGGGCGAACACGTCCAACGGCTCGATTCGCACCGGTTCGCCCGCCTTCACCCGCAGAAAACGCGACTCGCTGTGCAGCGGCCCCGCCGGACGGACAAACAGCCCGCTCTCCGCCTGCCCGCGAAGCCTCCGGCCCGCTTGCTCTGCCATCGCAAGCGCCGTCACCGTCAAGGGTCCCGGATCCAGAGCCCGCGCCCGCCACCACATCACCACCGGCTCACCCGGCCGCACCGTCGCCACACCCGCCGCCTCCGTCAGCGCCACCCGCATCGGCCCCTCGGCCCGAAGATCCAATTCGACCGCCAGAGGCGTCGGCG
>CAZQEN010000389.1:0-6856 GCA_964591605.1 uncultured Planctomycetales bacterium
ATCAGCAGCTCGATGAAGTTGAGGCCCTTGACCGGGTCGCCGCCGATCCCCACGCAGGTGGACTGCGAGAGGTTCCGGGTGGTGCACTGCCAGACCGCCTCGTAGGTGAGGGTGCCGCTGCGCGAGATGATGCCCACGTTCCGGCTGCCCTTCTGAGGCGGGCGGTGGATGTAGCCGGGCATGATGCCGATCTTGCACTGGCCGGGGCTGATCACGCCGGGGCAGTTGGGCCCGACGAGCTTGACACCCTTGTCATCGAGGTACTTGCGGGTTTTCACCATGTCGAGCGTGGGCACGCCTTCGGTGATGAGCACGACGAGCTCGATGCCGGCGTCGGCAGCCTCCATGGCGGCGTCGGCGGCGAATGCGGCCGGGACGAAGACCATCGTCGCGCTCGCGCCGGTCTCGGCCACAGCCTCGCGGCAGGAGTTGAAGATCGGCAGGCCGTGCTCGCTCCTGGTGCCGCCTTTGCCGGGGGTGACCCCCCCCACCATCTTCGTCCCGTATTCGAGGCACTGGGCGGTGTGGAACGCGCCGGCCTTGCCGGTGATGCCCTGGCAGATCACTTTCGTATTGCTGTTGACGAGGATGCTCATGAATCGCTCTCGCTGTTCGGCACTCAGCGGTCAGCCGGACCCACCCACACTGCATGCTGAGTGTCGATCGCTGACGGCTCAACCGGGCAACAGCCCGATGGAGCGACGATAGTCCCGGAATGCGGCCATGGCGTCAAGATCGATCGTCGCGGAGAGCAGGCCGGGCTCGCCAGCGGGGAGCTTCTGCTGGAGGCGGTCGAACTGGGGCCGGCGGCTGGGATCGGTGATGCTGGAGCCGCCGCTGGTGTAGTGCACGCTTTTGACCCGCTGACCATCGACGCAGCCGATGGACTCATTCCGCCCTTCCGCCCAGTCGGCCACGACGATCGGCAGGCCGCTTTCCATCGCCCGGATGAGGGCGAGATGGTGCCAGAGCCGGCGGGCGTAGTCGGTGTGGGTCGCGTCGGGCACGGTGGTCTTGGTGGCCACGCAGAGCAGGTCCACGGCGCCGCGCAGCTCCATCACCAGGTCGGGCCGCCACAGGTCGCCGCAGATGAGCACGCCGACGCGCACGCCGGCCAGGGTGAAGATGCCCGGACCGTCGCCCGGCTCCCGCACGCCCACTTCGCGTCCGAACATGACGCGCTTGTGATAAAGGCCCGCTTCCGTGCCGTCGCCGTCCACCGCAAAGCACGTGTTGCGGCGGGCGTCGGCGTGGGCGAAATCGAGGCTGCTGACAATCGCCACATGGCAGGCCTTGGCCAGCGTCGCCAGGAACCGGCGGGCGACCGGCCCGGCATCCGGATCGTCGTCGCACGTGATGCCGTTGAAGACCTCCGGGAGCACGAGCAGATCGGCCGGTTCGGCCGCGACGTGCTTCTCGATCATCTGGCGCACGAGATGCAGGTTGGGCATGCCTCCGGCGGGAGGCTGCCAGCGCAGAGCGGGCTGCAATGCGACGACACGGATGGTCTGGCTCACCGTCCTCGAGTCCTCCGACAGGTGATCTCAAGGTTCCGCGAACAGGGCGCGGCCGGCGGTGAATTGTAGCGAAACCCCCGCCAGTTGGGCGACCGTGGGGGCAACATCGACGATCTGGACGCGTTCGAGGGTCGTGCCCGGCGGGATCCCCCGCCCGCAGGCGATGAACGCCGCGGCGAGCTCGGGGCGATCGGGCATCTGGCCGTGCATGCCCCGGATGGGGGCTTTCTCCGAGACCGCACCGGCCGCGCCGCGGCTGAACATCCATCCCCGGCCGGCATCGATCATGAAGGCGGCCTGCGGATTGGCGCCGAGACGTCGGATCTCGTCTTTCTCAATGAATCGCGCAACGGGGGCATCCGGCCGTCCGGCGTGTGCCTCCAGGGCGGATCGCGCGCGGGTCAGGGATGGTGCGTCGTCGGGATCTGCCAGCACGATCGCGGCCGCCGCTCCGCCGGTCCACGCCTTGGCGCGCCAGGAAGTGATGCGGCCCGCGGCCTGGTCATAGTCGATGAGTCCCGCCTCCCGCAGCACGGCGTTGGGCTTGAACATGCGATCGACGCGCTCGAAGCCGTGATCCGACACGACGAAAGTCAGCAGGCGGCCGGATAATCTCGCGGCCTGGTACTCATCGAGCAGTTCCCCCAGCATCCCGTCGAGCTTCTCGAGAGACGCGAACACTTCGGCCGCGCCCGGACCGAGCTGATGCTGCTTCTTGTCCAGCTCGTTGTAGTGAATCAGCAGCAGATCGGGCCGATGGGCCCGCACGATGTGGCGCGCGATGAGGTTCTTGTGCTCATCGAGGTGCCCGAAGTCGAGGGCGAAGTTGAACTGCTTCTCGGCGGCGTCGACCAGGCCGGGGGTGGCGGCTCCGCGCGAGCGGGGCACGAACGTGGCGGCAAAATCGGCGGCGTCCCAGAGCTCTGGGAAGAGGTGATCGGCGGGGGCATCGACGGTGACGGGCCAGCCGACGACGGCAGTGCGCCGGCCGGCGGTCCGGAACGCGTCCACAAGGGTCGGGACCTGCACATCGCGGGCAGACCAGTACCAGTCGGCGTGGCGATCGACCATGGGCTGAAATCGCTCGTTGTCGAGGATGCCATGCCGGGCGGGCGGCTGGCCGGTGATGAGCGTGACGTGCGCGGGATAGGTCACGCTCGGAAAGATGCTGATCATCGCCCGGGCCGCAGCGCCGTCGCGCATGAGCCGCCGCAGGACGGGGATTCGCAGGCCGTAGTGGTCGGCCTGCGACAAGTCGTCAGCCCGCAGGCCATCGATCGAGACCATGAGCACGACGGGCGCGGCCTGGCTGCCGGAGGGGGACACCGCGGGCTGAGTGCTCGGTGCGACCGCCGCGGCCGTCCTCGCGCCGCAGCCCAGGAGCAGTGCAGCCAGGAGCACGCGACGGCTGCGTTTCCACGTGGTGCGGGAGGTTTCAGCCTCCCCGCGGGACTCGGCTCCGGATTCACGCCGGCGCGGAAACCCGTGCCGCTCTGGAAGCAGCCAGGCCGCTGCGATTCCAGTCTTCATGCCCCGGAGAGTCCGCATCCACCACTCCATGAGAAAAGCCCGCCGGCAGGCTCGAAATCGGCTGCCCGGCGGGCTCGATCATATCCGGAGGAAGACCGGTTGGCCCGGCTCAACGCGCTGCGGCGGCAGGCCCCTGCGCATCGGCGGAGCTGAACTTGATCGGAATGACGATCTCCCCGAACTCGGGATCATCCGTGCGGACGGTGACACTCTCGGCGGCCGGTGTGGCCTCGCCCGCAGGGGCGGACGGGATGGTCACCATGAGCTTGTAGGACAGCCCGTCGCTCTCGGGGAAAAACTGCCAGTTGATCCGCTTGCTCGAGGCCTTCACGCCCAGAATGCTGAGCGACTTGTCGCCATTGTTGCGGATCACAACGAGGCTTCGCTGCAGCCGGCCGGTCGGGGTGAGGAGCACCTCCTTGGGGGTGACCTCCACCCGCGGCGGCAGGAAGAACTTGACCGGCACATCGAGCTCGGGCTGCGCTTTGCAGCTCGTCTTGATATGGATGACGGCATTGTTCTCGCCCTGCTCGAGCGGCGGCCTGGCCTTGATGATCAGCTTGGAGTACGGCCCGTTGGGAATGGGCTCGATGGTCGCCTCGAACTTCGGCGAGCTCGATTCGGGCTTGCCATACTCGATGCTGCCTTCGCCGTTGTAGACGATGGTCGCCAGGCTCGGGATGTCCTGGGTCCGCGGGTTGCGCGGGAAGGTCACCACGCCGTCGGGGGTCTGCGTCTGGACCTCCACATACTTACGAACGGTTCCAGCGAAGGTGACCGTCTGCTCGGCGCGATTCGGATCCGTGCTCCGGAGGGTGAGCGTCTCCTGGAAGGTACCGGGTTGGGTCGGCACCTTGATGTCCAGCCGGATCATCGCGGCAGCGCCGGGGGCAATCGTTTTGGGGTTGTTGGCATCGAGCTTGACGGCGTCAGAGCCCGGCTTGATGTCCTTGATTTCCACCGGGTCGGTGCCGTTGTTGCGGACACTCAGACTGTACTGCAGGTTCTCGCCTGGTTTGCGCAGGCCGATGTCCTGTCGCAGGGCATCGATCAGCAGCGACGGACCCTTGACCTGGGGCGTCGGGGGCGGAGGCGGCGTGGCCGGCTGCGTGGTGGCGGAGGCGACGGTGGTTCGCGGGAGCGGCTTGCCCTGCAGGAGCAGATCAAGCTCGCCCGACAGATCCTTGGCCAGGGTCGGGGCGGCGCCGCTGTGGAACGCCTCGATCACGCCCTGCTTGTTGACCACGAACAGGGCGGGCCAGCCGCGGGCGCCCCACTTGGTCGCCGTCTCACCTTTGGGATCGAGGGCGATCGGCATGGTGGAGCCGAGTTGCTTGGACGCCTCTTCCACGTCTTTCGGGGCTTTCTGGGTGTCCACGCTGACGTTCACGAACTTGACGCCCTTGGACGCATACTGCTTGTGAATGCCCTCGAGCACCGGGACCTGCCGCTTGCAGAAGCCGCACCAGGTCGCCCAGTAATTGACCACGGTGATGCTGTCGCTCGGAGCCCCGATCTTGACTTCGCTGCCGGCCGGCGTCTTGAGAGAGGACTGCGGGGCGGGCTTGCCGATCATCTGCTGGGCGGTCGGCTGCACCACCTGCGGACGCACGTTGATCGGAACGGTGAGCACTCCCCCGTTCGCCAGCTCGGTCTTGTCGGTCTTGATCTTGATCGAGGCGGGGCTGGCGGGCGTGGGGCTGAAATCCTTGGGCAACGTGACCGTCACGGTGTAACGCCGGCTGTCGCCGGGCGTCGGCTGGTTGATTTCCGTGCGGATGGCGGGATCGCTGGGAGATACCTCCATAATCTGCATGGAACCTTCGCGCGAATAGGCCACGGTCAGGGTGGCGCGATACTCCTGACCGGGAACGCTGAATCCCGTGATCGCCGCGGGCATGACCTGGAGGGCCGGCGGCAGATAGTAATTCGCGTTGATCTTGTACTCGGGCTGACGGGTCAGGCCGGTCGTGAAGGTGAACTGGGCGATGGTCGAACCTTCCTTGAGCGGTTTCTTGAGCGATGCGGTGACTTCCGCCTTCCTGCCCTTCTCGATTTCCTTGATCTTCACGTCGAACGCCGACTGCGGCGTCTGCTGGGCCGGCTCGGCGGGCTTGAGGGCCAGGTTCCAGGGCTGATCGGTGTTGTTGGTCAGCGTGACGGTGATGCTGTCGGGCGACTGCGGGTTGATCTGCGACCAGCTGAAGCCGGTCAGGGGCTGCATGTCGATGGCGGACTTGATGGTGCCCTTGATGTGAAGCAGCAACTGGGGTTTGGCCGGATCGTTGCTGAAGACGGTGATCGACTTGGTCACCGGGCCGCGCATCCCGTCGGTCTTGAGGGCAACGGGCACCTTGCCCGTCTTGCCGGGTGCGATGTTGCGGTCGAACTCGCCCGCCAGCGTGCATCCGCATCCCGGCTGGACGCGCGTGATCTCGAGAGGACCTTCTCCCGTGTTCTTCAGGATGAAGGTGTGCTCGATCTTCTCGCCGCTCCACGACTCGGGAAAGTTGAATTCGGGCTCGTCGCAGCCGATCTGCGGAGCCGGACCCGCGGGCCGGGTGGCCGCGCCGGCCTGGGCAGCGGGCGTCGGCGTCAGATTGCTGATCACCGGCTCAGCGGCACGCGCGGCCACTCCCATCATCAACGGGAGAAAGACCGCGACAGCGGCCCGGCGCCCCAACGGGCGGATACGACCGAGACGATTAACGGACGTGACGTGCAACGCGCGCATGTGCAACACTCCCAAACAGAATGCGGTTATCGGGATGAACGGGTCCAGTACCGGGACTCTCCCCACGGCCAGACAATCGGCTGGACTTGCCTTCCGGTCGAGCCAGATCCGGCGATTCTACCATACGGGGCAAGGCGCGTACACCTGCACAGCGCAGCCTCCGCAATTCTGAATACTTACGCGTCGGTGACGGCCCGGGTTCGGCGCAGGAGCCGTGCCCGCCCCTTCCGCCAATCGGCCTGCCTGCGGGCAGCACGACCTGAACGGATCTCCCTGTATCTACCAGACTTGCGAACGATCGACCGGGGGTCTATGATGCCGGCTCGTGTTCAGTACGACTTGATGAAAAGTCATCGAAGCCACCGAGGAAACTGTGCGACTTTCGATCGTGATACCGGTCTATAACGAGCGGACGACGCTGCAAGAAATCGTCCGGCGGGTCCTGGCGGTCAGCGTCCCGTTCGAAAAAGAGCTGATCCTGGTGGACGACGCCTCCCAGGACGGGACGCGCGACCTGTACGGCGCCATCCAGGCGGAGCATCCGCGGGCCAGCATCCGCGTCCTGATGCACGAGCGCAACCAGGGCAAGGGCGCCGCCCTGCGGACCGGTTTTGCCGCGGTGACCGGGGACATCGTGCTGGTCCAGGACGCCGATCTCGAGTACGACCCGCGCGATTACCCGCAATTACTGGCACCGATCCTGGAGGGCCGCGCGGACGTGGTCTACGGGTCCCGCTTCGTGGGCAGCGAGGCGCACCGCGTGCTGTTCTTCTGGCACATGGTGGGCAACCGCATCCTCACGCTGCTCTCGAACGCGTTCACCAACCTGAATCTCACCGACATGGAAACCGGCTACAAGGTGTTCCGGGCGGACGTGCTGCGCAAGATCCACATCCAGAGTGATCGCTTCGAGTTCGAGCCCGAGATCACGGCCAAGATCGCCCGCCACCGCTTCCGCGTGTACGAAGTCGGCATCAGCTACGCCGGGCGCGACTACGACGAAGGCAAGAAAATCACCTGGGTGGACGGCGTGAAGGCGATCCTGGCCATCATCCGTTTCCGCTTCTTTGACTGA
>CAZQEN010000390.1:0-6845 GCA_964591605.1 uncultured Planctomycetales bacterium
AATCGAACCCCACGTCATTCCTCAACTGCCTGCAGTTGACGGGCGTGGCACCGTAGTTTCTTAGCGAAAGATGCGCGCAGGACGCGCGCATCTTTCTTCCAGGCAGTTCTCAGTTTGACTGCGGCCGAAGGCCACCTTGGGGATGACGGCACTGATACGCCGTCGGTACCGCTGATGTGCCTACGGCAGGGCTATCTGCGGGGCCTGAACGTGGGTGATAGCAGTTGGACCATGGATGTGGTTCGTAGCAGCCCCCTTGCCGCGAGGACGAGCTGACGGCGAGTTGATCGTCGCCGAACCGGCGAGGCTGCCCGGTAATGATTGGCAGAGTCACGGGTGACGAGGATCAACCCGTGAACAGCGGGACGAACGAATGAGTATCCATCGCGGCGGCCTCTGCGGACTCCGGCGAGCCGAGCCCGCGGGGGCCGTTGTGTTTTGCATCTGGAGGATCAGCATTTGAGGCCGATGATCGAAAGACTCGCTGCTCGGACGTTCAGATACCCCAACTCTCTGATGATCGGGCAGTGTTGCAGGCTCACTTCGTCCCCGTATCGCCCTGCCGGAGCCAGGTCTCGTCGAACGCGGCGTGTTTCATGCTCTTGCCGCCTTCGACAAAGTAGCTGTAGACCGCATGGATCGTGCCGTCGCGGCCCTGGATGACCGCCGGATAGTGATACGAACCCATGTCGTGTCGCTCGAGGTGTCGCGTCCACTTCCAACTCACCCCCTCGTCCTCTGAGATGGAGACGGCCAGGCTGTTGCGGTCTTTCGTGGTATCGTTATAGACGAGCAGCCAGTGTCCGTTCGACAGGACGACGCCGTCGATGCCCGCGCCCGGGTTCGGCAGGTCAATCACCCCGACGTCACCCCATGAGATCCCGTCGTCCGTCGATTCGCACACGCGGATCCGCTCGAGCGGCCCGTTCTCGCGCATGTACGCCACCAGCGTGCCGTTCCTTCGGCGCAGAACCGTCGGCTGAATGCTCCCGAAGCCGGCCAGCGGCTGGCTCGCATACCAGCTCCTGCCGTCATCATCGCTGATCGCCATCAGGCCGACCGAAAACGTGTCCGAATAGAGGGGCAGCAGGATCCGTCCTGACGGCAATACGGTCGGCTTGCATCGCGGCTGCCAGCCCAGGCGCCCCGCCAGCCTGTCTTTGATGAGCTGTCGGATCTTGTCGATCCTGGCCTGAACGCGGGCATCGTCCGGCGGCTTCGCGCCGGGCATGTTCAGGCGCTTTTCGAGGCCCTCGAACATCCTCTGCTCGAAGTCCTTCGGCTTGAGGGGCATCACGCCCTGCCACTCCCATTGAGGCGGCCCGTCCGCCTCGTAGCGGCTGGCGACCCGGTAGTGGGTCAGGCACGACTCCCAACTGTTCGCGAGGATGACCGGCCAGAACAGCCACAGGCGGCCCTGCCGGTCGACATGCATGGCGGTATTACAGTCCGGGAAGCCCGGTGTGTCCGCCATGAGGAATGGTTCAGACCACTGAGAAGAGCTGCCTTTACGCAGTCGCGAGCCCAGAACCCGCACATCGTCCGCACTGCGTTCACCCGACCCGCGGTACCACGAGACGAGCAGGTCGCCGTTCGGACACTCCACGATGCCCGGAGCATGGTTATGCTCGGCGTTCAACGGGAATACCAGCTCGGATGCGAACCGGGCCGTCGCAGTTCTGTCGGCGCCCAGGCCCGCAGCCAGCACGATCAAGGCGCAAGTGGTGTGCATCATCATCGGCTCGCGGAGGGACTGCTTCCAATGACCCGAAGGTTCGTACACAGATAGAGAGGATGCTGATCGATCATGTAGAGCGCCTCCCCGAACGCGGCGGCATAGCCGTGGTCCGGCCGTTTCAGTTCATAGGTATACGGGCCGTCTCCCGCGGCCAGTGCTTCCGATTGCCACTTGGACTCCCGGAAATCCCGCGTGTCGGCGGCGGCCCGCCACACGGTCATCCGCGTCGGGGGCAGGTCCGACTGGATCGTCAGCCGAAGCGAATCGCTCTGTTCCTTGAGGTCCCACTTCATCGCGGGGAACTTGAGCCTGCCCGCCGTCTTCAGAACGAACGCCGAGATATTCCCCACCAGCCGCCCCATGTCGTTGTTCAAGCCGTGCCCGGCGTTCGGCACATAGAGAATGTACTTCTCGCCCAGCAGCTCGTCGTAATAGAGATTGAGTGCGTCAACGGTCCAGTACGGATCGTTCGTGCCGAGCAGAATGAACTTGGGCATCGTCAGCCGACGGCGGTAGGCAAAGGGGTCGACGATCGCCACCAGCTTGCGCCCAGCCTCGGTATCCATCCGGTCCTGGATGTTGTACTCGGTGTATTCCTTGATCTGCTCGCTGTACCGGCCGTAGGCCTCGCGTTGATGCTTCATCTGTGCGCCCATGTTGAGGACATCGATCACCATCGGGGCGATGGCCGCCACCCGCGGGTCAGAGGCGCCGGTCAGCCATGTGGTCCACCCCCTCTTCGAGCCGCCGGTCACGATGAACTTCGAGATATCGAGCTTCCATTCCTTTTGGGTGAAGGCCTGAATCGTATCCAGAGCGCGAACGGCCGCCTTCGTCATGGGCATGAGCAACGGCCACTCGTCGTCACCCGTCTTCAGGTACTGATCGAAGGTGTATGCGATGATCTGGTCTTCCCTCTTGCCGTCGAACAGGGGCTGAAAGGGAACGTGCGAGATGAAGGCCACCGGCATTCTGGTGGCAGTCGCGATGGCGTAGGCGATCTTGAGTTCCCGGGCATCCTGCGGCAGCCGTTCCTTTTCCTGGCCTTCGCGCCAGGATCCTCCGCCGATGATAAGCAGCGCATGCGACGCCTCTTTGACTTCGGGCAATCGGACGATGAGCAGGCGGTGCTGCCAGGCCGTACCCCGCCAGGTTTGCGATACCATGTGGAGCTCCGCATGCTGCAGCGAAGCACCCTCGGCGCTCGTCGCGACCACCGACCAGCGGTAGGTCGAATCCTCCTTCCCCACGTAGGTCAGCAGATCCGCTTCAACCGGCGGCACGAGAAAAAGGCACAGTAAGGACGCACAAAACGCTGTTCTTACCATCTGGTTCCCCTTGTCTGTCCCGCGGTCACATAGATGGGATTGGTGATCACCCAGGGCCATCGCTCCCCTGCGAGCTCGACGAACGCCTCCATCCGGTACACCCCGGACGGGATGTTCTTGGCAGTATGCCGGGAATCGCGGCCCTCGTAAAATGTGGCCCCGTTCCGCACGATGCGGATGTCGGCCTCGAGCGGCAGCACGCAGCGCAGCCGAAGCCCCGGTTCCCAGGCCACCTCATCGCCGACCGTCCCTCGTGGAGAGCTCCGATACTCGACCCAGAAGCCGATCTCCGGCAGCGGAGCCACGATCTCAAAGGCGATCACCGCGCGGCCCGTACTGAGGGCGTGCCATACGCTTCTGCGGCTGATCTGATTGATCTGCAGGTACGTTCCCACGTGCCGCATGCTGATCTGGTACGGATCCAGCACGGCCCGGGTGAGGACTTTGGGCTCCGCAGGGATGTCTTTGTGCCCAAACGCGAGACGGAGCCGACCGGCGTCGGGATCACCCCCCTGCCAGAGCGCTTCTCCATCAAGATAGCGGGCTCGGACCGTCCCATCAGGCATCGCGATCAACTCGATCGCCTGATTCTGATGGCTGTCATTGGCGGCAATGCCAGTGAAGGGCGCTTCCTGCGTGAGATGGTCGAATCGGGCGAGGAAATCCCGCGGATAGTCGAGGAAGGCGGCGAACGCCGCCTCCGGATGGGCCTGCACCGAAGGAAGGTTGAGGATCATCGCGAGAAGCAGCGCTTTGACCGGCTCATCCAGCGCATCGGTGTGCGTGTTGTAGATTTCCATGCCCGCGTGCTGTGCACGGTTGAACTCCTTCACTTCCTCAGGATGAGAAACGAAGCGAAGCCCCTGGCGATCGAGCACGTCCGGCCAGTGGAGGGCATTGCTGCACTCCGTGCCGGCCATGAAGAAGATTCCGCTCTCCCAGCCCTTCACGTTCGAGGCGACCACGTCGCGATGGGGATCCGGATGCTCCGTGAAACCCACGATCCGCGTGTTCGTCACCTGTGCCGCCGCGATGATCTCCGAGAGCTCGCCACGGCTGTCGTGGGAGAGCCGGCTGTGGATGTGGAACGTGCCGCGCACGAACTCGTAGGGAACCTGGATGGGCTTGATCCGCGCGGCGAGAGCCGTCCGGTCCCGGTCGAAACGTTCGAGCCTTGCGGGGCTGAGGCGTTCGGCAACAGACAGCCTGGCCGGCCGCGTGGTCGGTTCGGCCGCAACCAGGTTCGCCGCCATCCAGACGCTGACGACGAAACATCGCGAGAGCGGGCGCCGCATGAGACTGGCCCTTTCCCGGGTTTGGAGAAACCACTCACCGGATGGGGTTGATGATCTCCAGCATTTCCGATGAAAGCACCCTCAGGCCGTTCCATCGGACCCATGACATGACAACCGGCCGCCAAATGCTAAGTCAACAGTATACCAACCTGCAGCCCAACATCAACCATGCTGGCCAAGTCTTTCAACGTACCGATTGCAGCGATCAGCGAACGCTGACCTGCTGTCGGACCATGCCTACCGCCAGCCTTCCGGAACATGGACGATGGCTAAGTCCTGTTGGCCCCGACGGTTGGAGGTAAACACGATTCGACTCGACGACGGTGTCCAACCGGGATGAGGGTGGGGTTGGCCCTTGCCGAATTCCCGGTGTCCGGTCGTCAGGACCCGCTCACGTGTCGTTTTTCCGTCGAACAGCACCACATCGCCGTGGAAATTGTCTGCCACGGCCCATCGCCCATCGGGGGAGCCCGCCGCGTGCCACCAGGCCCGCCTGGTGATCTGGGCGGGCGTACCCTCGGCCCACCAGCTTCCCGCCCCCAGGATGTTGATCCGACCCGTGGTCAGGTCGAAGACCTTCAAGTGCGACTCCTCTGGGTGGTGACCGCCGCAGAAGGTGAATCGGTTCTCGGTCCACCAGCATTCATGTGTCACCAGCTCTCCGGCCACCTGCGGATAGACCGGCCGGGGCGGACGGCCTGAGAAGTCAACGTGCCACAGTCGGCAATGTGCCGGCTCGGAGGGGTCCTGATCGACCGGCACCCGGTCGCCCTGTGGGTAGACCCGGGCAAACATGACCAGATCCGGGCGTTCCCAACTAAACTGAACGTGATACACCGGAAAAGTCACCGTGGCGAGGGAGCTTTTTTTTCCGCTGTTGATCTCGATCGCCACGACATGATGGATGCCCTTCTCGTCGCCCTCGCGGTCACTGTACGCCAGGTACTTCCCATCCGCGTTCTCATTCAGGCTGGACAGAACCCCGCTGCCCGCGGTCAGATCGGTGATTCTGCGTTCCTCGATGCGTACGACGGCGGGCGGCCCCATCTTCACTTCGACAGACCACACCACGACCGCGCCCGCGCGCATGCCGTAGATCCGATTGCCCTTCCGACTGCAGGTCACGCCCGAAATGCCGGGTTCGTCCTCGCGCAGAAGCCGCACGAGCTGCCCCGTGGCCTCCAGATAGCCGAAGAGCTCCGATCGCCCGGTGCGATCGCTGGTAAAAACCAGCATCGACTCGTCACTGAGCCATGAACGATCGTGGAAATACAGATTCTGGTCGTGGGACGCCCGGGTCGTTGCGAAGACGAGTTTCGCGCCCGAGATCGGATCGGTGGTGATCTCGTGCTCGGCCGGCAGGACCTCGCAGGCCCAGGAAGCGGTCTGCGCAGGCACAGAACGCACCGCGAGCAGGACAATGGCCAGCACACCTGCGGTGATGCCTCGCTTCATGTCAGACGCGCAGCGCCCACTTGAGGATTTTGCCCGTCGCGCTCTTGGGCAGCTCATCACGGATCTCGACGATGCGCGGATATTTGTACGCGGCCACATGCTGCTTGCAGTGCAGCACGAGCTCCTCGCGGGTGGCCTGCGCCCCCGGCATCAACGTGACAACGGCCTTGACTTCCTCACCCAGCGTATCATGAGGCACACCGACGACGGCCGCCTCACGCACTGCCGGATGCCGGTAGAGCACTTCTTCGACTTCGCGGGGGTAAACGTTAAAGCCCCCCCGCAGCACCATGTCCTTCATGCGATCGACAATATGGTATTGTCCGTCCTCACCCAGGCAAGCCACATCACCGCTGTGGAACCAGCCGCCCCGCATCGACTCGGCGGTCGCGTCGGGATTGCGGTAGTAGCCGTTCATGATGTTATACCCGCAGATGCACAGCTCGCCGCTCTGACCAGGGGGGAGCGGCCGGTCCTCGAGATCCACGATGCGGAACTCCACACCGTCGATCGGCCGACCGATGCCGGAGCTGTGGGGCGCTTCCTCGCGACTCTGGAAGCTCGCGACGGGCGAAGTCTCGGTGAGGCCGTAGCCCTCGCGGATCCACACGCCGAAGCGCCGGTGAAACTCCTGTTTCACCTCCAACGGGAGCGGCGCCCCGCCGCTCAGGCAGCAGTCGAGGCTCGACAGCGTTTCTGCCGACACCTCCGGACACCGGACGAGGCCGATGTACATCGACGGCACACCGGCAAAGAAGTTCAGATGGTCCCGGGCGATCAGACGGGCCGCATCCGGCGCCGAGAAGCGGGCGAGATAGCTGATCGTGCCTTTCGCCGCAATCGTTGCGTTCTGCACCACCGTCTGGCCAAAGGAGTGGTAGAGGGGCAGTGCGGCCAGGGCCAGCGGGCGCGAGGACCGCAGATCTGTCGACAACAACTCGTCCGCGACGTACAGAGCGTTGCGATATAGACTGGCCCCATGGGCATCCTGGCCATGCGCACGATCGAGGATGGCGAGGCGCTGCGCGT
>CAZQEN010000391.1:0-6837 GCA_964591605.1 uncultured Planctomycetales bacterium
CTGCCCGTGGGAGTGGGCCACGGGCAATCCGCATCCACGATTGCGGGTGGCCGCCACGGCGACCGCATCCCACCCGCATGCCACTGAATTCTGGATGCACCCGCGGCGCGGTCTGGCCCTTCTCTCGGGCGTGCACGGGTAGGTCTCGTCTGCCGGACGGGACCTCGGTTGGGGAGGTCCTCCCCCCGCGCAGGTCCGGCCTGCCGGACCGATGTGCGACAGGTATCGGCGTGTCTGTTCCAGCAGGGTCGTGTTGGGTGGGTCGCCGATCGACTCCGAAGCCGCGCAGCCGACCGCCTTCACCGCGATGGAGCAGACCCATTTGCACGGGCCGCGCGCCGAACGATGAAGCGGTAGGGCACCGGCGCCGCCAGCCGGCGCTGGGCGTTGCGGATGGCCGCGTCCAGCTCCTCCAGATCCGACTCGGCCGCCGGCCGGTTGGGGTTCTCCCTCAGAAACTCCGGGGCAAAGAGCCGTGCCAGCCCCACCTCATGACGGGCCTCGGTGAGCCGCTTGAGCAGGTGCGCCTGGGCGTCCCACGGCCCGCCCGGAACCCAGCCGTCCGGCGTCGCCGAACCCAGGTTCACCCCCGCGGCGAGCTGTTTCTCATCCCACGTCCCCACCAGACGCCCGCCCGCCCGCACCTCGTACCTGCCTGGCGTCAGATCCGTCACGGCCAGCATGTAACGATTCAGTTCCTCCGGGAACGGGATGAACCGGAAGTTGAGCTGCCAGAGCGGCTCGATGTTGAGCGGCAGCCCCTCATCAAGACGTGTGAACTCGATTCCGCCGTCTGTCGCCTTCAGGTCTGAGATGGCACACCCGCTGGCGCTCACCGCCCGCCCGCTCTGGGCGGAGATCGCCGCGGAGGACACGTCGGCCGGAGCGCCCAGCCCCTTGAGCATTGCGAAGGCCATCGCGAGCTGGCCCAGGTCGCTCAGATGAATCCCGTCGGGTGCGTGCAGCGTCTCGGTCGCGTCTTTGTGCTCGGCCCGCCAGCGCTGGACGCGCTGGTGGATGGCCCGCATCCCCGACATCACGTCGATGCTGCCCTCGCCCAGCTCCCGCGCAATCGCCATGCCGTCGTTACACATCTTCTGGAGGTAATCGCCGTCCCCGCGGTCGCCGGCGGTGAGGGCAGCCGAGCAGATAAGCACGCGCACGCCGCGCTTCCTGCACGCCTCCACAATCCCGCGGATCGAATCGAGGTACCTCTGGCGATGCTCGTCATCCGCCTTGCCGCCCCAGCCGATGTCATTGATGCCGTACGCGACGGTCACCAGCGTCGCCCCGCGGGCAAACACGTCGCGCTCCAGCCGCGCCAGCCCGCCCGCCGCCGTATCCCCGCCCCAGCCCGCGTTGATGAACCTCACCTGCCGTTTCGGATAGCGCAGCAGCGTGTAATTCTCGATCACCTTCCCATACGTCCGCGTCGCCGTGATGCTGTCGCCCAGGAAAACGACCGTATCGCCGTCGCGGATGGCGAAATCCGCCGCACTCGCAGAAGAAAGGACGCAAACGCTGATGCTGACAGCAGGCAAGATTTGTTGGAACATGCCAATACCATAACCGGGACGGGCTCCGATGCCGATGTGGCTCGTGGCGGACGGTTTACTCGTTCGGATGGTCCGGTGCCGGTTCGCTGCGGATGATCGTTTCCAGACGCCCTCGGAGATCGGCGGGGACCCGTTCGATAACCTGTGGCGTCAGCAGTCCGACGTGAAGCAGGTCAACGATATGAGCTCCGTCCCGAAGACGGTTCGATTGTAGCTTCATGACGAGCAATTCATCCAGTCCGATGGCGGGTACCCCGTCGGGGCTCTCCAAAGTGTTTCCTACAGACGGTACCGGATGGGCATTGTCGGGCCGGACCTTTTCGCCGGCGAACAAGACGTGCACCGCGCGGCTTGGCATCGGGTCGTCTCGCTCCAGAAACATCGTGACGCGATTCACCTCGGCGAGTTCGAAGCCGGCCGCTTCCATCGCCTGTGCCGCCCGCATCAGGTCGCTGCGCTCCAGCACGATATCCACGTCTTTGGTCGTGCGACTGGCGTCAGCGTCCACGCTCTCAACCCAGATGGCAACCGCATTCCCCCCGACGACGGCGAAGCGAACGCCGGCCTCCTTGAGAACACGCGACGTTCTCAACATCCGCTCATGGACTTTCTCGATTTTCCTGGCCATTGTGTGGAGAAACTCCGCAGAGACATTGACAATCGGAGCGGTTGTGTCAAGCGCGGATGATTTCATGACGGCGACCCTGTCACACATACAATAGAGTCAAAGCAGCAGACGTTGTTCATCACCGGGATCGACCTTTGACCGATTGTAGAGCTTTCCTGTTTCGCAGCCAAGCCGCCGGGAAGGTGGGTCCATGATACAGTATGGCCGGAGGCATCCCATGAAAACCACAGCGACCACACTCATCGTGGCGATTCTCGCTTCGTCTGCGCCCGCCCAGCCGCGCCTTGTCAGGGAGGTATATGGCGTCGGCGTCATCGGCAACTGCTGCACGCACGGCGCGGGCGTCGTCGGCATGTTCAAGGCCCGCCCGGATACGCGGGTCGTCGCCGCCTGCGAGTCGGACCCCCGGCGGGGCAGGGAACTGACCGGGGCCCTTGGTGCACCGCTCGCGGCCTCCGTCGACGCCGTCATCAACAACCCCGCCGTCGACATCGTTGCCATCACCTGCGACCCGGCCGACAAGGCGGCCGTGGCCGAAAAGGCCGCCGCCGCCGGCAAGGCCATCTTCATGAACAAACCGCTGTGCGACAGCCTCGACGCGGCGCGGCGCATCCAGCGGGCCGTGCGCGAGCACAACGTCTGGTTCGTGCACGATATCCCGATGGTGCGGGGCATTCCGGTGTACGCCAGGCTGCTGACGGAGGTAAAAGCAGGCCAGTACGGCAAGGCCATGGGCTATCACCACCTCTTCGGCATGAACTTCGCTCCGGATTTTGACCTGGCGGCCGTGTGGCCCGAGCGGCTCGACCCGCCCGAAAAGAGCGGCGGCGGTGAACTGACCAACATGGGCTGCTACGCCATCGACTACGCCGTGGCCCTGTTCGGCAAGCCCCGCGCGGTGACGGCCAGATGGCGCAAGCTCTGGGACGCGTACCGCGCGGCCAACGTCGAGCACTTCGGCCAGATCGTGCTCGACTACGGCGACTTCCTCGCGTTTCTCGAGGCTGGCAAACAGCAGCTCGACGGCGAGCGCCGCCACGGCAACTGCCTCACCATCAACTTCGAGCATCGCACGATGCTCATCGACGCCTCGGCGCAGCTCGCAACTGTCAACCACGTGCCCGTGCCCTGGGACCAGTTCGCTCGGGGCGCGATCGCCGTCAGCCCGGCCGACCAGTTGCTCGCCGCCCTGCGCGAAGGCACACCCCCGACCAGCACCCTCGATAACGCCGTCGACGCCACCGAGGTCCTCATGGCCGCCTACCGCTCCATCCTCGACATGCGCACCATTCCCCTCCCGCTGCCGGACGGCTTTAACCCCCTCCAGCGCCGAAAGTGATCCAGGAAACCCTCATTCGGGTTGCGTCATCGTCGTCGCGATGCGGCGCCACGATCGGGCGCGGTCGAGGACGCGCCGGGTGAGTGCATCGGGCTTTTTGAGATGCTCGGGGTTGTTGGTGATGAGCGACGGAATCGCCCCCATGTTTTCATACGTGCGGATGCCCAGTTCGAAATGCGGACTGCCCGGGGTGAGCTGATAATACCCGAACAACCGGCAGTGATCGCCCCACAGAAACGCGTTGAGCGGCACGTAAACCTCCGGATGCCAGGCCTCCAGACCCTTCCATCCGTCGTAAATGTGCGCCTGGGCAAAACACTGCCGCTGGAACGATACCTGCGTGAGCCCTTCGCCCGCCAGAACCAGCTCCGGCGCGACGCGGTTGAGCTGCTCGAGCAGAAGCTGCATCCCGCCGCTCGTCGTCCGCCCCTGCACCAGCCCGTTCTCGGTGTTCCACGTGCACAGCGTCTGGTCGAGAAACACGGAGTCCAGAGAACCCTGATCCGCCACCTTCATCACCGCATCGGTCAGCGTGTCCCGCCACAGGCCCAGCCCCGGATGAATGTAGCCCATCCGCGTGTAATCGTTTGTGTCCGGCGGCCAGTGCCACCCCATCGGCTCGTTCTTGTCCGCCGAACGGATCTGGAAGTCCGCGACCCGGCCGAAAAACGGATGCTTGTAGTACACCGCGAAGTAGTTGAAATGCGGCATCACGTGAAAGCCCAGCTTCCGCGCCCTGGCGAGATACTTGAGCACGTCCTCGCGCGGCGTGAAGTCGGGATACATCACGTCGTACTTCTCGGTCCTCCAGTTCGCCAGGTGAATGAGCGTCTGCCCGGGCGGATGGACGGCCGCGATTGCATCCAGCATCGCCTCGTTCGGATCCGCCCACGAAAACGCCAGCGAGATGTCCTTCACCCACGCCGGACGATGCCGCGCGAGCTCCTCGAGCCGCAGCGTCCGCCGCATCCAGTCCCGATACCGCGTGGCCGGCGTCTTCCACCCGCCGCGATACGCATTGATCCGCCACGTGACCCCGCCGGCCGTCCGGTTGTCCCACCAGGGGCCGGGCGACTCGTTCTCAATGCCCAGTTCCGTGTGATCCTTCAGCCGTTTCAGCCGCAGCGCCTTGAACTGGTCCGACTCATCCTCCGTGTGGATCATCATCGACTCGCCGCCGCGCGTCGCGATGACCAGCGGCGCGTTCCACTCGAACGGATAGCCGAAACGTCCGTCCGAGGGTCGGACCTGCGCGGTTTTCACGCGAAGCCCGTTGACCACCGGCAGGAACAACTCGGCCTCCGTGTGAAATGCCAGCTTCCACCCGACCGACCGCACCCCGCGCCGGAAGGACAGTCCGTCCGGGCTCACCAGAACATCGCCGCTGTCCGGATCCACGCACAGCAGCAGCGCTCGCCGCGTGTTGTCCCCTTCGATCACCACGCGTGCCGCCAGCGGCGACAGCCGGGTGACGGCCACCGTCTGATGCTTGTCCTGACCGACCGCCTCGTCGTTGAAGTAGAACAGCTCCAGCGCCTGCGGCGCCGGTGCGCCGCCGAGGAACTCGGTGCCACCCGCGATGCCGCGGATGCTCGTGACCGCCCCGCCCTCGAACACCACCTGCACATTCGGGCCGCGCAGGCTGACGCGGTTGCCGTCCACCTGCACGGCCTCGCTGCCCGCCGCGCCCGCACGCCCGGCCAGAATCGCCAGAATCAGCCAGGTTCGCAGCCATCGGGAACGCCCGCCGGGATGCGCT
This sequence comes from uncultured Planctomycetales bacterium, assembly GCA_964591605.1. Classification (GTDB taxonomy): domain Bacteria; phylum Planctomycetota; class Phycisphaerae; order UBA1845; family PWPN01; genus CAYLLT01. The sequence continues at coordinate 5,283 of CAZQEN010000391.1, forward strand.
TCAGACTCCATGTGTTGCTCCGTTGTACTCTCATGGTGCCACTCAATATAATCCGTGCCTTCGGCCGTCTGTCGCACCCGGTGGTCGCAGGTGCTCACACGGGGCGACGGACCACTGACCACAAACGGCTGAGCGATACACTACACGCTGTCTGTCACGGCGCGAACAAGGGAGTCGGTACCATGGCACTCAAACGGGCGAAGATCACCATCATCGGTGCGGGCAACGTCGGCGCAACCTGCGCCCACTGGGCGGCGGCCAGGGAGCTCGGTGACATCGTCCTCGTCGACATCGTCGAGGGCCTCCCCCAGGGCAAGGGCCTTGATCTCATGGAAGCCTCGCCCATCGAGCGCTTCGACTGCAACATCATCGGCACCAACAGCTATGACGCCACCGAAGGCAGTGACGTCGTCATCATCACCTCGGGCCTGGCCAGAAAACCCGGCATGAGCCGCGACGACCTGATCGCCAGGAACGTCGACATCGTCGCCAGCGTCACGCGAGAAGCGGCTCCGCGCAGTCCCAACGCCGTCCTCATCGTGGTGAGCAACCCGCTCGATGCGATGGTCTACACCGCCTGGAAGGTCTCGAAGTTCCCGACCCACCGCGTCGTCGGCCAGGCCGGCGTCCTCGACACCGCCCGCTACCGCACGTTCATCGCCATGGAACTCGGCTGCAGCGTCGAAGACATCACCGCACTCCTGCTCGGCGGCCACGGCGACGACATGGTGCCCCTGCCCAGCTACACCAGCGTCGCCGGCATCCCCGTGACCCACCTGATCCCCAAAGACAGGCTCGATGCCATCGTTGACCGCGCCCGCAAGGGCGGCGGTGAAATCGTCAACCTTCTCAAAACCGGCAGCGCCTACTACGCCCCCGCCGCTGCGACGATCCAGATGGCCGAGGCCATCATCAAGGACAAGAAGCGCATCCTCCCCTGCGCGGCGTATTGCGACAGGGAGTACGGCATCGGCGGCTACTTCGTCGGCGTGCCCTGCGTCCTCGGCAAAAACGGCGTCGAAAAAGTCCTCGAAGTCCCCCTCTCGCCCGAAGAATCCGCCGCTTTCAAAGTCAGCATCGAGCACGTGAAGGAACTGGTGGCGGCGAGCGAGAAGTTCATGACGAAGTAAGACGCGCTGGATGGGAATGTGTGGCGCCGGCATCCCGCCGGTGCAGCGTCGGCCAGACGCCCGCGCCACACCTGATGTAACTACGCACTCATTCCAGATTCCTCAGCGCCGACACCACCTTCATCCGCAGCGCCAGCACCGACGGCCACGCCGCCGCGATGATGCCGATCGCCACCGCGATCAGCAGCGCGCTCCCGCACACGTTGAGCTTGATCGACAGATGCTGGATCAGCGGCACCGTCATGTGCTTGAGCGGCGTGTACGTGAACAGCAGGTACGGCCCGAACGCCCCGGCCAGCCCGCCCACGGCGCACAGGAACATGCTCTCGGTCTGGATCAGCGAGAACGCAAACCCGCCTCTGAAACCCAGCGACTTGAGCGTCGCGATCTCGTTCATCCGGTCACGGAAATTCATGCTCATCGTG
>CAZQEN010000392.1:0-6832 GCA_964591605.1 uncultured Planctomycetales bacterium
CCAGGCGCTGCTCAAGGAAGCGGCGACGGGTCGCGTCAAGCTCTACCCCCGTCACGAGATGCTCGACCTGATCGTGATCAACGGCCAGGCCCGCGGGATCGTCACCCGCAACCTGGTTGACGGCGCGGTGACCTCGCACGTGGGCGATGCGGTGGTGCTGGCCACCGGCGGGTACAGCAACGTCTTCTATCTCTCGACCAATGCGCGAAATTCGAACGCGACCGCGATCTGGCGGGCCCACCGTCGGGGAGCGGGCTTCGCCAATCCGTGCTTCACGCAGATTCACCCCACGTGTATTCCGCAGAGCGGCCACTACCAGTCGAAGCTGACGCTGATGAGCGAGTCGCTGCGCAACGACGGGCGGATCTGGGTGCCCAGGACGCCGGGCGACAAGCGTCCGCCCTCGCAGATCCCCGCGCAGGAACGTGATTACTACCTGGAACGGCTCTACCCCAGCTTCGGGAACCTGACGCCGCGCGACATCGCGTCGCGGCGGGCCAAGGAAGCGATCGACCGTGGGCAGGGCGTCGGACCGCGGGCCAACGGCGTCTATCTGGATTTCACGGACGCCATCGCCCGGCTGGGACGCAGCGTGGTGACGGAACGGTATGGCAACCTGTTCGAGATGTATCAGCGCATCACCGACGAGAATCCGTACGAGGTGCCGATGCGCATCTACCCCGCTCCCCATTACACGATGGGCGGGCTGTGGGTGGACTACAACCTGATGTCGACGATTCCGGGCCTGCACGTTCTGGGTGAGGCCAACTTCTCCGACCACGGGGCGAACCGCCTGGGGGCCAGCGCCCTCATGCAGGGTCTGGCCGACGGGTACTTCATCATCCCGGCGACCATCGCCGATTACCTCGCGTCCGCAAAACTCGACAAGATCGACCGGGATCACCCCGTGGTCCGCCAGGTCGAATCCGACGTGGTGGCCCGCACGGAGAAGCTGCTCTCCATCAAGGGCAAGCGGAGCGTCGACTCTCTGCACCGGGAGCTGGGCAAGCTGATGTGGGACGAGTGCGGTATGGCCCGCAGCCGCGAAGGTCTGCAGCGTGCACTGGGGCGGATTCCCGCGCTGCGGGAGGAATTCTGGAAGAACGTGAACGTTCCGGGCAGCGGGCGGAGCCTCAACCAGTCGCTCGAACGGGCCGGCCGTGTGGCCGACTACTTCGAGCTGGCGGAGCTGATGTGCCGCGACGCCCTGAATCGCGAGGAGTCGTGTGGCGGCCACTTCCGGGTGGAACACCAGACCGCGGAGGGCGAGGCCCAGCGCGACGACCAGAAATTCAGCTACGTCGCCGTGTGGGAGTACGGGGGCGAGGGGACTGCTTCCACGCTCCACAAGGAGCCGCTTGAATTCCAGAACGTGCATCCGTCGCAGCGGAGCTACAAGTGATGAATCTGACGTTGAACATCTGGCGACAGAAGGACAGCGCCTCACCGGGCCAGTTCGCCCGGTACGAGATGAGGGACGTGGACCCGGACCTTTCGTTCCTGGAAATGCTCGATCTGCTGAACGAGCAGATCCTCGAAGCAGGCCAGGAACCGATTGCGTTCGACAGCGACTGCCGGGAGGGCATCTGCGGCTCGTGCGGACTGATGATCAACGGCGAGCCGCACGGCCCGCAGTACTCGACGGCCACGTGCCAGTTGCACATGCGCAGCTTTCACGACGGGGACGAGATCTGGATCGAGCCGTGGCGGGCCAAAGCGTTTCCCATCGTCCGCGATCTGATCGTCGACCGCAGTGCGCTGGACCGCATCATCATCGCGGGCGGATACATCAGCGTCCGCACCGGGAGTGCGCCCGAGGCGAACATCCTGCCCATCCGGAAGGCGGAGGCCGACAATGCGCTCGATGCGGCGGCGTGCATCGGCTGCGGGGCGTGCGTGGCCGTCTGCCCGAACGCGTCGGCGATGCTGTTCACCTCCGCCAAGGTTTCGCACCTGGCGATGCTTCCCCAGGGCCATCCTGAGCGGTGGACGCGCGTTCGCACGATGGTGCGTCAGCACGACGCCGAAGGCTTCGGCAACTGCACCAACCACGGCGAATGCCAGTTCGCCTGTCCGGTCAACATCACGGTGGACACCATCGCCTGGCTGAACCGCGACCTGCTGCGGGCGGAGCTGATCCCGCCACGCGAAACCCCTTAAACATTCCTATCGAAGGTCAAATGGGATGAGTGCCACTGTCGAACGGGGTGGCATGGGCAGCGTATCCGCTGCCCGTGTCTGCTGTGCACGGGCAATGAGTATCCCGACGTGCATCGGGACCCATGCCACTGCGGGTCAATCTTTCTGCACTGGTGTCCGGGCGGGCGTGAGCGGGGCCTCACTTCTTGTCGCGTGCGCGGGAGGTGATCTCCAGAAGCGACTCGCGGGTGAGGATATCGGGGAGCATGAACATTGCGTTGCCATCGACGTCCCGGAGGACCTCCTTGATCTGGCGGCCGTCGAGGTAGGCCCAGACGTCGCGGCCGGCCACGTCGATGACCTTGAAGACGGGCGAAAAGCGGAGCCGAGACTGGCCGGGGATGCGGATGCGGGCGATGCTGCCATCGAGCTGGATCAGGTAACAGCCGGCGGATTCGCTGAAGCCGTCGGCGTTCAGGTCGCCGGGGTCGGTGCGGGCGAGTTGTCCGACTTCCAGGCCGATGGGCAGCGGGTGCTGGTAATCGTCGGACATCGGGTCGGCCTGGGCGGCGCTGTCGATGTCGGTGGGCCAGACGCGGAGCATGGCCGCGAATCCAAAGGTGTCCTGCACGGACCCCAGCACCCACAGCACGCCCGCCCGTGACTCCTGAGCATTCTCGATGCCCCTGGCGGGGAGCGGCGAGGCCGGCGAAACCAGCAGGTCGGCGGCGCCCAGATCGGGTCGCGAGAACAGGGCGAACGCCGAGTGACCGGACGGGCCCTCCGGCCGGGTCTGAACGGCGCGTCCCAGCCGGCGGCGGAAGCCCGCACCCGCATCGCAGGCGAAGGCTATGCCGACGGCGGCGGGGCTGAAGTCCGTGCTGCGGGCGGTGCCGCTGCAGTCGACGTAGATGCGGCCGTCGCGGTAGATCGTGTAGAGCCACCGATGAGCCGGGCTGCCCTCGTCGGGCGCCTGGTCGATGGAGGAAAAGCGGATCTGCCCCTGGACGCGGGCCATCAGAGAGGTCGCTTCCAGCAGGGTTTGATGCAGTTCCGCGGCGATGCCCAGCCCGGCCCATTGCGAGGCGTCGTCGATGGCGATCGATTCCGCCTCCGGATCCGGGAGGACGACGGGGATCGGACCGAGCGGTCCCCGGCCGCAGAGGTTGTGCAGGCGCGCCGTGTCCTTGCCGACGTCGTACCACTGACGGAGCTGTCCGCGGGAGAAGACGACCTCGAACCGCCCCACCGCGCCGACGGCCAGTCGCCGGCCCTGCGTCCGCGCGTAGAGCTGGCCGGCCGCACCGTCCGCGGAGCCGAAAACGTCCCGCGCGTTGCTCACCAGCAGCACATCGTCGAGATAGAGGTCAACGGGGGCCTCCAGGGGGTCGCAGCCCAGGCGCATCTCGCGCACGTCGAGCAGATTGACCTGCTCGGCGAAATCGCCCAGGTCGATGCGGACGAGGTTCCAGCCGGGATTGAGAAAGATGCGCGGAAGCGTCCAGGAAAGCGGTGCGGAGGTGCCGCTTCGGATCGTGATGGTGAATCCGCCGAGCCTGCGCGGCGAGAACACGCTCATGAGGAGCAGGTCGTACCTGGACCAGTCGCGCACCAGGGCCCAGCGGCTGGCGGCCGTGTCGGCGGCGATCACCCGCTGGCCGGAGGACACGAACGTCATCTTGAGTGCGCCGGCGCCGGTCTCCCGGCGGGATCGTTCGGTCGACATGCGGGCGCCGCCGGCGGAATCCGGTTCAACGTGGAAGAGGGTGGCCTGCTCGGGCGATTCGAAGTCGGCGAGGATCTCGAAGCGCTGACTCGCCAGGTCTTCGTAGGCGGCGACGAGGCGGTCGAAGGTCGGCGGAAGGGCGCGGTCGTAGGCCGCGCTGCCGCCGGGGAGCCTGCAGCCGACGACCAGCAGGGCCAGACACGCGCAGGCCCCTCGCCAGATCGGTGTGGCGGAACTCTCACGTTTCAATTCCGGCGTCCCCAGTACCCCGGGCCCTCTACGCCTCCCCTGCCGGCCTGGATGCCCGGCCTCCAGGCGGGAGGCATCCGCTTGTGGAGCGACGATACGGGGCTTCATAAAGTGGAACCTTATCGATGACGGGTGCTGATGGTCAATGAGGGCGATGAGTGCGGGGGTGGGGAGTCGGTGACAGTGCCCTTCGGTGAAATGACGAATGACGAAGCCCGAATGACGAATGACTGACAAAACGCCAATGACAGACTGAGGCAGCTGTTGGGTTTTTGTCATTCGGATTTCGTCATTCGGGTTTTCCTTCCGGGGTGCTCTATGAGAGCGGATGTGGACGTGGTGAGGTCATGGTCCGGTGGGCGGAGTCTGCCGGGGCGGGGCTCAGCGCATCTGCGGCGATTTGGCGCGGTGGATGGCCGAGCGGACGCGCTCGTGGAGTTCGGCCGGGCCGTCGACGTGGTTCCAGGAGACCTCGACCGCGCCGGCGGGCGTGGTGGCGAACAGAATCGTGCCGGTGCCGGTGAGACGCTCGTACCACGCCGTGGTCAGGGCCGTTTTCTCGATCTGGGTCAGCGGGCATTCGAAGAGGTCGACGTGGAAGATGCCGGTGAGACGCAGGATGCGGCGATTCGTCAGCACGTAGAGCCGCGAGACCCACTGCATCATCGCGACCAGCACGCGGGCGCCGGCGAGGAGCACCGCAGACTGGAGGATGATGACGCTGTCGAACCAGGGGATGAGGTTTCCGCCCGAGGCGGCGGCCAGGATGATGAGGGCCATCGCGGCCAGCCAGCGAAACGAGGAGAAGACGACGAACCAGACCGACGGTTTAATGGCGAAGATGACGATCTCGCCGCCGTCGAGCAGGTGGGCGGGGACGAGTTCGGCGGCGGCGATGGCCTCATGCTGGGCGCCGGCCTCCTGGAGGGCCGGGGCGTGATGCAGATGGGCGGGCCTGGGCGGGGAGTCGGCATCCAGGGCCCAGCGGCGCTGCGCGACGGCCGTGCAGCGCGAGCCGCGCCCGGCCGTTACCTCGCCGGGCGGCGGCGGGGAGTCGGCTTGGCTGGGGCTGGCGGCCGGATCTGTTGTTCCAGCGACCATGCGGTTGCTCCGCCTCAGGACGTGTATAGCTCTTTCCGGAGGACGCCGATATCCGGGAAATTGCGGTACAGGTCATTGTAGTCCAGGCCGTAGCCGACCACGAACACGTCCTCGATGTCGAATCCGACGAAATCGGCGACGAGGTCGGGCGGGGCCTTGCTGGGCTTGCGCAGGAGCACGCAGGTGCGGATCGAAAGGGCGCCCGAACCGGCCAGCCGCTCGCGGACCATGCGCAGGGTCCCGCCGGTGTCCAGAATGTCATCGATGAGCAATACATGCCGCCCGGCGACGTCGACCTTCAGCTCGTGCAGGATGATGGAGCCCTTCGACTCGGTGGTGGCGCCGCGGTAGCTCGATACGGTAATCAGGCCGATCTTCATCCGCAGGGGGAGCTCGCGGATGAGGTCGGCCAGGAAGATCAGCGAGCCCGAGAGGATGGTCACGAGCGTCAGGCCGTCGCCTTCGCCGCCCTCATACGTGCGGGCGATCTCCCCGGCCAGTTCATGCACCCGCCGGGCAATGGCGGCGCGGGGGATGAGGATGCGTTCCAGGTCGGCCTGCATGGGGGGCATTATAGCGACCGGGAGGCTGGTCAGCGCGTGGGCAAGGGCTGCCGGCCTGATGGGTGCGGGCAGGGTAGCCGCCAAGAGGCACAAAAAGCACAAGAGAAATCTCTTTTTGTGCCTCTTGTGCCTCTTTGCGGCTGTCCCGCCCGTGTTGCAGGACGTGAAAACGAGTCGCGTCCACTTTGCCTGGCCAGAATCGCCAGCACGCGGTTCATGCATGGAAGGGAACGGCGGCCCTTTGCCTGCACTGTCGATCAACGCATTCGTCGCCGCGCCAAAACAGACGCCCCAAGCAAGAGCATCAAGGATGTGCCCGGTTCGGGCAGGTGGGCGATCCAGGGTTGGTTCTCCCCGTCCGGGCCCACGCCATCGCCAACCAGGGTCAATCCATCGGCCGAGATCCCTGTGAGAGTGCTGAGCGACCAGCCTGTCAGGTCGAGACCATAATCGCTGGTGAGAACATCCTTCAGCGGGCGCCTCCCGTGATGTGCGTCCCAGATAAAGGCTCCACCACCGACGTCGAACCAGCCACCAACAAGCGATCCGTCGTCGGATACTGCCATGGCGCCACTGTTCATACTGCCGTTACCAAGGTAGATGAGAGTGCCGTTCTGCCAGATCACCGCCTCTTTCTTTCCAGAAGATGAGTATCCACCCCCGGCGATGACGCTGCCATCAGCGGAGGCTGCAATCGCAACACTGCTGAAGAGCCCGCCCGGAATGTCACCGAGCCCCGTGATGGTGCCATCTGCAAACCGATATGCCTCTTCCCCTGCCCCATAACCGCCCCAGCCTACGATGATCGATCCATCCTTCGATATTCCCCTGGCTTCTCCGCTAGACGCACCGGGTAGGTGAGGGATCTGTGCCATGATTCCTCCCTCCCAGCGAAAGCCTTCACGACTTGAAGCGGTGTAGCCGGAGCCGACGATCACTGAACCATCCGCAGAGACGGCGTACGCCCTGCTGCTGGCAGCGCCTCCCGGAAAGTCTCCAAGGATATCCAGCGTCCCGTTCACCCAGCGAGCCGCCAGATTGCCGCTCTCGCCCA
>CAZQEN010000393.1:0-6812 GCA_964591605.1 uncultured Planctomycetales bacterium
GCAGATCAACGACCTGAAGAGGTCCCGCCCGGCAGGCGGGACCTACTGCGCGACAACCTATTACTCCAGCGGGGTCAGCTCGAATCTGCGATAAAATATCTCGGCCATCTCGGACTGGATCTGGATGCGGCCGCGGCGGGGCTGGACTTTCGTGACCTTCATGACGGTTACGCCGTTGAGGATGTATTCGAGGGTGTCTCCGGCGGCGATGATCTCGAAGCGATTCCAATCGCCCAGCGGCTTCTCCACGTCGCGCGGGCCGCGGAAGCCCTTGACGTCCTTCCAGTCGGGGTCGCGGTGCAGCCAGTTGATGCGGCCGGCGCCGGTCTGGGTCTGCGACGCGCCGCCGGGCTGGTACACCCAGCAATCTCCCTGTTTGGCGGGGGCGGCCTCGACGGTGGCGGTGAACGTCAGGCTCGGATCGCTCTTGTCATTCACCAGCAGGAGGTCCCCCGTACCACCTTCGATGATCTGCGCCTCGATGGAGAGCATCCACACGTCGCCGTACGCGCCGTCTCTGCCGACGGAGTGCACGAGGATGCCATTGTCGCGGGCGTTTTCGACCCGCGGCGGCCACGTCTTTTCGCCCCACCGGTACTCGGCGATCAGGCGGTAGTTCTCGTATTCGTCGTTTGTCGTCAGGCAGGCGAGATCCTGGCCGGTGATGTGAATCATCCCGTCCTGCACGGTGAAGACGCGGTTGGGATCGCGGTCGCGGCCGTGGCCCTTCACGCAGGTATACCAGCCGTCGAGACTCCGCCCGTTGAACAAGTGGATCGCGCCGGCCGCCCGCGGGGGATGCGGTTCCGGGCCCATGTGGACGGCGTTGGATTGGCTGCAGCCCGACAGCCCCCCCATGATCAGCAGCAGCACGCCGTGGCGGATGCCGTTTCGAGCTTTCACGTGTTGAACCTCCGGCTCCATGCGGCCGTGACCCGGCCATCTCCGATCCGAGCCTCAAATCCGTTGTCTAGATCCGCCCCTGCAGCCAGTACTGCAGAAGTGCTGCGCACTCATACCCGATCGAGGCAAGGTTCATCACCCGCCACTTGAACCGGGACACGCGATCATCCTTGAACGAAACGCGGGGCCCGCTGCACATGATGACATGGGCATAGCCGGCCTTGCGGAATACGGCCGCCGCCCGTCGGCTGTGCACGTGGCTGGTGATGAAGAGGAATCGGCTGCGGGCCGGGTCGACGCCTGGCAGCCGTGCGAGCCCGGCGGGGTGCTCGAAGGTGGTATGCGATTGACTGTCGACCAGGATGTCGTCGCGCGGCACGCCGCAGTGGACGAGCACGTCGCGCATGAATTCGGCGGCTCCCGGCGCGTTGCTGACGATCACGCGGGGGGCGAGCTTCTGATTGAAGGCCCGGGCCGTCCAGACGAGGCGCTCGTAGTCGCCGCCCAGGCACGCGATGAAGTCGGCCGGCTCGGCCTTTTGGGTCACCGCGAGCCAGTCATACACGCTCTCGGGCACCGGTGTCGTGACGAGCAGGATCAGGACGAGCATCCCGGCGGCCAAGAGGCCCACGACCAGCCGATACAGCCGGCGGATCAGGCGCTTGAGCCGCGAGCGGCGCGGGGGCACGGGGGAGTCGGACGTGGATGGGATGGCAGGCGTCACAGGTTCCATCAGACCCGCAAATGCCGTCTCCGTCAAAGCAGAGCCGATCCCTGGGGGTATGTGCGAGATTGCACGTGCCGGAGGCCTGAACCGTGGTAGCCGAGGGCAACGCCTGCAGACTGGTCTCTACCCATTCGGCGTTCCTGATGCGTACAATCTCGGAGGAGCGGGTGCGAAGCGCCGATGGGACAGGGAAACGACATGAGACCGTCCGTCACTGCAGTGGGTCGGCATCTGGTGCGCCTGCCCGCGCTGGCCGCCGAATGCCTGATCCGCGGGTATCAGGTGGCGCTCTCTCCGCTGCTGATCGGGAACTGCAAGTTCTGCCCCAGTTGCAGCGAGTACTGCGTCCAGGCGATTCGGGAGTGGGGGGTGTGGCGCGGCGGCTGGATGGGCGTTCGCCGTCTGCTGCGATGCCATCCCTTCAGCCCGGGCGGGATCGATCCCGTTCCCCGCCGCGACCGCCGCCCGGACCCACCCATTGCGCCACATGGAGCAGGCTGAGGGAACAGCGCGGGCCCGGCCGGCCGGCGCAATGGATGATCCACTGTCGCCCGGCGGCGGTCTCGCCTTCGCGTTTTCCCGCCTTCTTCGTTTTCCCCGTCGCACTGTGTCGCTCTCGCACTTTCACAGTTCGAGCGCCTGATCCTCCACGCAGTGATCGGCCACCTCCACGCCGCGGGAGGTCAGCCGGAACCAGCGCTTGCGCCACGAGGTGAGCCGCTCGTCGATTTCGCCGGGGGAGACGACGCGCTGGATGTAGCCCTTCTCGCACAGGTAGGCAAGATCCTTTCGGAGCACGTCCCATTCGAGCTGCGGAAACACCGCGAGCAGGGCCCGCAGAACCTGATCACCCTGCAGTGCCGCCGGATACAGCATCTTGAGTGCCACCAGAATCTCCGTTCGCACCCGCTTGATCTGCCGTACACCGCCATTATGCGCCATGACATCTCCTCTCGAACCGCACCCTATCCCGCTTCGCAGAGCTGCGGTCGCTCTCCAACCTCCATCCCCCGAATCCGCAGCTCCTTATGCACAAGCCCTGACCCCCAGCCCCTCATCTCCGCTCACCCCGCCGCCCGCCCCTTCACTGCCTCGACGAGCGCCGACGCGGCCCGGCCGATCTCGATCGACAACGTCTGATGGCTTTCGAGTTCGGCCTGCATGCGCGAGATCATCTCGGTCAATCGCTCGAGCTTCTGGCGCGCCAGCATCGACTCGCGCACCCACTCCTCCTTGGTCGTGTACTCACGTTCGAACTCCGCTAGTCGCCGCAGCAGATCCCGGATCGAGGATTCCATCGCCTCGATGCGGTGCGTGAGCTGCGCCGTGGCCGTCGTCTGGTGTTCGCGAATGGCCCTCAGATAGAGCGTGATCGCGCCCAGCGGCACGCCCACCATCGGCGCCAGGACGCTGACCAGCACACCGGTTGATTCCCAGCCCACGACCATGCTCCAAGACAGGCGAATGACGAAATCCGAATGACGAATGACGAATGAAGCCCAAGTGTCTGAGCCCCCATGCGCGGCGGGCCGGGTGCGCTTTTGAGCCACTCGATCATTGGGTCATTTTTCAGACATTCGGTCGTCAGACATCAGTCACTCGCTTCAGCCGTCACAGCAGCTTGATCACGATCTCATTCACGAGCCGCAACAATTGATTCGCGGTGTCGACGCGGATGAGCCCGCTGGTGAGCTCGCTGCGGAATGCCTCCACGATCTCGGAGTGGCGCAGGGAGGCGACGGCGGTCGCCCGGTCGGGCGCTGCCAGCACTGCGTCGATGGCGTCTTTCGCGGGCGACCGGCTGGCCGCGGGTTTGACCGGGCTTTCGAGCTCGTCCAGGCTTCCCACCGCCGCCGCCCCCAGCGTGCTGAGCAACCGTTCCAGTTCAGACGTGACGCTCATGGTGAACCCTCCGCCGCATCGACCGACGAGCGTTTCCGGCCCGTCCGCGCCGTCGCGGACGCCTGACTCTGCCGAGCCGCCGTGATCCAGCTCTCCAGATACCGCTTCATCTCGTCCTGCAGACCGAGGCTCTGGATGGCGAGCTTCTGCAGGCCGGTCGAAACCTCTCGAATCACCGAGACATTCTCCATTGCGGCTGACCGGCGCACGAATTCCACCTCGCGGTCGGTGTGGATCTTGCGCAGGGCGGCCTCGAACCGGGCCGTGTGCTCCGCCAGGGCGGTCTCGTCGTCGGCGTCCTGCCTCACCCGCGACACGAACGCGGCAATGACCGCCGACTCGCGGGAGGCATCGTAGGCCGTGACCTCGCCGTGATACTCCTCGATGGTGCCGGCCATCTGTCCGGCCACGGCGTTGAGCGCGTCGGCCGCCGAGAACTCCACGCGGGCATCGCCGCCGCATCCGGCCAGGAGCGGCCAGCCGCATGCCGGCAGAACGATGCATGCGTGAAGCGCGATGCCCCGCGGCGAGGCGCGGACTCCGACCGCGCGACGGGGGTCCCAACCCCTGGGGCTGTGAAAACGCCTGCTCATTGCGAAGCCTCCGGCAGGTTTGCCCGCGCCGCATCCTCATGTGCCACGCCGAGGATGAGGGCGACGCCCACGCTGAGCACCGTGAACACCACGTCCTCGCGCACGTCCAGGCCCGACTCGGCGGCGTACGCCGTCAGCACCGTTGCCAGCGCGATCCGCACCTTGCGCGATCGCAGAGGCCTGCCCAACCGCTGCAGCATCGCCTTCATCTCATGCCTCCAATCTGAAACCCAATCGCCGATTCCCATATTCATATCTCCGATCGCCCATGTCTGATTTCAGATCTTGATCCCTCCAACCATGCGCTCCCCATTCTGCTCCGCGACCTCGACTCCACGAGCGCCGGTGTTCAGGGGCGCGGGGCCCGCATCACCCGCGAGCGAATCCTGTGCCGCAATGCGTCCGGCCTCGGTCGGCTCGCGCAGTCCCATCTCCCGGAGCCCCCGCCCGATCACCGCCCATCCCGAGGCATCGCGCGACCAGATGAAGTACACCGGCTGGGACCCCGCGAGCTGTCGGAACGTGCGGGCGAGCGTGGACGGCGTCTGTCGCGCCACCCGCCCCCTGCCGGCGCTGGTGGTTGCGCGGTACCAGTTGAACACCGACCGCGCGACCAGGCGTCGCACCGCCGGGCGCCGGCAGACCTGGGCCACGAAATCGCTCATGAACGGATCCGCCCCGGCCGCCCGCAGTTCATCCACGACGGCGGCCCAGCCGGCCGGCGCCCGGCACATGCCCACCCGCACCATTCCCGCCTTCTCGAAGACCGGATTCACCGCACCCATCGCGGCCAGACACTCCACGAACAGCGTGCCGGCCATCTCGAGCGTCTGACGCACCAGCCAGTGCCCGACGCCGCACCCGCGCAGATCCGGATGGATCACCAGCCGCTTGAGCACCCGCAGTTCGCGATTGAGCTTCTCCGCCTGGCGGATCCACCGCCCTCCCGTCACGCGATTGCGCAGCGACAGTTCCAGGCTCGGATGGCCGTAGACGACCACCCCCAGCACGAGCCCGTGCGGCCGCTCGCGCAGCACGAAGATCCGATCCACAAAGCCCAGTTGCTCGCGCTGCCGGTAGTGCATACCGGCCAGGGCGGCGTAGTCGTGCAGCGTGCCCCGCTCGATCCGAAGTGCCGCGCCCGGCCCGATCAGGCGGGCGAAGTCCTTTCCCGGACCGCTCTCTTCGTCCGTGTCTGGCGGCATCGTTTGGTTACCCGCATTCCCCTCCTGGGCTTCCGCGGGCGCCCCGCCCAGCGGCAAGCGGACCACGTGATCCGGCCGCAGGGCCTCCGCGAGGTCCGGGCGGCAGCTCGCCACCACCAGGGCCAGCTTCTCTCGAGTGACCAGCTTGCGCAGGTTGAAGGCGATCGCCCGGGCGAGCGGTTGATGCAGGAGCGAGCCGAATTCATCGCACAGCAGGGGCGCCCGGCTGTGCTCGCGGCGATGCAGGCCCATCGCGCGAGCCAGTCGGGCCCGAAACCGTTCCCCTTCGGAAAGCTGATCGAAGCGGCGAAGCCAAAGCGCCGGCTCCCCCAGCCCGCAGGCCGTCAGGAGGGCCATCGCCTCATCGATGGGCCGGGTCGGCAGCACAGCGTCGATGACCGGGACATCCAGCGGGAACAGCGCGTCCTGCACCAGCCGCGAGCCGGGCGTCTGGCGCGCGATTTCTGCCAGCAGCCGTGTCTTTCCTGCCCCTGACGGTCCTGCGACCAGGGCAACAGAGCCCGGCTCGAAACGAAGCCCCAGCCTGTGCAGGATCGGGCCTGACAGGCTGGGGCCCGTCATCGGCACGCCAAAGCGCAGACAGACTTCAAGTGCACGTGCCGAAACCATTTGCGCCTCATGCTCCCCTTCAGATCTCGCCTGAGACACCGCTCGTTCCCCTGACGCATGAACCAAACTAAAACCAAACATACACCAGAATGGCCGGCTGTCAAGTAATAAACAGCAATTTATTTCAATTTTGACCGCTGATCTGGGCGCAGCGGAAGCGCGGGGGGACTCCAGGCGGTCGGGGAGGGTGAGGCAGATGACTTCAGATCGCGGTCATTCAGCGCGGCTTGCCGACTGGCTCGAACCAGGATCGCAGCGGATCCGTGGGTCCTTCTGCCTTGAACTTGTAGCGGTATTTGAGCTTCTCATCGAGGCGGGGATGGTAGGTGAGTTCATATTCCTCGCCCTGCTGAACGGGGGCCGTCAAGAAGAACTCGAACGTCCCGGCGATCTTGTTGGACGGCATCAGCCGGCTGTTGTTCGCGCGGGAGAGCTTCAGCTCCTTGCGCTTCGAGTCCAGGAGCTTGAAATGGTCCTTGACCCAGTCATCCCAGAGGGGATCGCCCTTGTTACTGAGTTTCGGGCCCTCCATCCGGGGCATGCCCATGTCGATTCCGACGTGAAACTCGAACTGCCCTGATGGCGGCGTTCCCAGGGCGACGGCCACCGGAAACTTGTCCTCTGTCTCCGATTTGCAGCCCGTCACCGCGCCGCACATCGCCAGAACCATGATCAGACATGATGCCCGCCTGCCGTATCCCATGGGTTGCACCTCCCGGAAGAATGGACGTGAAACAAGCGCCGTTGCGCCGTCGGTCCCTTGAGCCTACCGTGAGAAGCAGTCACCAGCAAGCCCCCAGACCCTCCGCCCGCCCGGGTGCGTGACACTTTGGGCGGGGTGGCATGGGCAGC
>CAZQEN010000394.1:0-6804 GCA_964591605.1 uncultured Planctomycetales bacterium
ATATCGCTCAGCAGCTTCTTCCGGGGGGGGTGGCTCCGGCGCTGGGCCCCGACGCGACGGGGCTGGGGCAGGTGTACTGGTACACGCTGGAAGGCTCGCGCGGCGGGTTTGACCTGATGGAGCTGCGGAGCGTGCAGGACTGGTACGTGCGGTACGCCCTGCAGGCGATTCCCGGCGTGAGCGAGGTGGCGAGCGTCGGCGGGTACGTGCGCGAGTACCAGATCGACGTCGACCCGGACGCGATGCGGGCCCACGACGTGAAGCTCGGCGACGTGTTCATGGCCGTCCAGCGATCAAACGTCGACGTGGGGGCGGAAACGATCGAGTGGAACGGCGTCGAGTATCTCATCCGCGGCAAGGGATTCGTCAAGAAGGTCGAAGACGTCGAGAACATCCTGCTGCGGGTGGCCGAGAACGTGCCGATTTACGTCAAGAACGTGGCCCGGGTGCAGATCGGGCCGGCCCTGCGGCGCGGGATGCTCGACAAGGCGGGGGTGGAGGCGGTGGGAGGTGTGGTGCTCGTCCGATACGGGGCGAACCCGCTGGAAGTCATTGAGCGCGTCAAAAAGCGCATCGAGGAGATCTCGCCCGGCCTGCCCCGCAAAACCCTGGCCGACGGGACCGCCTCGCAGGTGCAGATCGTGCCGTTCTACGATCGCACGACGCTCATTCATGAGACTCTGGACACGCTCAAGGATGCCCTCTTCGAGCAGGTGCTGGTGACGACGTTCGTGGTGCTCATGTTCCTGCGGCACGTGCGGAGCTGCCTGGTGATCAGCGTGACGATGCCGCTGGCCGTGCTGGTCTGCTTCATCCTGATGAAGCTGTTCGGGATTGACTCCAACCTGATGAGCCTCGGGGGGATCGCCATCGCGATCGGGACGATGGTCGACATGGGCATCATCCTCTCCGAGAACATCGTGCGCCATCTGGAGGAGGAAAAGGGCAGCGACAAGCCCATGATGGAGGTGGTGTACGAGGCGTCCAGCGAGATCAGCGGGGCGGTGACGACGGCGATTCTGATGACGGTGTTCGCTTTTCTGCCGATTTTCTCGCTGGAAGGGCCGGAGGGGAAGCTGTTCAAGCCGCTGGCGTATACGAAGACGTTCGCGCTGATCGGTTCGCTGCTGGTGGCGATCCTGATTTTGCCCAGCCTGGCGCATATAGTGTTCACGCCGCTCGGCCGGGTGCGGCGGGTGGGGCGATGGGTTCTGCCGCTGGCGTTCATCGTGCTCGGCCTGATCCTGGTCCTCTGGATCGGCTGGTTCTGGGCGGGCATTGCTTCGGCGATCTATGGCACGTATTCGCTGCTCGAGCCCCGGCTGCCGGCCCGCGGACGGGGTCTCATCGGCTGGATCTCCAGCCTCATCGTGATGGCTGTCGTGCTCGTCGTCCTCACCGGACACTGGATGCCGCTCGGTCCGGGCGAAGGGTTCCTGCGCAACCTGATCATCGTACTGGGCATCAATCTCGCGTGGGCGGCGGTGCGGGTGGTTTTTATCGACTTCTATCCGTACTTTCTGCGGCTCTTCCTCGCGCACAAGCTGGCGTTCCTGATGATTCCTGCGGCCGTGGTCGTGTCGGGGCTGGTGGTGTGGCTTGGATTCGGGCGGGTGGCCGGGACGGTGCTGCCCCGGCCGCGGGAGCGTGCGGATGGCGGGGAGCCGGGGATTTACCAGAAGCTGTGGGTTGCCGGGCTGCACGCGTTTCCGGGGCTGGGGCGCGAGTTCATGCCCCCGCTGGACGAGGGTTCCTACCTCTATATGCCTTCGCTCATGCCGCATGCGAGCATCGGCACGGCACTGGACGTGATCTCCGCGCAGGACAAGGCGATCAGCGCGATTCCGGAGGTCGAGAGCGTGGTCGGCAAGCTCGGGCGGGCTGAAACGGCGATCGATCCGGCGCCGGTCTCGATGGTCGAGACCATCGTGCTCTACAAGACGGAGTACCAGCGCGATCCGCAGACCGGTGACATGGTTCTGGATGAGAACGGCAGACCCATCCGGCAGTGGCGCGAGCACATCCGGACGCCGAACGACATCTGGGAGGAGATTCAGAAGGCGGCCGAGTTTCCGGGGGCGACCGGGGCGCCGCGGCTGCAGCCGATCGCTGCCCGGCTGGTGATGCTGCAGTCGGGCATGCGGGCGCCGATGGGCGTAAAGGTGTACGGCAGCAGGCTCGAGGACATCGAGAAGGCCGGTTACGAGATCGCCGACATCCTTAAGACGGTTCCCGGGGTGGCGGGCGACGCGGTGATCCCCGACCGCGTGGTGGGCAAACCCTACCTGGAGATCAACATCGACCGGCAGAAGATGGCCCGCTACGGCGTGAACATCCGCGACGTGCAGGACGTGATCGAGATCGCCATGGGGGGCATCCGGGCGACGACGACGGTGGAGGGGCGCGAGCGATACCCGGTGCGCGTTCGTTATTCCCGCGAGATCCGCGACAGCGTGGAGGCGATGCAGCGTATTCTCGTCCCCGGCAGCGGGCAGCAGCAGGTGCCCCTGGGGCAACTGGCGAGCATCGAATACGTCCGAGGTCCGCAGGAGATCAAGAGCGAGGACAACTTCCTGGTCTCATACGTGCTGTTCGACAGGAAGCCGGGGTACGCGGAGGTGGAGGTGGTGGAGGAGGCGGATCGCCTGATCCGGCATCGGATTGAAACAGGGGAGCTGAAGCTGCCGACGGGCGTGCACTACAAGTTCGCCGGCAGTTACGAGAACCAGGTGCGATTTCAGAAGCGGCTGGCCATCATCCTGCCGCTGAGCCTGTTTCTGCTGTTCATGCTGCTGTATTTCCAGATGCGGAGCGTGCCGCTGTCGCTGATCGTGTTTACGGGGATTCCGGTGGCGTGGGCGGGGGGATTCATCGGGTTGTGGCTCATTGCGCAGCCATGGTTCTTCCACTTCGAGGTGTTCGGGCACAACGTGCGCGAGCTGCTGCATTTTGATGTCTACAACCTCAGTACGGCCGTCTGGGTCGGGTTCATCGCCCTGTTCAGCGTGACGACCGATGACGGGGTCGTGCTGGCCACGTATCTGAACCAGGAGTTCGAACGGCGCCCGGTCCGCGGGATCGGCGACATCCGCGAGGCCGTCATCTCGGCCGGCACGAAGCGTGTCCGGCCGTGCCTGATGACCTCGGCGACCACGGTGCTGTCGCTCATGCCGGTGCTGACGAGCAACGGGCGGGGGGCGGACGTCATGATTCCGCTGGCGCTGCCCACGGTGGGGGGGCTGACGATCGAACTGCTGTCCCTCTTCGTGCTTCCGGTCTGCTACTGCCTGATGAAGGAGATCCTCTGGCGGGGCGGTGTCCGCAAGGATCACTTCGTTGAAGCGAACTGATTGGCGCATCGCCGCGCGGAGCATACGCTGCAGCCATGTTGCTGCCGACGAAGCCCCGGCTGCCGATGTGTTCCTGCGTCCTGGTTGTGCTGTTGACCGGGGGACCGGCCCGTGTCTTCGCACAGCGTGAGAGGACCGCATCGTCACGGCCCCATGCGGACCAGAACCCGCTCCGCGAACCACTGGCCCGTCACGGACTCGACGCTCTGGCGGAGCGAACGGGATGGCGGCCGTCCGATCGTTTCCGCGCTGGAGACGGATTCCTCTCCGAGCGGGTCATCTACACCGATACGGTCACCGGGCACGAAGTCTGGCAGATGACGGTTGATCCGGCCGTGGACCAGGTCGCCTACTACGACCTGCCGGAGTGGAATGCGGACGGGAGCCTCCTGCGCTTCACGTCATCCCGCGCCGAGCAGAGTGCGTGGATCATGAATGCCGACGGAACCCGCCTGCGTCCCCTGCCTCTTGAACGTGCAGGAGGCGGCTACTGGAGCACGATCGCCCCGCACACGTGGTGGGTGGGCGAGCATGACGACGGCGGTTCGCGGGTCGTGGCGTTCAACATCCGGACCGGTGAGCGGCAGGTTGTCGCGAGCACGCGCAGGGGCCGCCTGCATCTTCAGCCGCCGCATCCGCGCGAGCAGTTCTTTCTGCTCGCGCGCAATTGCGGCGAGGCGGACGACTGCGAGGTCGTCATGCTCGGCCGGGACGGCAGCGAGCGGGTGGTGCCGATCGGCGGCCAGTTCCATCGACTGCGATTCACGAAAGCCGACGATCTGAGCATCTTCTTCAATCGCGACAATCCGCGCACCCAGTGGCGAATCCTGCCCGACGGCAGCGGGCGGATGCAGTTACCGCAGGCGGGTGTTCATCCCGACTGGACGGCCGACGGCTCGCAGCTCACGTTTTTCACCGCCGAGGGGCTTATGGCGCTCAAGCCCGGCGACCAGCCCCGCCGGATGTTCCGCGCGCGCGGGGGGCACGGCGGGCCGAGCCTCGATGGAGATTTCTTCATTGCCGATCAAGGCGATGGCGGCCTGTTCCCCAACTGTATCGTCTACGCAAAGATGGACGGCAGCGGAGATGTGCGGCCGGTCGCTTATCACGGAGACAACCTGTGGCCTCACAGCCCGGCGAGCCGGTGTCACCCGGATCACCACTCGACGCACCCGCATCCAAGCTTCAGCCCGGACGGTACGAAGGCGGTATTCTCATCGTATTTCGGGCGTGCGTTCACGGATGTGCACGTCGTGATCTGCCGGTATCCGGACCCCCCGCGCCAGTTGAGCGTGCGACGGGAGGCTCACCAGGTTGTCCTGCAGTGGGAGCCACCCGTGCAGCACCGCGAACTCCGGGGGTACGCCATTCTGCGCCGGCGGGCGGGCGGCGACCGGTTTGAACAGATAAACGCGGAGCTCTCACGCGAATGCATGTTCCGCGATGTCGCGTCGGCCGGAGGAGAGGCGGATTATCGCGTGGCCGCGGTCGAGCACTCAGGTCTGACCAGCGATCCGGCGGGCGTCGGTGCGGCAATGACCGTATCAATGTCCGCCCCTCGAAGAGCGCCCCCTGTCCTCAAAGCGGCTCCCGCGTCGCCCACCCGACTGGAGGCCCGGGTCGTCGACGCATTTCATGTTGAGCTCACGTGGGCAGTGGCTGACGACCCGAGTGTGCAGTTTTATCACGTCTACAACGTGACCGCGGCGGACTCAGAGCCCTCGCCGACCATGCGAATCGCCTCGCCCGCGGCCGCGCAGGCGCGGATGGTCGACTGGGCCCGTACGCCCGGATCGACGCAGCATTACCGGGTGACCGCGGTCGATCGGTTCGGACAGGAGTCTGCGGCTTCCCCGGTCGCGAGCGTGGTGCTGCCGGCTCTGCGTATCGTCAACATCGAGAGGTCTGTGGCGGAGGCCGACGCAGGCTCCGGCGTCGAACTCGGCCGCTCTCGCACCGGCGAGCCGGTGGCAACACGTCGACAGGGGGGGAGCCCCCCTTCGGCCACACTGATCTGGAAGATCGAGCTTCCGGAATTGGGAGAGTATGCGTTGTGGATCGATCAAAGTGCGGTGCTCGCGGCCGAGGGGCGGAGGTTGTCGATCCAGTGGAACCGGCAGGCGGAGATCGAGGCGGCATTCTTCGGTCCGTTCGATCGGTTCACGTGGTGGCCGGTCGAATCCACGCCGAGCGCCACGCCCGTCGTGTTTCGGCTGGAGGCTGGAGTAACGACGCTGCGGCTGGGGTTCCTCGACGGACGTGTCCAGGTTCGCCGCATTCTCATCACCAACGACGCAACGAGGATGCCGGAGGAATTCGGCGGGCCACCGGTCAGTCATCTGGAGGGCAGATCGAACTGAGGGGTCGCCGCCCTGACCGGGCAGATCAAATTCCCGGGGAAAGTGGCATGCCGTTCCCGGGCGGGCGCTGGCTTTTCAGGGGGGGGGCGTGGCATAATGACGGCGGGATTGCGGGCCTTCACAAGGAGACTCATGGCATGAGTACTCAAAGTCGACGGGAGTTCATCGGACAGGCGGCAGCGGCGCTGGGTGCGGCGTGGTCGGGGAATGTGCTCGCCCGGACGGCGGAGACGAAGCCGGCGGGGAGGGCGGCGCGCCTGCGGGCGAACGATACGGTCATTCTGGGCAAGACCGGCATCAAGGTTTCCCGCGTGGCCATCGGGACCGGGACCGACGGTGGCCAGCAGCAGCGAAACCTGGGCGACGATGGTCTGCATCGCCTGCTGCGCTATGCGCTCGATGAGGGGGTGCGGTGGTGGGACACGGCGGATGCGTACCGGACGCATCCCTTCCACGCCCGGGTGCTCAGGGAGATCAAGCGCGACCAGGTGGTGATCACCACGAAGACACGGTCCCGCGATGCGGCCGGGGTCCGGGCGGATCTGGAGCGGTTCCGGAAGGAATTGAACACGGATTACATCGACATCGTGCTGCTGCACTGCATGGAAGACCCGCGGTGGCCGGAGAAACTCAAAGGGTGCATGGACGTGCTCAGCGAGGCCAAGCAGAAGGGCTGGATTCGCGCCCACGGGTGCTCGTGCCATTCCTTCGGGGCGCTGGAGGCGGCGGCCAACGAGCCCTGGGTGGAGGTGGACCTCGCGCGGTTCAATCCATTCGCTCAGATCATGGACGTGAGCAAGACGGACGAGCTCGAGAGGGTCGAGAAAACGCTGGCGCTGATGCATGCGCGGGGCAAGGCGGTGTACGCGATGAAGGTAATCGGCAACGGCCGCTTCAAGCCCGAGCAGATCGAGCAGTCGGTGCCCTACGTCGCGAGCAAACCTTATATCACGGCGCTCAACATCGGGTTCACAAGCCCGGACCAGATCGACGACATCGACCGGCGGCTGCAGGCGGTCCGGCCGGCGTGAGCGGTGAGTGGGGGGTGCGTGTCAAGGTAGGCGGGTGGCATGGGCAGCATGCATTCGCAACTG
>CAZQEN010000395.1:0-6795 GCA_964591605.1 uncultured Planctomycetales bacterium
CGATGCGGAAGGTGAGCCGCTGCTGATCGGTGGTCGCCCCGAGCTTATCCTCCACGGATACCTTCAGCACGTACTCTCCGACCGGCAGATCCGCCGGCAGCTCGATCTCCATGGTCATGAAGAAGTCGGTCCGCGGGCTGTGCGAGCGGTCTTCGATCGTCGGCTCCGCCCGTTGCCAGACCACCTTCCCGGCTGCGTTGAAGATCTCCACCTTCTCGGCCAGCACGGTCCGCAGGCGGTTGTCGGACGTTGCCTCACTCCGGAAGTTCTTCACCTCGGTGTAGAGGAACACGTGGACGGGCTTTCCCCCGGGAAACTGCGGCGGATCCACCGCGTCATAGTCACCGAAGCTGTTGACCCGCGTCACCAGCGCCAGACGCGGCACGATCACCGACGACTGCACGCCCAGCAGCCGCCGGAGCTCGTCCGCCGCCGAGATGGCCGGCGCAGCGGAGCCGCTGGGATCCTGCATGCTGCGGCGCGTGGCCAGCACCGCCCGCAGCACGGTCACCATGAGCTCTCCCTGGACGGGATCGACGCCCTCCAGCGGCCCGGTGGCACGTGCTTCCTGCCCCGTCGCGGCGTAGAGCAGCCGCAGCCGGAACTGATCGTCGATGCGCTGCGGATGTTGCCGGACGGACTCTTCCAGTTGGGCGATGAGCTCCTGGATCCCGGCGGCCGGCGGGTCAGCGCCCGGCGAGATCGGCTGATTCGCGTTCGGACCCGCCGTCGGCGCGGCCGTGACGGCCGACGGAGTCGCTGCCCGCACATCGAGCAACTCGACCCGCGGCGACGCGGAAGGGCTCGGGTTGGCGGCGCGCATGGGTTTGGAATCGGGGCTGGCCGCCGCTTCGACCTGAACGGCCTGCTGGCTGACCGGAGGACTCGGCGCACCGCCGGCGGACGGGGCCGTGGCCGCATTGCCCGTGAAGACGTTCATGCGCTTGGGCGAGCTTTCGAGCGATCCGACAATGCCGAGTCTGGCCTGGTTGCGCGCAAAGCCCGGGGGCGGAGGCGGGGCTTCGCTGGCATCGGCGGGCGGCGAGCCGGTCTGACCGGCTTTGTCGCGATCATTCGAAGGGAATCTGGACAGGAAGTTCTGAACCTGCTCGGCCAGATCGGGCGCTGCCCGGCCGTCCGCAGCCGGGCCCTGGGGCGTCTCAACCGAGTCGGAGACCGGGTCGGACGTCACACGGGGCGAAGAATCAGCGGAATCCCGCCCCCACCGGCCGAACTGGAATGAACCCGGATCGCAACCCAGCAACCAGATCGACCCTGCGGCCACCGCCGCCGCCATCGGCATCCCTGCCCGTTTCATGGGAACCTCCGCCGACCTCCTGTCGGCGCTTGATGTGATGCTGTGTTCTTCGGAGCCGACATCTCCAGCGCGCCGCCCGGAAGAGCGCCCGGCCGGCATCCGTCTGCCGGGCCCGACGGTCAACTCGCCCGGCGCTGGCGCCGGGCACGGCATGACTCCACGATGAATGCCTCGATCGCCGACTGCACGCTGGCGCGGCCGGTCTTGGAGGCCACGTCCGCTTCGAGCAGACGGCACAACATCGATTCCACCTGCTCGGTGGTGAACGCGTCGAGCTCGGCCCGTAATCGCCGATCATCGCGGAACACCATGAGCACTTTCGCCAGCTCGAACATCGATGCGCCCGCCTCCTGCGCCCGCTTGGCGGCCAGGAGCTGGCGCACCTTGTACGCGACGCCGGCAATCGCCCGCCCCTGGGCGGCACGATCCGTCTCCCACACCTGCTCCCACAGGGTCAGGGCCCGCCGCTCATCGCCGGCGGAGATGGCCGAGAGGATGCCCCACACCTGTTCCTCGCGGGTATGGCCGACGCAGGCCTCGACATCTGCGGCGCGCACCTCGCCGCGCTGGCCCACGTACAAGGCCAGCTTCTGCAGCTCGGCATCGAGCAGGCCCAGCTCGCTCCCGACGTACTCGAGCAGCATCGCCGTGGCCGCGGCGTCCACTTTCAGGCCGTACGCCTCCCGGGTCCGCGAGGCCAGCCAAGCCGGCACGTCGCGGGCGGCGATCGGCTCGCACTTGACCACCTGGCCGATGGCCGATGCCCGCCTGGACAGACGGGTCGTTCCCGGGAAGCTGCGGGCCTCCAGGATGAGTACGCCCGTCGGGCTCGGGTTCTCCAGGTAACTTTCAAGCCCCTGCCGGAAGTTCGTGATGAAGGTGTCCGCGTCGCGCACGAGCACGACGCGCCGCTCCGACAGGAATGGGAGCGTCCGCAGGTCATCGAGCACGCTCGCCAGCTCGAGGCTGCCGCTGCCGTCGTATTCGCTGAGCGACAGGGCACGATCCGCACCGGCCAGCGCGCGATCGAGCACCTCCGTGAGCGCCAGACGCTTGAGAAAGGCTTCGGCGCCGTAGATCACGTGGATCGGAGCGACACACGCTTTGGAAGACGACTTGGACGGCATACTTCACAGGATCCAGCAAGACAAAGCCGGTTGTCGGAAGCCGGAAACCAGGGGCGGAATGTGCCTCACGTCCGCGTTCCGGCCCGCTCACCTGTCCGGCGTCGCGCCCGCACCGCCTGTCTTCGGCGGAGCGTACAATTGCAGGCGTTTTCTCGCCTTGTCGATGACCACCTCGGCCGCGGGATCGATCGTCGCGGCCTTTTCCCAGTGCGTGCGAGCCTCCACCTGCTTGCCCATCAGGAACAGAACGTCGCCCAGATCGAGCCAGGCTTCGGCATCCCTGTCATTGAGGGCCAGCAGGCGCTGCAGCGCATCACGCGACTGAGGATACTGCTTCTGAGCGACGTAAGCCAGCGCTGCTCCGCGCAGGGCGGCCGCATACCCGGCCTCGCGCGAGAGCACGTCCGTGTAGAGTTCAATCGCCCGCGGGTAATCGCGCTGGAGATAGTAGATGCCGGCCAGATCGTTCCGCGCCGCGAGGTGGTCGGGATCGGCATCGAGGGCTTCGCGGAAGCGCTCAGCGGCCATGGCATATTGCCCGCGTTCGAGATGCCAGGTCCCCCGCCGATACAGTTCCTCGGCCCGCTGATGCCGTTCGAGGGACACGGGCCTGGGGAGTGCCTGCGCGGGTCGACTGGCGGGCGCCGGCGCCTCCACCGGCCGACTGGCCGGACCCGCAGCCGCCTCCGTGCCGGCCGCATCCAGCACCACCGGGCCGAACGTGCGCTCGACCACGTTGCCTGCCGCGTCACGGGCGCTCAGCCTGAGCCGCAGCGGGCCCGTGACGTCCGCGGGCACGGTCCACTCGAACCGCCCGTGATTTGCGAATTCGGGTCCGACGGGATGCCACTTCGGGCTCCCCGCCGCCTGGTAGGCCAGCGCCATCGGCCGCGGGGCGAAGCGATCATCAAAAGCGGTCCAGCGCAGGTACAACACCCACCGGCCGTCCTCCCGAATGCGATCCACCCCGTCCCACTGGAGCAGCGGCGCGGTCGCGTCGATGAGCAGCCACCGGTGCGGCGGCGTGAAGCGGTCCGGGGGACGGGACGGCTGCGCCTTGTCGCGCAGGCGGAGCAGCACGCCGTACAAACCGTCCGCCGGAGCGTGAAAGATCAGCGGGCTTCTGCGGTCGTCGTCGATGCCGGCGTACTGCCACGTCGCGCCGCGGTCGCGCGTGTACCAGAGCTCGACGAGCGTGTCCGCAGTGAGGTGCTCGCCCCGGTACTGGAGTTCGATGTCGCGGGAGGTGACCGGCACGGGCCGATCCGCCGAGGCGTCCGCGGGTTGACTGCTCGTCGACTCCGCGCGCGCCCAGGCCGTGGCGACCCCCGCAACCGACAGGGCGCATCCCACTGTCCACAGCTTGAGCCGGTGTCGTTGAGTTCGCGGCGGCATCTGGCCTCCGAACCCCTGCAGGCACGCGCAGCGGCACACCAGCACCGCCACACTACGGTTATCGGTTAAGAGCGCCGTAAATCTCGAATG
Organism: uncultured Planctomycetales bacterium; assembly: GCA_964591605.1. Lineage (GTDB taxonomy): Bacteria > Planctomycetota > Phycisphaerae > UBA1845 > PWPN01 > CAYLLT01. The sequence goes on from CAZQEN010000395.1 coordinate 3,931, forward strand.
TGAATGGAGTTACCCGGCCCCGACGTGCTCGCGAAGCACTCCACGGACCGCCGGCTGGATGGGCAAAAGCCTGATCGGGTTACCCAACTCCGAGATGCTCGTGAATCGTTCCACGGCCGGCCGCGCCACCCCGCACACCGACGCGCTGTGCCCACACCGTCAGAATCCGGAGCACAAGCAGCGCGCCTCGATCACAACCCGGAGCGTCAGCGACGGGCCTGCCTCGCTCACGCCCACACGCTCGCGGATGCACGGTGTCCGCCCGCTGCGGCTACTCCCGCTAATAGTAACCCTTACTCGCAATGGGCAGGTAAAGGGCCAGGAACGAGAACTCCGTGGCCAGTGCCGCGGCCAGGACCGTGGTCTGCGTCTGTCCGCCGCACCGCCGACCCAGCGCGAAGCTGACCAGGTACGCGGAGACGAGAACGCCGAGGGCAATGACTGTCCCGCGCGCCGCTTCCGCGGCCGTCTCACTCGCATAGAACACCGTCAGCGCGCCGCAGGCCAGCCAGCCGAGCAGGATCCAGGGCAGCCGGGCGTTCGCGGCCATCGACCTGAGCGGCGCCGGCTCGTCGGCGTGCGGACGGCCGATGCACAGCGCGAGCGTCATCGCCCACCGCCCCCACAGCGGCATGAGCACCAGCGGTCGATAGATGGCCTTGGGATAGAGAATCCCCAGTCGCCCCCGCCAGCGCGACCACTCGGGATCCCCCAGCGGTAGTGACAGGAGCATCGCATACTTCACGAACGCAATCAGGACCACCGCCAGGGCGATATGAACCATCACCGTTTCGGCCGTGCGGCTCCGCCCGCCCGCAAGCAGGCGCACGGCCGCGACAAACGGCCGATATCCCCCCCACGCCAGATCCACCAGAAGCACCACGGCGATGGGAACGAACCGCACGTACTGGTATTCTCCAAACCATCGCCAGGAGGCGCGGAACACGCCCGCATAGACGATGCCGATGGCCGCACCCCAGAGCAGGAACCAGTGCGGCGCCCGGCGCCACTCCGGCGCATCGGGATAACCTTCTCCGCACCGCGGGAGCAGGAAGGCGCGGGCCAGCCAGATCGGATGCACGTGCGTGACCGGTGCGGACGCGCCGGGGTGCGACCCGGCGGGATCGGACGCGGCATCGTCATGGTGAGCGGTGGTGGTCATTGGGACTCACGGGCCGAGCGTACGCGCTCGAGCCACAGGGCCGCCGTCGCCTGGATGCCCGCGAAGTCGCGCTTCCTGACCGCTTCCGCACTCACGAGAGCGGTTCCCGCACCCAGCGCCGCCGCGCCGGCCTTGATGAAATCGGGGATCGTCGTCAGATCGACGCCGCCGGTCGGAACCAGCTTGATCTGCGGGAGCGGGCCTCTGAGATCCTTGATGAACTTGGCGCCCAGAGAGGAGGTCGGAAACACCTTCACGAAGTCGGCCCCCGCCTGCCACGCGCGCACGATTTCGGTCGGGGTCATGCCGGCCGGGATCACGGGCGTGCTGTAGCGCCGGCAGAGTTCGACGGTCGGCGGATCAAAGATCGGGGCAACGACGAACTGCGCCCCGGCCAGGATGGCCGAGCGGGCCGTCTCCGCATCGAGCACGGTGCCCACGCCGATCGCGGCGGAAGCGCCCAGTTCTTCGCGGGCCCGGGCGATCACCTGCAGCGCGTTGGGCGTGGTCATGGTCACCTCGATGCAGGTGATGCCGCCTGCGCGCAGCGCCTTGACCACGTCCACCAGTTCACTGCTGCCGGACGTTCGAATGATCGCCACGATGCCCGTCGACTCGATCTGCCGGCAAATCTCCGATGCACCTGCCATGCTGCGGCTCCCCGCGCGACGCCCGCGCCCGCCATCGGGACGCCGGCATCGCGCGGGGTCGATTATACAGCCGCCAACCCCGGCCCGCAGCCTTCCCGGCGCCGTCCCGGCCACTCATGACACACGTAGACAGCGCTGATCAGAGCCCCGACCGCCAGGGAGCGGACCCCACGCCTCGACACACACATAGACGGCACCCTCACCCGGCCGCACGCCTCACGGCCCGCAGGTGATGGTCAGATTGTCGACGGCCGCGAGGTGCCCGTTCGCCGTGAGATCGGAACCGATCACCACGCTGTCGAAGCCGAGCGCATTGGGACGGGACTCGGTTTCAGAGAGCACCCCGTCGACATAGAACCGCACCTGGCTGCTCGTGACCTCGATCCGGAGCTGATGCCAGCCGCTCTGGCGGACGGGCGCCGAACCCTCATCGAGGGTCTGCCAGTTCGCACCGAACGTGACGCGGCCCTGGTAACGCGTCGTGCTCCACGTGTCGTTGGACGTGTTATGCACGCCGATGGCGAGCAGGTTTTCGAGCGTCCCGCTGTTGTACGCATCGCCCGAATAGCCGCGGAGCTCGACGTAATGCCGGGCCCCGCTCCAGTTCGGAGCGCCGGCCGGATCGAGATAGAAATCGAGGTTCATCACCAGCGGGTTGGCATCGGTCCCGTTGAAGTCGCCGCCGAGGTTGCGGTAGTACCGCCCGAGGCTGTTGGCCGAGGGGCTCGGCATGGTGACCCAGCCGTTGACCGTGTCGATGTAATAGGCCGAGTTGGCGGTATCGAACCACACGCCCTCGAACGCCGACTGACTGGCGTAGCCGCCGAACGCATCGATCAGCAGGTTGGGGCAGGCATCGACGGTGACGTTGACGGTCACCGTATCCTGCCCGCCGCAGCCGTCGCTCACCTGCACGACAAAGCTGTCGGCACTGAGCTGATCGAGATCCGGCGTGTAACAGATCGTGACGCTCGCCCCGTTGCTGCCGCCGACGAAATCGGCGGTGCCGCTGGCCGGAGCGGCGGCAATCGTCCACGTCAGCGAACCGGCTGC
>CAZQEN010000396.1:0-6781 GCA_964591605.1 uncultured Planctomycetales bacterium
CATCGGGCTGAACAGCGATTCAGTCAGGCTGGAACGCAGGAACGGCCTCACCACCTCCTGCGCCCGCGGACCCAGGGGGATAATCCGCTCGCGGCCGTGGTGCTCAGACTTGTGCGTCGATGGCCGGTACTCCCAGATCTGGCCGGTGGTGTCGATGGCGCCGGTGGTCATCGCGACTACCTCGCCCGGGCGCATGCCGGTGTATCGCTGCATTTCGATCATCGCCCAGACCTGCCGCGAGACGTGCGGCCTCACCGCGTCGATGTAGGCGTCGGGCACCGGTCGGACGGGGTCTGACTCGGCAACGCCAGGATGACGATTCTTTCGCAGGCCGGAGACTGCCTGCAGGCCGTGGTAGACAGACGGCGGGATCAACTCATTCTCGGTCGCCCACTTGAACATGAGCCGCACGCGGGCCACCTGTTTATTGATGCTCGTGCGAACCCAGCCGGCGGCAACCATCTTCTCGCGAACCACTTTGAGCTTGAGCGGCCCGAAGTCGCGGGCGGGCAGATCGGCGTAGAGTCGGAGGACGTGTTGAAGCGCTCGCTTGATGGACTCCTGTTCTCCGGTCCGAACGCCGTTCTTGACGTAGTACCCCTCGGCGTACTTCCGGAAGGCGTTCACCAGCTCCGCGACGGTGATGTCGGCCCCGCTGCCATCGCGGGGGATCTGGCGGCCGTTCTGCAGCCACTCCGCGATGAGGCGGTCGTACTCTCGCCGGCTGGACTCCGTGCCGTGCTCACCCAGGTAGTGGTCCTTGCCGTTCAGCGTGACCACGGCCTGCCCGGATGCTCGGTGATGACGGTAGGACGGTGTTTTCGGTTCGGGCATGTCGGCCTCCAATCGCGTGAATCCGGGTTGTCTGACGGCTTTTCGCCGGTAGACTACCGTTTTTCACGTCGTTTCCGGGCCGCACTTCCCGACGCGGGAAGGTACGCTAAGTCATGCGTTCGGCGTGTTTTACGTCAAGGGTGAGTGACGGGACTCGAACCCGCGACCCCGAGGACCACAACCTCGTGCTCTAACCAACTGAGCTACACTCACCGTGGAGTACCGGCATACCCGCCGGGTCTGCTGGTGGAGGACCATATAGGTTACGGGCCCCGCCCGGATTCTGCAAATGCGGTGGCGGCCCGCGCGACGGCGGGGCCCGGGTCTACGCGCCCCCGCGGGAGTGCTCTACAATCGCGGCCATGAGCTCCGCGCTTGAACTCAACCGGCGTCAGTTCCTGTGCGTCGCGGGGGCCGCGCTGTATGCGGGCCACGCCTGGGCCGGCGAGCTGCCCAGGGACGTGCGCATCACCCGGATCGTCGCTTTTGACCTGCGCACCCGCCGGCCCAAGTACATCGGGAAGAACTCGCGCCGGGACGACCACGGCATTGACTCCTCGGACCGCATGGTGCGCGTCTACACCGACGCGGGAATCGACGGGCTCGGCACGAGCTCGGCCAGCCGCGAGAGCTGCCAGGCCGTCCTGGGCCGCCGGCTCTCGGAGCTGTATCGGCCAAACGAGCGGCTGATGGTCGGGCCATTCGGCCGCAACACCAGCCCCTACTGGGACCTGGCCGGCAAGCTGCTCGGGAAGCCCGTGTATGAACTGCTCGGCGGGGCCGGACCGCGGCAGGTGCCCGCGTACGACGGCTCGATTTACTTCATCGATCTGATCGCCGGGCACGCCAGCGACTACGAGAGCGAGTTCAAGCGTCAGCTCGACCTGGGCCTGCAGGCCGGGCATCGGGCATTCAAGCTCAAAGTCGGCCGCGGGGCGAAATGGATGTTGCGCGAGGAGGGCGACGCCCGCGATGTGGCCGTCGTCAAGCTCACCCGCCGGCACGTCGGGCCCAAGGTGCTGCTGGGGATCGACGCCAATGACGGATACAACCTGCCGCGAACCCGGCAGCTCATGAAGGAGATCGGCGACCTGGACATCGCGTTTATCGAAGAAATGATTCCGGTCAAGCCCGATCGATTCCCCGAGTACGTCGAGCTGCGGCAGTTCCTGCGCGAACAGAAACTCGATACCCTCATCGCCGACGGCGAGAACCACGGGAGCCCGGACGAGTTCAGGCACTGGGTGGAGGCGAAGGCGGTCGACATCCTCCAGGGCGACATGAACCAGTTCGGCTTCGAGGACATTCTGACCGAGGCAGGAATGGGCCGGGGATCGGGGGCGCGGGTTGCGCCGCACAACTGGGGTTCGCTCGTTGGCTATTACCTCCAACTTCAGGTGGGGCGGGCCATCCCGAACTTCTACCGGGCCGAGGAGGATCCCCTGTCGTCGCCGGCGCTGATCGCGGAGGGCTACTCGTTGAAAGACGGCCTGGTTGCCGTGCCGGACGCACCGGGCCTGGGGCTGCGGATCGACGAGGCCCGCTTTACGGAAGGCGCGAAAGTGCTCTTCGACATCAAGATCTGATCGAACCGTCGGAGGCCGAGCCATCAGCCTGATCACCGAGATCTTCGGGACTGAGCATGCCCTGATCGGCATGGTGCACGTCGGGGCCCTGCCGGGCACGCCGTTCTGCGCCCGGCCGATGCCCGGGATCATCGAGCAGGCCGTCGGCGAGGCGTGGTCCCTCGCCGCCGCCGGCTTTGATGCGATCCTGCTCGAGAACATGCACGACCGCCCGTACCTGCGGCAGCAGGCGGGCCCGGAGATCGTCGCGGGCATGGCGGCGGTCGCGGACGCCGTCCGACAGTCCGTCGAGCTGCCGCTGGGCGTGCAGATTCTGGCGGGTGCGAACCGCGAGGCGATGGCGGTCGCCCTGGCGGCCGGGGCTCAGTTCGTCCGCGCCGAGAACTTCGCATTCGCCCACGTGGCCGACGAGGGACTCATGCCCGAGGCCGATGCGGCCCGGCTGTTGCGCTACCGGCGCGAGATCGGGGCCGAACACATCCGCGTCTTTGCGGACATCAAGAAGAAGCACGCCAGCCATGCGATCACCGCGGATGTGGACATCGCCGAGGCGGCGCAGGCCGCGGCGTTCTTCGGCGCGGACGCGGTGATCGTGACGGGGAGCGCTACGGGCCGGCCGGCGTCGCTGGCGGACGTCCGCGCCGTGAGTGCGGCCGTCGAGCTGCCGGTGGTCATCGGTTCGGGGGTGACCCCCGACAACCTGCCGGAGCTGTGGCCGCTGGCCGAGGCGTTCATCGTCGGTTCGTTCATCAAGCGCGACGGGCAGTGGCATCAGCCGCCCGACCCCGACCGCATGGCCGCCCTGATGCGGGTCGCCGCCGAATTGAAGGCATGACAGGCGGTTGTCTCTGGAGGACGATCGGGAGTGTCAGACATTCACACCATCCGGCGGCTGGGAAACATTTATGCGGCGAAGACGGCCGTCATCGTCGGCGATGTGACGCTCGGGACCGACAGCAATGTCTGGCATCACTGCGTCATCCGCGGCGACGTGGCGCCGATCCGGCTGGGCGAGCGCGTCAATGTTCAGGACGCGGCGATCCTGCACTGCAAGCTGGGCGTGCCGCTGGAGATCGCGTTGGACGTGGCGATCGGCCACCACGCGCTGGTTCACTGCGCGCGGGTCGGCAGCCGCACACTCGTCGGTTCGCGGGCCACGATCCTGGACGACTGCGAGATCGGGGAAGACTGTCTCATCGCGGCCGGTGCGGTCCTGGCGCCGGGGACGATTGTGCCGCCGGGCTCGGTGGTGATGGGCGTGCCGGGCAGGGTGGTGCGAGAGCTTCGCGACGCCGAGCGCGCCTATATCCACCGCGTCATCCACGGATACGTAGAGCTCGCCCGCCGGCACGCCGCGGGGGAGTTCCCCCCGTACGCCGCACCGCCTTCCGGCCCAGTAACTTCTATATAATTCTACCGCGGGTGGCCCGCCTCGCGCAGGAGCCGCTCGTAGTCGCTGGCGAGCTGCCGGGAGCGCAGGTAAAGCTGGCCGGCCCAGAGCGAAATCAGAATCAGCGCGCCGATCCCCAGCGGAATCGAGCCGAACAGCATCGCCTGGCCAAGCCGCTCGCGAGGGGAGACGGGCAGCGGTGTCGCCTCGGCCGGGATGTACCACGGAATCATGCGCTGCGAGCGCTGGGCGAGGGCCTGAACCTCGTTGTGCGAGAGGTCCGCCAGCTCCCTCAGGATCGTCGAGCGTTCCTGGTAGAGCTCCGCCCGGCGCTGGGCGATCGATCGCTCCCCGTCCATCTGCGGCAGCAACTCCAGCGCCTTGCGGTTCTGCTCCAGCAGGGCGGCGTCGAGTTCGGCGGCGCGGGTCAGCCAGCGCTCATGCTCGGCCCTCGCGGCCGCCACATCCTTCTCGCAGGCCTCGCGAGCCTGCCGCAACGCCTCGTCCCGCGCCGTCGCGGCGATGCGCTCGCGCTGCGTGGTCACCTGCGTGCGCAGGCCGGTGACTGTCTGCATCAGGCCGGCCAAGTCCGGATTGTCCGCCGACAGCAGCGGTTTGAGCACCTGCAACGCGCTCTCGTGGGCATCCAGCGCCGGCTTGAGCTGCCGCGACAGGCCGTTTCGCAGAACGATCCGCTTGGTCGGCTCCTGCCCGCCCTCGCCGAGAGACTCAATCGCCTTCTCCATCGTCGTACGATGAGCTTTGCTCCGATCTCGGAACGCGATCAGGGCCGGCTCCAGCTTCGACTGCACGGCCAGCAGGTCCGCCTGATCGTCGCCGGCCGCTTTCGCAGCGGCCTGCCAGGCCTCCTGCAGCTCCGAGAGGCTCTTTGTCCATTCGGTGAGCGTCTGCGTAATCGTCGCGGCCACCTGGGTCACGTCCGGGTCGCTCACGTCCTGCGACGAGTCGCCCACGTCCTTGGCCGCGGCCGCGATGTCGGTCGTCATCCGTGAAAGGGGCGCCACGCCGGCTTCGAGCGACTTGCGAATCAGCTCGCGAAGCTGCTGCTGTCGGGTGGCCAGCGCCTCCCGGTTGGCCTGCAACTGGGAGTCGGCGGCCTCCGCCCGAGTGATCGCATCCTTGTCGACCTGGATCTGATCGGCGGATGGCTGGCTCGCGGTCATCCGCGGCCGGAGCAGCTTGAGCTGGGCTTCCACGTTCTGGCGCTCGCTGAGCAACTCGCGCCAGGCCTTGAACAGCCCCATCTCCGGCCCCAGCCCCGCGCGGGCGGGCTGCGTCGTCAGACCGCTCATCTGACGATCGAGGTCCGCGAGGCGCTGGTCGAGGTTGCCGAGTCGCCGCTCCAGCTCATCGCGTGCCGCCGCCAGGTCCGGCTGCGTCGCGGGCGGCGGCGTGAGGCGGGCCACCAGGGTTCGACCCAGCGTGTCGAGCTCGCGCCTCATTTCGTCTTTGGCCGTCGTCTCAATGGCGAGCGTCAGGCTCGCGGCCTGCGGACCGAGCGGGCGCTGCGCGGTCTCGAACCGGGCGTATCGCGGGTCGTCCTTGAGCTCGTCGAGCACCATTTCCGCCTGATCGGCAGGCACGACGAGCTGACCGGCAACCCGGAACCGCGGCTCGGCCCGCATCAGGGTGCCGGCCGCCAGTGCGAGCGACGCACCAACGATGATCAGTGTGATCAGCACGATGCCCACGCGGGCGGGCCCGCTCATCCTGCGCCATCCCCCCGGCGGCTGGACCATCGCGGAGGGATCGGCCAGGCTGGCCGCCTTCTCGCGCTCCTGCCATTCGCGCTGTTGCTGAGCCAGCTTCTCTTCCAGGGCCTGGGTGCGGCGCTGCTGTTCCTGGATCTGCTTGACCATGTCGGCCAGGGCCTGAGCACTTTTGGTGCGCTCGTGGGTGAGCGTCTGGACACGCCCGAGCAGCTCACGCTCCTTGAGCACCAGCGCCTGGATGCGCCCGTCGCGCTCGCGAAGAGCGGCCGTGTGCTGCTCGATCTGCAGTCGGGCCTCGCGCAGGCGGTCGTTGCCGGCGGCCGCATCGGGGCCCCCGGTGCGCGCCCGCTCCTCCTGAAGTTCGAGCTCGAGCTGGCTGAGGCGCTCGTCGCGCCACTTGATCTCCTTCTCGAACATCTCGAGCTCATCGCGGATGGCCCGCAGGGACAGGTGGGTGCGTCCGAGATTCTCGCGAACGGCCTCTTCCATGGCCCGGGGCGGGCCGACGATCGGTTTCGAGCCCGAGCCGGCAATGGGCGCCCCCGTGCGGCCGGATGCGGCGACCGGCACGCCGGTTTTTCCGGATGCGGTCGACGGTTTGCCCCGTTCGAGCGGCATGGTTCAGGCCTCCTTGGTTGCCAGTGCGTCCAGTTGTTCGAGTGTTTCGTTCGAGAGCTCGAATTGCCCCGCTGCCGCGTTCTCGCGGGCCTGTGAGGCGCGTTTGATGCCGGCGACGGCCGACGTCACCCCCCGCTGCTGAATGACCCAACGGAGAGCGACCTGGGCCGGGGTCTTGCCCACGTGAGCGGCGATCTGCCGCAGATCCTCGACGAGGGCGAGATTCCGCCGGAATCTGTCACCCTGGAAGAGCGGATCGGCCGCCCGCACATCAGTCAGCCGGCTGGCCGCGTCGAATTTGCCGGTCAGCAGTCCCTTCCCGAGCGAAGCGTACGTCAGGACGGCAATTCCGTACTCGGCGCAGTACGGCAGCAGGTCGTCGGCGGCCGCACGATCGAGCAGCGAGAATTCCGGCTGCACGGATTCGACGAACCCGTTCCGACGCACCTCGGCGAGCTGCTCGACACTGAAATTCGAGACGCCGATCGCCCGGATCCGCCCTTCGCTGCGAAGCTGCTGGAGGGCCTCGACGCTCGCCGCGACCGGCGTCTGCGGATCGGGGTAGAGAAGCTGATACAGATCGATGGTCTCGATCCGCAGTCGCCGCAGGCTGGCCTCGC
>CAZQEN010000397.1:0-6725 GCA_964591605.1 uncultured Planctomycetales bacterium
CCCGCAGTCATGATGTCGAGGGGGGGGACTGCCGGAAAGGCCTCCGAGTGCTGCGTCCACCCGGCCAGCGTGCCGGTGTCAAAATTGCCGTTGGTCAGGAAATCGGCCGACGCCGGGGCGGCAATCAGGACCACCAGCGCCAGCATGGTGCTGACTGTTCTCATGCTTTTCCTCCTCACGCATGGTTGCGCAGCCAAACCTCCACGACACCATGGACGGCCGCTGCAGGGACCTCAATATGTCAAGCGGCGCGTGTGGGGATTCATCCCTTGCGCGTCGAGAACGACCAAACCAACTCAGGAAAGGGCCAACGTGCAGAACGGCGTCGCTGCAATCAGACGGACGAGCGGGCTCCGCCACCGTGCGCCACCGGCAAGACCCATGCCGGCGCCGCCGATCGAACCGCTCCCCCTCCTGAGTCATCTTTCCGAATACCCGGGCTGTTCGTGATCCATTCAGCCCGTCATCGTCCTCAACCACCGGCCTCTCAGCCCAGACTCCGGGCCAAAAGGCCTTTTTATAGGCTATCGAGGACCGAAACGCGCGTCAAGAGAAAACTGGACGCGAGATGCGTGTCCGTTCCTGCACGCCGTGTGGGGCCCATCTGGATAAATGGGGCACGCCAGGATGGCGTCCCTGGAACCGCCCGGTTGCACGTGCAGGCGGGCCGACCGCACGACAAACGGCCGCCGATGCCCGAAAGCATGGCCAAACCCCCCGCGCCCTCAGGGCTGTGGCACGGTTTCGACTTTCGACTTTCGACCCAAGCCCCCCGCGCCCGCAGGGCTGTGGCAACGGGGTCCGTGTCATGATCGGCGGGGTCAGATGCGCCAACCATCAGAACCCGGAGTCCCGACGTCCGTCGGGAGGCTTTGCGTCCATCCGTTCGAGGATCAGGCCCACTCGCTCACGCTCGGGGTTCTGATCAGCGCCCCGCCCGATGTGTCACGGACCCGTGGCAACGTTTTCGCGAAACCCCAAACGACCAAAGGTGATTGCCTGACCGTCCTACAGCAACCGCAGCCCGACATGGCAGAGCCGCAGCCCGGCACGGCAAAGCCGCGGACCGGCATGACGAAGCCGCGGAGCGGCACGGCAAAGCCGCGGAGCGGCACGGCAAAGCCGCGGAGCGGCACGGCAAAGCTGCGGACCGGCATGACGAAGCCGCGGAGCGGCACGGCAAAGCCGCGGAGCGGCGTAAGATGGTAGCCCACGGCGCAAGCCGTGGGGAAGCGATCACGGGGCATGTCAGCCCCGGAGGGGCGTAAGAAGGCCATCCCTCTATCGCCCCTGCCGGGGCTCGGCTGACGAGGGCGACCCGATCCCCGCGGCTCACGCCGCGGGCTACCACCTTTCGCCCCTCCCGGGGCTGGTCAACCGCCCGGGCGAACAGAGCAACCGTGGATGAGTGAACGCCCATCAGGGCAGAGAGGACCACTCATCACGGGTCGGCCTTCAATTGGCGGGCCGGAGGCATTCTGTCATCAAAACACGATGTCGCGCATTTGCAGTGCGGAGACTTGGCGTGGGTCGAACCCGCGAACGAATGGGAGATTTGAGATTCGCAGGCCACCTCTGCGGCCCGCGAGCGCCTGCGGGGGATTGCCCGCCCGGAGAGCAGGAGGCAGCGCGTCTGCCGTGCCGCGGGCTGGATTCAGCCGCCGGCGGGACGCGAGGTCGGCGTCGGCAGAGAGACATCCTGCCAGCCTTCGATTCCGAAGCGGATGTCGCGCTCGACGAACTCCCAGATCACCACGCGGGCGGCGCGGAACAGGGCCGGTTTCCGGCTCAGTTCCTGCCGGACCAGCGTGGAGGCGCCGCCGTCACTGATGATCGAGGTGAGCGGAAGTGAAAGCTGGCGGGCCAGATGGGCGACGAAGCCGGCCGAGCCGGGTTCGTCCCGCTCGTAGATCCGCAGGAAGCTGTCACCCAGCACGAGCACCGGCGACTCGGGCGCATCGCGATACGGCTGACCATCCTCCCACCGCACCACCTGCAGACACTCGATTTCCTCGGGCTCGAAGAGGGCCTCGATGGGCGGGCACTTGAGCATCCGCAGAACGTCGCCCGGGCGGTGAACGCGGATCGGCCGCACGTCGTAGCGGACCAGGCCGGGCGAAACCCAGTTCAACTCGCGGAGCCGGCGAGCGACCGCCTCGGCCCCGCGCCGGGCGCCGAGGTTCGTCCAGTGTGTGTCGCGCGTGAGGTAGAGCCCGGCGCTGTCCGAAGGATCTGCCTCACCGCGTGCCCGAGCGAACACGTGGAACAGGTCGGTCACCTCGACGCCGGCGGCCGTCAGATCCTCGCACAGGCGGCGGGTGTATTCGTGGCACCGCGGGTCACACGGGGCGGCCCGCCGCGTGATCATGTCCGGGTAGATCGACGGCTTGCCGGGCATCGGCAGGACCAGGAGATGAATACCCCTCGCCGCCAGTTGATCGCGGAAACCGACAATGGCAGAGACGGCCGGGCCAGGTCCGGTCCTGGCCGCCGGCTGGTCGGGGCAGCGCTCGGTCAGGAAGCGGACATCGGGACGATAGAACCACCAGCCGTGCCGGCCGACCAGGGCCTGCTCGCCGGTATCGCCGAAGATGCGGTACCGCAGGTATTGCGTGGGCGGTCGGACGACGCGAGTCACGACCGACTGATCCTCGAGATCGCATTCAAAGGACCGGAGGCTCGCTGCGCTGGGCGCGCGGCGCAGCACGTCGAGCGCCTGCGGGGATTCGCCCTGCCGGATCTCGCGGAGCGCCTGGAACGGCGCGACCGCCCCGATGAGCGTCAGGAAGGCGATGGTGAGCAGATAACGCGGTCCGCGTCCCGCCATGGGACGACCTCCCTAAAACTGGAAGTAGAGGAACGGGTTGAACGCCTGGGTGAACATCGTCGCTGCTCCCATGCCAAACAGGACAATCACGACCAGCACCCGCAGCCAGGTCAGGCGGTCGACCCAGTCGATGGCCTGGATCGATCCGAACGCCAGGGCGGCGCACAGGCCAATCTCCACGAGTCGGCCCGGGTTGTAGAGTTCGCCGGCCAGCAGGATGGACCGGCCGGGCAAGCCGGCGGCTCCGAACATGGCCGCCAGGTAGGCGCCGGCGTCGGAAAGCGTGTCGGAGCGGAAAAGCACCCACGAGACCAGCACGAGCACGAACGTCAGCCCGACGCGCACCGGGCGCGGGGCGGCGGCGTACATGCTTCTTTTCCCCATCATCCGTTCAAACGCGAGGAGGCCGCCGTGGAAGGCGCCCCAGGCCACGAACGTCCAGTTGGCCCCGTGCCAGAGCCCGCCGAGCAGCATCACCACGGTCAGGTTGAAGTAGTTGCGCCGCGGACTCACGCGGTTGCCGCCGAGCGGGATGTAGAGATAGTCGCGCAGGAACGTGGAAAGCGAGATGTGCCAGCGGCGCCAGAACTCGGTGATGCTCTCCGAGCGGTAGGGGGCGTCGAAATTGCGCGGGAACTCGAAGCCGATCATCCGCCCCAGGCCGATGGCCATGTCGGAATACCCGGAGAAATCGAAATAGATCTGGAATGCGTAGGCGATCACGCCGAACCAGGCGTCCAGCACGCCCGGGGCCCGGGCGGCGAAGGCGGCGTCCGCCATGGGGGCGATCGCGTTGGCCAGCAGGATCTTCTTCGCGAAACCGAGGACGAACAGGGCGACGCCGGCGGAGAAGCGGTCGAGGCTGTGCGTGCGCTGGATGAGCTGGCCGGCCATGACGTTGTAGCGCAGGATGGGGCCGGCCACGAGTTGCGGAAAGAGGGCGATGAAGCAGGCGAAATCACGGAACGACCGCACGGGCGGGGCCACGCCCCGGTACACATCCACCGTGTAGCTGATGTTGTGGAAGATGTAGAAGGAAATGCCGATGGGCAGGGCGATCTGGAGGATCGACGGCGGCTGGGCCCCCAGTGCGGTGAGCAGCCGGCTCAGGTTTTCCTGGGCAAAGGTGAAATACTTGAAGAAGCCCAGCAGGCCGAGGCTGGCCGTCACGGACACGACGAGCGCGGCGGTGGCCCGACGGCGATTCTCGCCGGCCGCCGCGATCACCCGTCCGCAGACATAGTTCACGACCGTTGCCAGCAGCATGAGCAGCACGAACCACGGGTCCCACCAGCCGTAGAAGATGTAACTGGCAATCAGCAACTGAAGGTTGCGCTGGACCGGCACGCAGTAATAAATCAGCAGGACGATCGGCAGAAAGTAGAAGATAAAGACGTGTGAGGTGAATACCATCCGCGGTCACCTCACGACCCGGTTGGTCCAGACGGCCCAGTAGAGCGGGCTCTTGTCTTCGTCGTGGTACTTGTTGATGAGCGGCCCCATGTAGAAGTCATCGAGCGGGGTCTCGAGGGCCATGCGATGGATATCGCCGGCGGTGAACTTTCGGAGATTGCCTCCGATGGGGCCGGAACGCTTATCGGCGGCCTCGGTCCGCGCTTTGAGCGGATTGTAGTGCCCGACCAGGATGGTCTGGCCGTCGACCTTGCCGCGGTGGGTCTCCAGCACGCGATATTTGAGCACGTAGACGTAGTCGTAGAGATTGTTCGGCGGAAAGGTGCCGCGGATCTCCTCGAGCCGGGCGGTGACCTCGACGCTGCCCAGTTTCGTCACCTGGGCGTCCGCGCCGGTTTCGGCCTTGCGGCAGGACGCGCCGCACATCATCAGGATTCCCGCCAGCATCGCTCGAATGGGATGATTCATCAGCAGTCTCACCATCCGTCACACAGAAAGAGGAAAAGAGACCAGGAGCGCGTCCCACCACCCGGTAGCAGCCGCCCGCCGTGCTGTCCGGACACCGTCGAGACGCCGGTGCCACACCGGTGTGAGGATGCACTTGGTTCGCAGCGTCCATCATCCCCGCCGTCGTACCCGCATTTGCACGCGACGCCTCGGCCAGGTCATGAAGGCTGGAGGATTGTACAGGCACTGTCGAGGATCGTCATAACACCCTGTTCAAATCGCGCCCCAGAGTGGTGCAAGGACGACAGGATACTCCGGGCACGCATGCCCCCATGAATCGGCCTGAAAGCAGCAAGAGTTGACCCGGCCGTGTATTATCTTATGCTCAATAGAGGGGCCGATATGACCATCAAAGCAGTTCTTCGGCATGGCGTCATCCAACCCGTCGATCCCCTGCCGCCCGATTGGACGGAAGGGCAGGAACTGATTGTCGAGGAACCAGGACCCGACGTGGCCGGCGTGGAGATCGGCCAGTGGGTGCAGGAGATGGACGCTGCCACCGCGCAATTGCCGCACGAGGAACACGATCGCTTCCGTCAGGCGCTCGACCAGATCGAGCAGGAAAGCAAAGACGCCGTTCGCAGACAATGGGGGCTGCCGTGACCGCCGGCTACCTGCTCGATACCAACCACGTCGGCCATGCGGTTACGCCCGGATCCATCGTGCGGCGGCGAATCGCCGAATTGCGCACGCGCGGCGTGAAGGTGGGCACCTGTGTGCCGGTGCTCTGCGAGATCGAAGCCGGTATTCAGCAGGTCAGTCAGCCCGAGGTGTACCGCCTCAACCTGGAACGATTGCTCCGCCAGATCCGCGTCTGGCCGATCGACCCGTCGACCGCCAGGCTTTACGGCATCATCCATCACGACCTCAAGCTCCGCGGCCGCGTGCTCTCTCAGGTGGACATGATGCTCGCCGCGTTGGCCAGGCAAATGACACTGACGGTGGGGACATCGGACCAGGATTTCACCGCGTTGCCGGACATCCCAACCGAGAATTGGCTGGCAACCACTCTCTGAGTAACCACGGATTCGAACGCACGGGTTGTACTTTGGGCTACCCCTATTTCACACCAAGAGCTCCCTCCTCCGTCCAGTGCGGCTCCCAGCCGGTCGGGAGCGTGAGGAGGGGGCCGTTTTGGGTGTGGGGATGGAGTTTCCGCAGGTCTTTGCT
Organism: uncultured Planctomycetales bacterium; assembly: GCA_964591605.1. Classification (GTDB taxonomy): domain Bacteria; phylum Planctomycetota; class Phycisphaerae; order UBA1845; family PWPN01; genus CAYLLT01. The sequence continues at coordinate 5,918 of CAZQEN010000397.1, forward strand.
TTCACCCGTGATCATAGGGGTGTCCGCCAGCCGGATCACGTGCATGGGGGCGCCGTTTTTCTCGGATTCGCCGCCGTCCGCAACCGATGCCGTGAAGAGGACATAGGTGTCATCCGGCGAGGTGGCGCCGCCGTAGACGTGGCGGCCGTCCTGGCCGTAGAGGAGCCGGCGGTTGCTCCCGTCGCCGTCGGCCATCCAGAGCTGGGTCCAGCCGTAGCCTTCCTGTCCCTTCGGGCGATGGGAGAAGATGATCCGCTTCGAATCGGCCAGCCAGTCGGGCGTGCAGTTCTGAAAGGTGTTCACCGGATTGATGCCGCCGCCGGCCGCATCCATGCGGGCGACGGTCCAGAGCTCGCCGAGATGGTTGGTCACGCCGCAAAACCACTTGCCGTCGGGCGACCAGGTGAGCTGCTGATACATGCCCTTGCGGGGCAGCTCGCGGGTGACCTTCCGGGTGGCCAGATCCACAATCTGAATCCCCTTTTTGGTCAGGCAGGCAATCTGTTTGCCGTCGGGCGACCAGGAGGCCCAGGGGAATTCGCCATCGCCGCCGACCGGGGCCGCGTGGGTGTTGTCGGCGCTGGCGATGATCAGTTCACCCTGGAAGCCCCACTGGTCGTGGCTGATCTTGGTATCGCGGGGAAATCGCCGATAGAGCAGTTTCTTGCCGTCGGGGCTGAACCGGGGCGCGGCTTCGCTGAACTGCGGGGTGTTTGTGATGTTCCGGACGTCGGAGCCGTCCGGCCGGCAGAGGAACAGGTCCCAGTCGCCCTTGTCGCTTCGCGCGCCGTAGGCGATCCAGCCCTTG